>CAYMEF010000046.1:0-9327 GCA_964389625.1 uncultured Thermoplasmatales archaeon
TCACTGATTGGTTTTAACTTTAGTGCAATGTGTTAGGCTTGATACTGAGTCAAAGCGCGGGTTTATGGTTGAAGGCAAAAGAAAGAATAGGATGATATTGGACGACGGAAGATTTGTAGATTCATATATGTTTATGAGGTTCTTTGGAAGTTACTGATTGACCCGAGCGTTTTTACGAGCTATGTTCGATTGCTCATTCCATTTGACCGGTCGGGATCGACTCTCGTCCCCTGGTGTACCGGTCAGCTAAGTTTTAATACGAGTACCCGTTGGATATATGAAAGGTGATTCATATGCCACTTTCTAAAACAGCAAAAATTGCCGTTGTGATCGTGGTAATTGTTGTGGTCGTAGTTGCAGGAACATCCGCCTATCTTCTCGGAACCCAAAAGAAAACAGCACCTGACATTCTGATTGGAATGCCGCTCCCATTGAACTCTCCCATCGGACAAAACATGAACGATTCTGCCCAGTTAGCGGTTAATCAAATCAATTCGAACGGCGGAGTGAACGTGAACGGAACGATGTACGACCTGAAGATAATTACTTACGACACTGAAGAAGCCGACCCATCAATACCCATTCAAAACGGGGTAAATGCAGTGACCGCTCTCTTAACGCAGGACAAAGTGAATTTTCTGATCGGTGGGTATAGAAGCGATGTCGTCGATTCAGAACTAACGTATGCAGCACAGTATCATACAATATACATAACATTTGGAGCAGATCCAGAGATCTCAACGTTCGTTGCACAGGACTATTCTGCGAACAAGTATATCTTCAATGGGTTCGTTAATTCAACGAATCAAGGCGCCCAGTACGGCGCGCTCCCAGTTTATATGCTGCTTGCCTACAAAGAGGGGGTATATCCTCAAAACATAACAAACATTGCAGTGCTTGGTGAACAGGCTGCCTGGACTCAGCCCGACATCGGAAATGGAGGAAACTCTTCACCGCTATACGCGCCATTTACAGAAGTTGGATTCAACGTCACTTACATCAACTATTTCCCTCTGTCTCCGCCTGGAGGTTCGTACGACTCTCTATTCTCCCAGCTAGCACAATCGAACACACAATCAATCTACATCCTCGCTGCCGGAACTGAAACTCCGCTGTTGATACAGGACTGGAATTCCTTCGACTGGTCTGCAGATAAGGGCACAAATGGAGTCAAACCCCTACTGATGGGAGCGGATGTAATGTCCGAAATGGAAGGCTCAACATACGACTTTTTCAACGCAACTCATTCTGGATCAAATGGAGAATTCTCTTTTGGCTGGGGTCCAATGCTTCCCGTTAATATCACCAATTCTTCAATACCGTTCTACAACGACTTCGTAGCCCAGTATCACTACAACCCGATCTTCGAGGATGGATTCGTATACTCATCCGTCTACTACCTTACTCAAGCAATCGAGAAGGCCAAGAGTCTTTCGAGCGATACAATAATTCCGTATCTTGAACAAACCAACTATTCTGGTCCTGCAGGACTCATAAAGTTTTCCTCCAATCACGGCCTACTAATAAATCTGAAACCAGTTCCATCGGTACCGGCGGTAGCCATGCAATGGCACAGTGACGGCAAGCTCTACCTCGTTTGGACATCCTTGAATCCGCTCACATTCAGAAACGTTCAACTTCAAAACGGAACAGTAATCCAACAATTTAATGTAACTCTCGGATAACGGTTACAATGATTCTTTCCATTTTATTATTTTCTATTTTAATTTACGGATTTTTGTTTGGTCTTTCCTATGCCTTAATTTCATTGGGGTTCACACTAGTCTTCGGAGTATCTAAGATATTGAATTTGACCTATGGCGCCCTGTTTATGACGACTTCCTACATGATCTACCTCTTTGCGGAGATTTACAGTATTAACCTGTTAGCCTCAATTGCAATCTCAATTTTGATCACGATACTCGTTGGGCTGGCTATCTTTCTTGTCCTTTCGAAATTCGTTATTGATCCCATGGTGTTCATGGTTTCCATGTTGCTCTTTGCCCTGTTGTTGCAGTACCTATTCTCCTACTTTTTTGGAGGGCAGGTGGGGTTGATCATTCCCGGCGCGTTTCCCAATTCCTCGATAAGCGTCTTGGGAGTTTCTGTTGAACTCTCACTAATCGCATCTGCTGTAATTTCAATCCTGCTGATTGCCTTCGTCTGGTTGTGGATAGATCGATCTTCACAGGGAAGGAAAATAAGAGCGACCTCCGAAGATATTGAAGTTGCAGAACTCTTTGGTGTCAACACACTTAGGGTAAATATCATAATCCTGATGATATCGATACTTCTCATCTCAATAGCTGCCATACTGCTGGTCCCTTCGCAAGTAGTCACTCCGACCATGTGGAT
Source organism: uncultured Thermoplasmatales archaeon (assembly GCA_964389625.1). Taxonomy (GTDB): domain Archaea; phylum Thermoplasmatota; class Thermoplasmata; order Thermoplasmatales. Next base: position 2,356 of record CAYMEF010000046.1, read on the forward strand.
AGATCCTTTCGTGATAGCATTTGCAGTATCAATCATCGGTGGATTAGGAAAATTTAAGTGGGTCATCCCATCTGCATTCATAATCTCTTTTTCGCAGATTGCCAGCCAGTATCTCATACCCTACAACGTTTCTGATCTCGTGTCATTCTTGATCGTGATTGTTTTCATAATAGTTCTACCGAATGGAATCGGAGGCGCCAGACATGCATAGTTTGAAAACAGATCTGAAATCGAGGGAGCTGCTCTTTACAATAGGAATCATAGTCCTATTCGCGGCGATTGGGACTCTGCTCAACCAACCATTCCTCTCTCTCTCGATATCCTTCGCGCTGATCTACATTTTCATGGCAGTGGGATGGGACTTTTCTTCTGGCACTACAAACTACGTGAATTTTGGACTTCCATTTTTCCTAGGTATAGGAGCATTCACGACGGGCTTCTTTTACCACACCTATCGCCTTCCAACTCCACTGCTCTTAGTCCTGTCATTTGTGCTGGGTATTGTTGGAGGTATCATCTTTACAATTCCTACGCTGAGGCTGAGGGGTCCATTCTTCACGCTCCTGTCCCTTCTTCTGCCGCTGATAGGACTGTCTTTCGTCACTTCATTCTGGATCGTGCTCAAGATGCCGACTGTAGGATATTATGGAATACCCCTTCTTTCCCGGCAGGTCAACGAGTCGATGATCATTCTATCGGTCGTTGCAATAGTTGTTGTCATTGTCTTGTACTCCATAAGGAGGTCTCACTTGGGGTTGCTTCTCAAAGGGATCGGAGACGACGAAGAGGCGATGCTCGCTCAGGGAATCAACACCTTTCCCGTCAAGGTACTGGCATTCTCCATTTCTATGGGAGTCGTTGGCCTAGCTGGTGGATTTTATGCACTCACCACGACGTTTGCAGGAGTTGACATTCTTGGTCTCTCATTCCTTCTCTTTCCAATGCTTATTTCGATCCTTGGAGGGAAGGGAACAATTCTAGGTGCAGTTCCTGCGGGATTCATCATAATCCTGCTTTCCCAGTACCTCCAGCTCTATGTTGGTCAACTGACACTCATCATTTTTGTCGCAGTGACGATACTGATCTTTCTCATCATGCCGAAGGGAATATCGAGGTTTTATCATGAAGTTTCTTGAAGCCCAGAATCTCATCAAGTCTTGGGGAGGCAATCTTGCGGTCGACAGGGTATCCTTCGTGATGGAAACGGAAATTCTCGGTATAGTTGGTCCGAATGGTGCAGGCAAAACCACCCTTCTTAACCTGATAGCTGGCATGGTCCAACCCACCTCCGGAAGCGTGTCTTTCGAAGGGAATGATGTGACCTCACTGCCTTCATGGAAGAGGGTTCAGATCGGTATATCAAAGACTTATCAGGTGGTGCGTCCTTTCAGGTCTTTGACCGTAAGACAGAACCTGGAGATCTTCAGCGGTATAAGGGACGGGAATGGCGTCGACTGGATCTTGGAAGTTACTGCCCTTGACAAGGTGGCTAACAACAAGGCAGATGCGCTGCCGTATGGTCTCCTCAAGAAGCTTGAGATAGGCAAGGTTCTTGCATCAAATCCAAAACTCATGTTGCTAGACGAACCCTTTGGTGGCCTGAGTCAGGAGGACATCTCGTCCACTCTGGAGCTGATCAAACTTCTGAAGAACAAAGGTATGAGGATGATAATTATAGAGCACAGAATATCGTCACTCCTGTCAATAGTGAATTCAATAGTTACCCTTGACAATGGAGAGAAGATCTTCGATGGAAGCATTGGGGACTTCGTGAAGGATGAGAGAGTCAAGCAATCATACCTTGGAGGTGGTTGATGTGCTGAGCATTGAAAATTTGAATGCTGGTTACTTTGGTTCCCGGGTGCTACAGGGTGTATCACTGAAATGCGGGAGCGGGATCACCCTAGTGATAGGACCGAACGGCGCGGGAAAGTCTACTCTCGTCAAGTCCGTAACGGGTACTCTCAGACCGGTGTCGGGAGGAGTGATATTCGACGGCAAGAGAATCGAAAAGTTGAGGGGACATCAGATTTCATCGATGGGCATAGCAACCGTTCCCGAAAGGGGGAGGGTATTCACGGAGATGACAGTGGGAGACAACATCCTGTTCGGATACGAATCATCGGGTGAGGAGGGACCAAACTTTCAAGGGATTCTGAAGGAGGTTTTTTCACTTTTCCCAGATTTAGAAGTGAAAAGAGATGATAGGGCAGGGACTCTTAGTGGGGGACAACAACAGATGCTGGCGATCGCAAGGGCTCTGGCCAGAAGGCCAAAGTTCTTGGTGATGGATGAACCCACTACGGGACTGTTTCCCAGGTTGGTAAAAGAGTTGATCCAAAAAATAGAGACCATCTCGAAGAATATGCCAATTCTCTTGACAGAACAGAACGTGGTCAACATTGTACCGATAGCTTCGAAGGTCTACTTGCTAGAATCTGGAAGAATTGTGATGTCAGGTTCTCCGAGTGAAATACTCGAGAGCCCCCAAGTGAGGAAATCTTACATCGGAGAAGTGTCGGGCAGAGGCGTCTAAATGTCGATTGTTAATAAAGTTGAATGGGATATTTATTATGAAGATAATGGGAAAGGAGTACCCCTCTTGCTCCTTGAAGGCCTTGGATACTCCTTGTGGATGTGGAATCGTCAGATACCTTATCTTGCCAAGAAGATCAGATGTGTTACACCGGACAATAGGGGAGTGGGGAGGAGCACTCCATTAGATTCTCCATACACAATTCAAGGATTTGCAGAGGACGCCATTTCTGTACTGGACTCCCTTGGATTGTCACAGTCATATCTGCTCGGAGTATCGATGGGAGGTTTCATTGCACAGGAAATGGCGAGGATCGCCCTGAACAGGGTCAAGGGACTGATAATAGTATCTTCTTCGTGCGGAGGGAAAGAATCCCTTCCAATGACGAAGGAATCTTATGGCGAAATGGTGAAAGTCGTGGAGGGAGAGAGTCAGAAAGATCGACTAACCAGGTCAATGTCAGTTGCATTCACCAGAGATTTCCCGAACAGGAGAAAAGGAGAGTTCGACGAGATAATAGAAAGCAGACTGGACTGGATCCAGGATGGCAATCAGTTCATGTATCAGGTCCTTGCAACTTCCACTTTTGACTCATGTTCCAGTAATGGATCGCTAAAAATTCCTACCCTGATAGTTGCTGGCACGGAAGACATGGTCCTTCCTTGGACTAACAGTCTGGTCTTGCACAAGAGTTTCAACAACTCGTCCCTCGTTTTGTTCAAGAATCAGAACCACCTGCTGTTTATAGAGGAATATGAGCGTTTCAACGAACTGGTGCTGGGTTTCATAGAGAGTGTGGAGAACGGCACATTTGTTCAGACGATAAGGGAGGTGATATGATGGTCAAGGCGGGAATAGTGTCGTATGGACTTTACATACCTGAGACGACCAGATCATCCGACGACATAGCTTCAGAGTTCAACCTCCCCCTCAGCGTGGTCGAAGTCAAACAAGGAATCAGTAAGAAACATGTCAGCTCAATGAACGAAATGCCAAGTGATATGGCTATAAATGCCGCCAGAATTGCACTTAAGGAAGCAGCAAGAAAAGGGGTCGAATCCAAAGACATAGGTGCACTGATGTATGTGGGGTCTCAGTGGAAAGATTACAACATCTGGCTTATGTCGACATATCTTCAAGAAAAACTGGGTCTGAGCGGTGCATTCTCTTTTGATATGTCGTCAATGTGTGCAGGAATTGTGATGGGATTGTACGTTGCCAAGAGTCTCTTGATGGGCAGTAAGGAGTTGAATTCGGTACTCCTGGTCGGTGCGTCAAAGGAATCATATCTTGTGAACCCAGCAGATCCAAAGAGCACCTGGATGGATAACTTTGCTGATGCAGGAGTGGCGGCTTTAGTCAGCAGGGACTGGAATCACAACGTGATATTAGAGTCAGAATTCATGACGGATGGCTCCCTCTCTCAAGGCACCCTAGAAATCACAGGAGGGGCTAAACAGCAATTCTACGAACCATACTGCGATAGAAGACGAGTTTATCTTGAAAGTCTGATGACGAAAGATGAACTGAAGACAAAACTGGAATCTATTTCGCTGAAGAATTTCAAGCGGGTGATTGAATCGTCAATAAGAAAGAGTGGACTGACTAAGGATGAAGTCAGAATGGTCCTGACTAATCACATGAAGCCGTCATTCCAGGAGTCTCTGCTAGATTCATTGGGCATTTCAGAAGATCACTCTTTTTATCTGAGGGATTTTGGTCACAGTCAATCTGCAGACCAACTGATAGCACTTGATCAGGCAATAAGAGAAAGAAGGGACATAGGGGGGAATATCGTTTTGGCTGCTGCAGGTACCGGTTATGTCTGGGGTTCAACAGTTGTTACATGGGGGTGAGAGGACGTATATTGACATCTCCGAGTTTCTGGCTGGCACTTATGGTGACAGAATAGCCCTATCCGACTACGGTGGCAGTAATTACTCCTACAAGGATGTGGACAATCTTGCAGGACGTATTGCATTCTTCCTTCACTCGCACGGAATTAAGAGAGGAGACAGAGTATCAGTACTATCTCCCAACAAGTCTATGGAGGTAGCACTGTTGTTTGCTTGCACTAAGCTGGGTGCAGTCCTCGTTCCCCATAACCTTAGGTTGTCCGAAAAGGAACTGAGGTATGAATTTGAGATATCAAGTGCAAAGATTGTAGTTTTCAGTACTTCTCTTGAAGAAAACTTGAAACACCTTCTGAATGAAATTCCCGCCGAAAAGATTGAACTCGAGGGATTGGAGAAAATCAATGGGAAAAAATTTGGATCGACTCAGCTCGACTTGGAAGATCCCGTACTCATTCTATTTACGGGCGGGACCACGGGCGAACCAAAGGGAGCTCTAATTCCACTCAGATTGGTGGTTTTTAACGCGTTGAATACGGTGCTTTCGTGGAAATTGACCGGGGAAGACTCGACTCTTTTGGTCTACCCCCTCTTCCACACCGGAGGGTGGAACGTGCTCACTCTTCCACTTCTGTTTGTCGGAGGCAGGGTGACTCTGATTGAAAAGTTCGAACCTGCATCCCTGATTAAACTCATCCAGGAAACTCAAACCACAATCTTTTCTTCCGTGCCATCCGTCCTCGCTGATATGTCCTCTTCAGACAAATTTAAGGAGGCATCTTTCGCGTCGGTGAAATTCATAAAATCTGGCGGAGGAATGACTCCAAAAAACGTAGTAACAAGATACGTGGAGAAGGGGCTGAAGTTCTATCAGGGGTATGGGTTGACAGAAGCGGGACCAAATATTTTCTATTCATCAGAGGGTGACATGAAAAAAGATCTTACTATAGGCAGGAAGTCAGTCATGGTCGACCTCAAGCTCGTCGACGAAATCGGTAAGGAGGGAGACACAGGGGAACTGTGGGTGAGGAGTCCAATCACCTTTAGCGGTTACGTTGGAAAAGGTCAGGAAGGATCGACCGATAAAGAGGGGTACATTAGGACGGGAGATATTCTTAGGAGAGATGGAGATGGAAACTATTTCTTCAAGGGGAGGGTAAAGTTCATGTACAAATCAGGAGGGGAGAACGTCTATCCAGGAGAGGTGGAAGCAGTGTTGGAGAAGCATCCGGACATAGTGGAGGCTGCAGTTATAGGAGTTCCAGATGCGAAATGGGGAGAAGTGGGGAAAGCCTTCCTGGTGTCCAGGACAAAAGTCAGCGAGGAAGAAATCAGGAATTACTCCTCAAACTATCTTGCAAGGTATGAGATTCCTAAGTATTTCAAGTTCCTCGATTCAATACCAAGAACGTCTAATGGAAAAAAAGACTATTTGGAATTGAGGGGAGAGAAAGATGATTAAAGATCTACTGGAGGGACTGGAAATAAAGGGAAGAAGCATTACGGTTTCAGATCACCACATTTACGGCTTCGCAGGCTTGACAGGGGATTTCAATCCTCTGCACACGGACGACAACTTTGCACAAAGGACCTCGTTCGGAGGGAGAATTGGGCACGGTCTCCTTAGCCTCTCTATCGGTCTGGGACTGCTGTCGGATGCGTTGGAGGGATATTTTCTATATGGGTTCGATAAGATAAGGTTCCTGAACCCCGTAAGACCCGGGGAAACAATCTCGTCCGAGTTGAGAGTCAACTCGGTAAAAAAGAGGGAGAACTACTCCTTGCACCTGTGCACGATGAAAGTGTTGAACTTGGAGGGAAAGGAGATTATAGTGGCCGAAATAATCCTGGGAAAGGAGAAACACCATGAAACTTCCTAAGACAGAAAGAGGAGAAAAGACCAGACAGAAATTGCTGCGTGCGGCTGAATCGGTGTTTGGCGAAAGGGGTTTCTTTGATGCGAGTATAGGAGAAATCACATCGAAAGCTGGGGTGGGATCAGGGACATTCTACATCTACTATGATTCCAAAGTGGAAGTGTTTAAGGACGTTATAATGAACCTCAACCACGAACTGAGAAAGTCTATCTCCGTCACTACGTCTCACCTGAAGAGCAGACAGGAGATAGAAAGCGTAGGGTTCAGGGAGTTTTTCGACTTTGTGAAGAGACACAAGAAGTTCTATAGGATTATCAGGCAAGCAGAATACGTGGATCCGGAACTTTTCAAGTGGTACTATAGGAAAATAGCGGAGGGGTATTCAGAGGGGTTGAAGACATCTATGCAGGCTGGAGAATTCTCAAACAACGATTCGGAACTGATTTCGTATGCACTTATGGGGATTGCAGATTTTGTCGGGATGAGGTACGTAATGTGGGGAGATGAGGTGGACGGTAAGAGATTTGGTGAGCTCATGCACTTCATATTCAACGGGCTGTTAAACAACAGACATCCCCCGGATCGACCATCTCGCTAGACAGATGAAGGATAGAAAACAGATATCAAAATTTGTATAAATTTACCTCTATTGTGACATCCTCCCACAGCTAAAGCGTGTGGGCTTCCTGTTTCACAGAGAGGCTTA
>CAYMEF010000047.1:0-9224 GCA_964389625.1 uncultured Thermoplasmatales archaeon
TCCATGGGAGAAGAAATGGAATTGTAGATCTAAATTACCCACACGATCCTGAAGAGAACCATAATAATTAATTTCCCGTCAGATATAAGCTTTTGATGTTGAATGTTTCAAAGCCAAAAAAGCTTCCTAGGTCTTGACGACTTTTTCAGAACTGATAATGAAGACAATCTGTATTCGAAAGCGGCCATAGAAGGGCGTATTAAAGGGCTAGATTCTCTGTACCAATATTGGGAATTGAGAAGCTGGCAATTTACGAAGGTCACTAATGAGTATAACGCTCTCAATTTCGTTCCCTTCACAGTCTTGGAACTAATGAGAGAGGCTGCGACTGCGTATGTACTGGCCCAGTTTAATAGTTCGATACTGCTCTCTTCTGTAGCAGTCGAAAAGATGAACCACTTTGTCATTGAACTGAGTGGAAAAAGAAAAAAAATCTCCCTAGATCCTAAGAAAATTAAAAAAGAGTCGTTATTCGAGGTAAATACCGTCGAAGGAGTGAAGAAATTTGTGTTCTGGAGAAACAGGTTTGGTGAACTTACGGTAGAGAAAACCGGGGAATGAAGGAGCGATTAAGAAGGGGAGGCTGACATGAAATCATCGGACATTATAAAGAATAGTTATGTTTTCGGGAAAGGTAGCATTTTATCTTCTCTCTTTTTTACACAAATCTTACCGGGTCCTCTCGATTTCTTTGAGGGTACTGAAATGAAACAATGTGTGAGACTGTACCGTAAAAGGTGAATCAAATGTCCGAAAACAACTATGATATCGCGGTTGTAGGTGCAGGCATAATGGGGCTTTCATCAGCCTACTATCTGAAAAAGCAATTTCCCGGGAGATCGCTCATTGTATTGGAAAAAGAACCATCATACTCGCAGGGAAACTCTGGTAGAAGCGTTGCCGGTTATAGAGATTTCTTCTCCACAGACGTCAACAGAAAACTTGCCGGCTCGAGTATAAAATTCTACAGGCATATACAGGAGGATCTCAGTTACAATCTTGGTATGCTAGACGTAGGTTATTTGTTCCTGATGAGCAAAAGGAAGTACGAATTAAACAGGGAAACTATTGCCTCGCTGAAAAACACTACTGAACTGCAAATTCTTAACAGGTCAGATTTATCAGCAATAGATCCGATCATTCTGGAGCCAGAAAGAAAAGAGAGTGAAATCCTTAATCTTGAGCCTATTGAGGTGGGAGTTCTTGGGAAGAATTGCGGTGTTCTTGACATTGATAAGCTCTCGTCCTATTACTTCAATGAATGCAGGGAAATTGGCGTGGATTTTAGTTTCAACACTGAGGTCGAGTCCCTTGGCGTTAGGGCCGAAAAACCGACAGGCTACCCCGGTGAACCTTTTCTCTGGCAAAACAAAACAATCTCTGAGATCTCAACAAGTGCTGGAGAATACCATGCCAACAATTATGTCTTTGCGACAGGAGCATGGACAGGTATGCTTCTGGACCGGATAGGGGTAGATAGCCATATCAGAGCCAAGAAAAGGTTTGTTTATCAGGTCAGCGGTGAGTGCATTAAGAAAATGGTGGATTCCTCGTACGGCCTGAACGATGAAGGAGTATTCCCATTCACGATTCTTCCCTCGCATGGGGTATATCTAAGACCGTATCAAGCAAACGGATCATTCTGGGTTAGCACCTCCGGCACTACCTCTGATGGGGAGGTTGGTCCCAGATTTTCATACGATTCCCCCCAGGAGATCAAATACGTTCAACCTGACGAAGAATACTTCACAACCAATATTCTTCCAGTTCTTGTGGCTTACGTGAGAGACCTGGACAGTTTAAAGATTACAGGTAGCTGGACCGGATACTATTCCCTGAACACTCAGGACAAGACCCCGTATATCTTCCCATTCCTGAATGCTGTCGTGGCCACTGGGGGAAGCGGAGCAGGCCTTATGAAATCCGATTCCATAGGCAGGATCGTCGCCGGAATTGTATCGAAAAATGAATACACTGATCTCTTTGATGGCTCAAGGATCGCAAACAATTCACTTGGAGTTGCGGGAAGGAACGTGGGAATCGAGTCTTTGAAATTCTGAAGACTCACCCAAGATAGTCCGCCCTCTTCCTCCGCACGATGCTCTTCCATTCGGGTACCGGTGGAATTATTTGATCTTCAGGTTCCGTCAGAACTTCCAAAAAGAATGGGCCGGTGTCCTTCAGCATGCCTTTGACCCTTTCAATTATATCTCCGTCCCTATCGATTTTTCCATAAGGTATCCCGTGCGCCTCTGCAATCTTGGAATAGTCCACGGGCGCAAAATCCGTTTCTCCTACAATCTTGCCGAAGTGGGCAAGCATTGTGGCTCTTATCCAGCCGAAAGAGCCGTTGTTAACCATGATCACTTTGACATCGGGATTATAGCGTTTCATGGTTTCGAGTTCGCCTTCGAAAAAACCGAAGCTGCCATCAGTGGTCAGGGAAAGAGCTGTTCCACCTCTGGCATAATATGCGCCTATTGCAGCGGGCAGAGAGAAACCAAGACCACCCACGGAATAATTGAAAATAAATTTTCTCCCTGGTCTGCCAACCTTGAAGTAGGCGGAACTGTAGATTGCTCCAGTCCCTGGATCTGCAGTTATAATTGAATCTGCAGGCACAAGTTCCTGCAGAGCTTTGACGAACTTTATTGGGTTAACGGATCTAAAAGTTTTCTCCTCCAGTTTCTTCTGCAATTCCAGAGCTTGCTTCTTCTTTCTGGCGATGTCAGCTAGCTCTCTTCTGTTAACCTTTACCTGTTTGGCTAGCTTCACCAGCCTCGCCAGAGTAAGCTTCGCATCTCCGTAGAGGAAAAGATCGGTCGGATAATTATTACCGAGTTCTGCTTCTGATATGTCCAAGTGAATTATACTCCTCCCCCTGGAGAAAAGAGGCGGATTTCTCCATTCCGATGTGGAGGCTGAATCAGCGTTTGTCCCTATAAAGAATATAAGGTCTGCCGAAGAAATAATCCCATTAGAAAATTCTGTACCCCCCCTGCTTCCCACAACTCCAATTGAAAGCGCCCCCAGTTCAGATATAGCACCTTTTCCAGAGATTGTGGTTCCGACGGGAATTCTCATCAGAGACGAGAATGTTTCAAGCTCTTCTTCCGCATGCGAAAGTAGCACTCCCTGGCCTGCAATTATGACTGGCATGCTGCTACTGCCCAGGTAATGCAGTGCGCGGAGAATGGAATCTTCATCGGGCATAATCCTGATTGAAGGATACCTGCCAAATACCTCTTGAGCATAAATCTCCCTTTCTGAAACTTCTTCCTCGTAAGTGTTCATAGGAAAACGAATGAAAACGGGGCCCATTCTGCCGGTTGTTGCAACTCTGAAAGCCCTTCGCAAGAGACGGGGAATGTCTCCGCCTCGGTTCACGGATATGTATTCCTTAGTTACATTACTGAACATACTGGATTTGTCATACTCCGTCAAGAAATTCCTTTTTTCGTGGGAGAGTGCTATATCGCTTGAAAGAACGATCATAGGTGTACCCGAGTAGTATGCTTCCACTATTCCCGGGAGGGTATATGAGGCACCTACCCCGGGAACTTCACATATTCCTGGCCGGTCTCCGGCACGGGAATATCCATCCGCCATAATAGCAGAATTTCTCTCATCCCTGGCAAGAAGGTGACGGATGTCAGGGTGATTCTCCCACCTCCCATACAGAGGGAAAGATGTTTCCCCAATCAGGCCAAATACGCTGTCGACAGTGTACTTCTCCAGAATTTCCAGTATAGCATCAGATCCCAGCATTTTCTTTCACTTCCTTTTTCTGTCATTTTGCACAGCAGTATCATCCCTTCGCTCTTCAGCTTGCATACGGCTCTATTGCGGGCAGAGGAAAAGATTATCGTACAGATTTTTCATTAAAGCCGTAGGATTTACGGGCTTCTTTCTTACTGATAATCCCTTCCTCTATATCCTTTATGATTTTTTCTCGCGCTCTAGACCTTGGATCGCCATACCCTCCGCCCCCTGCTGTTTCAATAGAGATTACATCTCCCGGTAGCAACTGCGTTGATGATTTAACGGGCATATTTATACTTCGACCATTCCTCTCAAGTGTGACGCGCGTCTTGGCACCATCGTACCCACCGTAGAGACCCCATGGAGGTATTTTTCCTCTATCCGCGACCACGGTGAACGTGCTCTCGTCCAAGATCTCGAACGACCTTATTATCCCGGACCCTCCCCTAAACTCACCCGCCCCAGAGCTGTTTGGCCTGAATTCGTAACGCTTCACCCTCACTGGCATTGCAAGTTCAATATCCTCAACGGGGGTGTTCATGGTGTTGGTCATGTTGCAATGTATTGCATCTATTCCGTCCATTCCTTTCCTTCCACCGAGACCCACTCCTACAGTTTCGTAGAATGCCCATGGACCCTTGGACGTTTTGCCACCCATCATAATGTTGTTCATCGAACCTCCTGAAGCTGCTGGAACCAGATGTGGGAAAACTTCCAGAAATACCCTGAAGATCAGGTCTGCATTCCGTTGGCTTGTTTCCACGTTGCCTCCTGAAACAGGTGCCGGATAATCCGGGTTCAGTATGCTTCCTGCAGGTGCTTCGATAGAAACATTTCTGAAAGTACCTTCGTTAATGGGGATGTCTTCTCCCAGAAGAGATCGGAGAACAAAATGCACCCCCGATATAGTCACGCCAAACACCGCATTCAGAGGGAATGGTACCTGTTTATCCGTGCCCGAATAATCTATCTTTAGTTCACCGTTTCCGATCTTCAATGTTACCGCCAGTTTCAGTAACTCTCCGTCAGGTGATTCGAGGAAGTCTTCCGCCTTATATTCCCCTTTTCGCATTGCAGAGATTCTCTTTACCACTATCCTCTGGGTATAGTTGGAGGATTCGCGCACTCCATCAACAAAATTCTTGAGACCGTATCTCTCTACCAGTTGCAGTACCCTTCTTTCGCCGGTATAATTCGCTGCAGCCTGAGCTCGCAGGTCCCCTATTCTTTCCTTCGGTGTTCTGGTATTTGATTTGAAGAACGCCTGAGTCTCCTCAACGAACTCATTATTCCTCATAAGATATGTGGGGTCAATTATCAGCCCCTCCTCGAACAGTGATCTGGCATCCGGTGATATACTGCCAGGAACCTTGCCCCCAATATCTGAATGGTGTGCCTTGTTGGCCGAAAAAGCAATCACTCTCCCTTTAAAGTAGATGGGCCTGACCACAGTGACATCGTTAAGGTGAGTTCCTGCTATGTACGGATTGTTGAGGACGAGCATCGATCCCTCTGCAAGCTCTAACCCTTCTCTTTTGCAATATTCTATGGTATTCTTCAGACCCCATGGCAGAGAACCCAAATGCACCGGGATGTGTTCTGCCTGCGCCATGAGCCCTCCGCCAACATCAAAAACCGCTGCGGAGTGATCCATGCGCTCCTTAATGTTTGGCGAATAGGACGAGTTCCTGAGAGCTATGCCCATTTCCTCGCTTGCATAGAATAGCGAACTTCTGATAAGCTCAAGCGTTATGGGATCGATCAACCGCCAACCTCCTTTTTCATCCTGGTATTGCCGTATTGGTCTATCACGAAGCTCCAGTGCCGGTTCACCGTGGTGGTTGAGTCATATTCCTCAATTATGCAAGGACCAGTTCCATGGTTGCCTGAATGCATATTCTCTTTAATGTATACAGGCACTTCCTCGAACTTCCCGGCAAAGGAAGCCCCTCTGGAGACATCAGACTTTGCCGGAGCGCTTTCCACATCTGATACCGGTGGCCGTACTTTTTCGACTTTCGCGATTGCGTGCACCCTTATATTAATAATTTCGACGGGGTCGTTTGAGGAATACCCATACAATTCCTTATGCTTCATATCAAATGCCTTTCTCATTTCCGTATTTTCAGAATAAGGCAGGACAATTTCGTAAGATTGTCCCTGATACCTCATTTCCACAAACTCCTTCAGGGCTGAGGTAGACAGACCATCTTCCCTGAGCCCTGCGATGGCCCTCGTCCTGAGGGTTTCGATTTGCTCCTTTATGTCCAGATCGGTTTTCATTACTGGGGATGAAAAAATACGTACCATATCTCCTGTCAGAAGGCCATAGGCGGAAAAAAGACCCGGGTGAACGGGAACCACGATTTCGGATATGTGGAGATCTTCAGCCATATCGCAGGCATGGAGTGGACCGGCCCCGCCGAATGCGAGCATAGTGAAATCCCTAGGATCCCTTCCCCTTTCAACACTTACTATCGAGAGAGTCTTTGCCATGGCATTATTTATAAGTTTCAAAATGCCGTCTGAAACCTCATAAACATCCATATCCAGCTGATCGGCGAGCTTCTTTATCGCCTGCATGGCTGGGTCCCTGTATACCTTCATTTTTCCGCTCAGCAGGTATTCGGGATTGATGTGCTGCAGGAGGACATGTGCATCAGTCACTGTCGGGATCGTTCCACCTTTGCCATAAGAGACGGGCCCCGGGTCTGATCCCATGCTTTGAGGGCCGACTCTTAGGATTCTACCCTCATCGATCCAAGCCACCGTACCGCCTCCTGCACTTGCCTCTGCAAGATCGATGAAGGAGTGCCTCACTGCATAGCCGCTCCCCTTGATCGATCTTCCGCTGTGTGTCTTTCCTGCAGCTTCAAATTCGTATGCAACATCCGGGTTCCCGGCTACGATTGTACCTGCTTTTGCCGTTGTACCTCCCATGTCGAACGTTATAACTCTCTCTAATGCCAGAATATTTGCCATATACTTTGATGCCAGCACGCCTGCTGCAGGCCCAGATTCTATTATCGAAATCGGGTACCTTGAGGCATACTTTACCGTATCCATCCCGCCATTTGAATTCATCACGTATACGGGAGAATGGAAACCGGCATTGCGCAATTCGCTCTTCAATCCTTCAAGATATGAGGAAACTATTGGGACGAGCGCAGCATTAACGACCGTTGTACTCATTCTTTCGTATTCCCTGTACTGAGGATTCACATCGCTCGACGTGCTGATGTTTCCCCGAAAACCCTTTCTTAGCAACTCTTCAGCAAGCCTTTCGTGAATTGGATTCCTGTAAGAGTTAATAAAAGCGATGGCGAGAGAATCAACCTTTTCCTTTTTCAGCTTTCTTGATATAGACTCAAGCCCTCTGATATCGAGTTCATCAATCTCAGTTCCACCGGGGCCTATTCTTTCTTTGACTGTAAATCTGAGTCTACGCTTGACAAGGGGTTCTGGTCTAGTGTTGAATAAATTGTAAATCTCTGACCTGCGTTGCCTGCCGATTTCTAGTACGTCCCTGAACCCTTCAGTAGTAAGGAGTCCTACCTTGGGAAGGCCAATATGCGTGAGCAACGCGTTTGTAGCAATTGTTGTGGAATGAAAAAGCACATCCGTACGGGCAGCAACATCTCTCCGGGAAGACAGGTAGTCAATAACTGCCTGCTTCGGATTCTGAGTGGTGGGAACCTTAATGCCATCTATTTTGCCAGTTTCATTGTCGTAAATGACTAAATCTGTAAATGTTCCTCCGATATCGACTCCAATGAGCATTACTACTCGCTCGGAGTTGCGCTGACCTCTTCCATTCCAAGATCTACATCCTTGGTTTCCCGTATCTTCAGGGCGCATGCAATGGAGGCTACTGAGAACACTATTCCGTAAAACGGGTATAGAAAGACACTGAGTGCGCCTAGAGCCAGGGAGGCATACGGAGCCGGTCCTGCCACGTAAGCATTAGCGAACTGGTATGCAAAGGAGTTGCCGGTATACCTGACCTTCGTGGGGAATATTTCAGATATGATTGTCCCTTCTGGAGTGTATCCAATCCCATGTGCTATTCCATAAAGGGCTAGGAAGGTGATAAGCCAAGCTCCACTCCTAAGGAGAATCGATGGAAAGACTATGATCAGGAAGATCACATTGGCAATTATAACCATGGTCCGTCTTCCTACTGAGTCAGATATCGTCCCACCGAGAAAGACGAACAATATTTCGGTAAGCGCAAATCCAATTATAGCGATCTGTGCAAAATGTATCGTCACTATTTTCTCTGCTTCGAAAAGTGTGGGGAGTAAAGTTATCCCTATGTAGTAGATAGTCCCTGAAGATGCTACGATCAGGGTACTCAAAAGAAGATTAAACTTGTGGGATTTGAAAAGAGCCCCGATAGGGAATTTCGCAATTTCCTTTTCTTTTTTTGCAGCCTCGAATATGGGTGTCTCTGGAATGCGGATCCTGATGAATACTCCTACCGCCAGGACAAGGAATGCCAGCAGGTATGGAATCCTCCAACCCCATGCGTACATTGAAGCGGAGGGAAGAATCGACGTGAGAATAAGGAAGGATAATGCACCGAGTATCAATCCTATGCCCACGGTGCTCTGGACAAACGATCCCCACAGACCCCTCTTCTTCCTGAAATTCTCCAGGGTGAGCAGCATCGCTCCTCCCCATTCTCCCCCCAAGCCAAAGCCAAGCAGTAATCTCATGATTATAAGGAGTATTATTGCGAGCCCGCCAGCTTGGGCATACGTAGGTAACAGACCAACAACGCCTGTCGAAACACCCGAAATGATCAAAGTAATGAGTAGCATCCTTTTTCGGCCGATCCTATCGCCGTAATGGCCGAACACAACGGCTCCTACTGGCCTGAAGAAAAATCCGATCGCAAAGATGAAGAGGACTGACGCTATAGAGACCAAAGGGGCTCCTTTTGGGAGAAAAGCGTGCGCAATAAACACGGCTCCTGAACTGAAAAGAAAAACACCGTACCATTCGAGAATAGTTCCGATCATGGACGCAGACAAAACTCTTCTTTGTACCGTTTCCATAACAAAACAGATATGTTACTGACATCATAAAAAGTTTTTGCAGGTTTTTTGCAACCTAATAAAGTTAAATCAGCTTAAGCTGATAAAACGTAAAAAATCAACCCTAAAAAGTGAACACCCTCCTGATATCACTCACTTCATAAGTTTCATTGATAAGCCCATGCCGGAGTTCGCTGAGGTATCTATCTATTCCGTATTCCCTGATATCTCCTATCGTCTGTCCGTCTATTCCTGCCAATCCGTTGTTTGAAGATACCCTCTTCCAGGCTTCCTTCGAGATGTCTGGCCTGCACAGCTTGTCATGCAGGCTGTGGAATTTCCTTTGTTGTTTTGCCTTAGCCTTCTGATAGAGCCTGTCCCGGAACAGTTCGAGTCTTTTCATATCCTCGTACCTCCCTGTGT
>CAYMEF010000048.1:0-9199 GCA_964389625.1 uncultured Thermoplasmatales archaeon
CGTCGATGGTTGGTTGTCTTTCTGATCACTTGTCATTGACAATTTCCTCCAAAATTTCACGCTCTCATACAAGTAACTCTATTAAGCTCTCTCTTGGTTCATGCCTCTTAAAGTTGGTTAATGCCTCTTAAAGCAGTCAAAACATTGGATTGCTTTATACTCACTAGGCGGTGGTAAATAACTTATCTGAGGTCTTCGGAATGTCTGGTTGCCCATCTCCTCACTTCTTCGTCAGCTATCTCTATCTGGCCATCGCACTGCCTTATTATTTTATTCTGGTTTGCTGAGAGGAACATTTAGGGCCTGAACTGTTTCATGGGGTCAGGATGTCGAGACGTTTCTGATAATCCAGGGCATTTCCAATGTAGAAGCTTCCCATCAACTACTTGCTCCTAGATAGAAAAACAGTACCTCCTCTGCATCCCGTTGGTGGCTCAACGTGAAAGCGATTCCAGAAGGCAACGATCCTCCTTGTTGTCTTGAAATCGTGCCTATTTCCCAGATTGAAATAGGTTTTGCTACCTGCATCGATCCCACTGGGCATAGACAGGCCCCTCCAAAAACAGAACGTTTAGGTCTGAATCCCCACCTGTCCACTCAAACTAATAAGTGATTGCCTAAATAACGACACGACATTCTACCAATCACGACTATCCAGCCGAAATGCAGGGACCTTCTTTTGGATGATGCTGTGAGGAGATTGTAACTGATGATTACTCGATTTACGTCTCGACTAAGATCAATTGAGCAAAATTTCTGCAATTCTTTACCCAATGAATGCCAAATAAGGCAAACTTATTTGTGAGTCTCACCAGCTCAGTAGTTACCCCACATACCTTAAATACTGTCCCTTGAGAGTGTCTTTTAAACATGTGTTGAGGGTTCCAATGAAATGTAAATAGACAAACCATTAAAGGAGTATTGAATGTTTTTTTACTTCTGACCGTAGAGTTGACGGAATGTTCATTCCATTTTGACCAATTACTTCGATGCGATCACATCTATTTCTAAGAGAACCCCTTCTGAAACAAAGCCAGTGACAAGTGTCGTTCTTGCAGGAGGATTGTTTGGAAAGTATTTAACAAATAGGCCATTCATTCTGTTAAAGTCCCCGTTGTATGCAAGGTAAACAGAGACCTTTATAACATTTTCTAAAGTGCACCCGGCAGTCTCCAATATTTTTTTAATCTTGTCAATCGCATTTTCGAACTGTTGATCAAAGTTTAGAACTTTGTTTGGAACCTGTCCGGTTTGCCCCGAAAGAAATATTAAATTTCCAGAAACCATTGCATGGGAATATGGACCACCTTTTGGAATATCCTTAACATTTACTGCTTCATTCATAATTAGCTAGTACAGTGTTGAGTATTTAGTTTTTGTACGGAGACGTTCTCCCAAATCTGTTTTCATTTCTTGAAAGAAGAAAGAAATAGTGCCAAAAAATTGTTTTCTTAAACTCTCAGATAAGACACCATATTGTCTATAATCCGTTCCTTCACCATACCAAAATTTCCCCAGCTGAAGAGGGATGGTTCCAGATAACACGAGAGAGCACATTTGTTACAAGTCCTGTATTTTTCCCAGTCTACCGAGTTCCAAACTTTTTTAAGGTCTATTTCCCACACCCTTTGCGTTCCCGTGTATTCACCTAACACGTAGCACGGGAGTACCAGTCTTCCTCTCGGGTCTATGTTTAGGGTCAACCAGGGCTTGCATTCCCATCCGATGCCGTCGTACCACGAATTAAGGACAGCCTCAAAATAATCCCTTGACTCTATGATGGGTTCACCACTTTTCTTAAGTTCCAGCAGCTTTAGTACGGCACTCTTGAGAGCCGGTCCGGAAGGAGACATCTTCTCCGCAGTGGAATAATCATAAGCTACCTGAAATGAGACAGAAACTCCCACCTGTTTCGCAAAATCTACAACCTTGTCCACCTGATCGGTGTTTTCTGAGGTTATAGTAGTGCTTAGGGCTGTAGGGATTATTGAGCTAGCTGCTTCTATTCCCATTCTAGCTCTTTCGAATGAGCCTTTCATTCCCCTCAGGTTGTCGTGGGTCTCTCCAACTCCATCAATTGATACGAATAGGTAGTCAATGTAATCCTTAACTTCATTGATTCGATCCTTTAACATCCATCCATTTGTAACGACGGACGTGAAAAATCGATCATGGGAAAGACGAAGTATTTCGGGTAGGTCTTTCCTGATAAATGGCTCTCCTCCCTCGAATCCCATAAAAGAGACTCCAAGCTCTGCCAGAGTATCAAGTATCATTCTCTCCTGTTCTACCGTAAGCAGGGTTTCGTCTGGTCTCCTCCAGAAAGGGCACATGTGACATCTTAGGTTACAGGTGTAAAGGAGCTTGTGACCGGCAATTACAGGAATCTTTTGCCCGGAGAGTGTCTTAATTTTCCTCTCTACTGTTCTCAGGGCAACGCTGTTGAAGAGACCCATATGTAAATCAAATGAAAGTCGGATTTAATCATTCTGTAACAAATATATGCTTACAATATGATGGCGTTAACAGCTCACTTCCAGCCTGTGATAAGCGTCAATCCAACAGATCCTACACAGTTTTTGCCCTTAGGTTCGATGATAAGGACCACCCCGTATTCTTCATTTCTGCGCTTGAGCATCCTTAATTTTAGTTTATTTGTATTAGGGTCAACATCATTCAGCCTGAGTCCCAGGATCTCGGATATCCCTCGCCGGTCCTTAGCATCACATCGAAAAGAAGAGCATAACTATTTCTGCAATCCCATCCGTGTCTTTTATAGGGGGTGTCTGGTCCTCCACCCTGGAACCCTATCCATTTCCTCATCCCCTTATTTCCTCTTCTGCAAAAAATTCTATCTTGGCGTAAGGAACTTGGGACCTGATCCTGTCGCACAGACTAAGTTCTTCCAGTCTCTCGAAATAAAAGTCTACAGAATATTGTTTGACCTTTCGTCAATCTCCTCAAGATCTGAGAACATAAATCTTGCAGAGAAAGGTCAAAACCCGAAGCACCTTCATCTGAACCAGATAAACTTCGCCCGTGTTTTTTCGGGGAAATGGCATAGGTCGGTTATACTGGAGATCCTTCCGAGATCGGTGAGGGATTACAAGGCGTTCCACTAGATCAAGGAAGGCGTTATCATAGCAGATCGGGCTGTGGCTTCTTACAAGATGCAGAAGGAGAGGGGATATACCCGATCGTCGCAATCAAGAGGAACTCCAAGGTGATGGATTTCCACATGAATCTTGACAGGAGCTTCGTATACAGTAATGGGGGCATACTTTCAGTAATGAAGAATCTTGACAGAAATATCTGTACATGCATGAGGACATATCTCTGAGAGCTCAGGAGTAGACAAACATGATGATGAAGATCGAGGAGGGGGAGAAGAAGTAGTCAGATCTCGCAAGGGAACGCAATAAGATTTGCAAGTTTACCATCCTCAGCAACCTTCGTTCCGATCCGAAGGCGATCTATGGGCGTTATAAATCAAGTGAAGAGAGAGGCCGCGTTCGAAGCCATGGGGAGTGAGCTTGAGAACGATAAGGCGGATCTCCTACCACGGATGGCCTCAGTGGGTACTTCTTCATCGCTCTCAAAGATATATATCATTTCCGAAGGTGCACGGCAATCGCTGGCAGAAATACCAGACAGATCACAGAAGATCGTGGATGCATTTGTGCTGAAGTTATACCCCGAAATTGTACGGAGTTAGGGAAACAAATACTTTTCCTTTACTTTCTTGCGTTCGATTGTAGCGGAAACACTTACTGCAATTCTAAAGTGAAACCGCATTCTTTGGTAACTTGTATTCCTTTCCCTTAAATTCAAATCTCGCCTCTGTTACTATATCTGCGTAAGGTATCAGACGCTTAACCATCCGTTGACTGTTTACCGTCTGTTGTTCCTTTGAGTATTTCGCTCCCATCTAGAACCAATGATTCTACGAACGCACCTTTATCAGATATGGATGGCTAACTGTTACCTTTATGAATTTTTATCAGACGATTTAGTTTTAGTTTTAAAAAACTATATTTGCTTTCCCAGAGGCTCAAATAACTTTATCGAGGGAATAAGGGAATTGCATCATCATAGAACTGGAGCATTATGAAATTAATATTGTAAAAGAAAAGGTAACGAACATCTAAAAATTCGGTTGAAATCGGGGATGAGGAGGTACTTGCTTTGGTCTATTTGCAAAACAGAGCAGACTTTTGGTAATGGTTAAATATTCAAACCACCTGGATATTATGTAGTAGTTACATAGAAATGATATTGGACCCACAGGTAGACCTGTACAAAGTCGCCCAGGAGTTCTCGCTCGGGGAAGACTTCACGTTTGGCAACAACGTAGTTTTGACTGGGAAGTCTGGAGTCCAACACAAGTTCGACCTCATTCTTACATCCAGAGATGACGAAAGGACCAGGATAGCCGTCCTAAACGGCGTTTCAGAAGATCTGGTCAGCGACATAATGGAATTCAATGCGATAACTAGAGACTGCGGTCTTCAACTCAAGGCAATCTACGTTGAGAGGGAGCTAACTAGCGTAGAATCAAAGATGACTCGAGTGTGCAACATAGCTGTCGTAATGAACGAAAGAAAGAGAATCAGAAATACACTGTTTGGAGTCGAGGATTTCGACAGTCGTTTCGGGAACCTTATGAGGCGCGGTTCCGTTTACATGATCTATGGAGCCCCTGGTTCTGGAAAAACGGCTGCAGGTACCCAGTTCTTGGTTCAGGGAGCACGAAGGGGGGAGAAAGGACTGATGATCCTTGCAAATGCAAAAGGTAGGGACTATATCAACAGTGCAGAGTCATTTTCCTTCGATTTCCGGTCATATTACAAGGAGGGAGCTATCGAAGTCCTTGAACTGGCTGACAGAACGCTGAAGATGAAGAGGGATATAACCAACGATTTCAGATCGATGAGCAACTACATACGGATTCTGACAGACCAGATCAAGATCATGGTTACGGAATTTGGAGTCTCCAGACTCGTTATCGATCCCATCACTTCACTCATTGTAGATAACAACGATTTCCTAAACCAATTCTTCAAGACGCTCTCTATACCTGATACCTACACGGTTGTAACAAGCGGACTTGGCAAGAATGGGTTCGGATCCTTCGGAACCGAGGGATACTATGTGTCGGGAATGCTGAAGCTCGAGAGGGAGGAGGAGTCGAGCGACGTTAGGAAAGGGACGGTGATCAAGATGACTGGTGGAACTTACGATCCGATGCCCTTCAAATTCAGGATATCCTCGGCTGGCCTGGTCAAGTACGACGAGTCCGATACAAAATCGTATCCGCTCTTCAATCACGTTGTGGCTTAGAAAGGATACCTGGGCGGAATTTTCCCACCTGGACAACGGTAATGGGTCTGGTTGTGGTGGGCCCAACCTAGACAAGAGTTGCTTGTCCCGATTTGGTCGCCCAATCAACCGGCTCCAGACCCGACATCCTTCTGAAAATATTTACGGTTGCAGGGCCGAAGCCCTGAAAATGATTGTTGCTCAGGACATATGCGTGCTTGATGAGCTCCTCTCTTTCTTTCATTTCCTTTGCCCAGTATCCAATCTCTTGGTTCCTTTCCCTAAGGATCTTTCCGAATTCCTCTTCCCTTATCGAGCGATCCCCAACGAACCTCAGATAGACGGTGTCGGAGGTCAAAACTGGAGGGACTTTTGCATACGGAATTTCGGTCCAAGCAAGTGTTACTTTGTTGTCCCTCAGCAAGAAGAAGGTATCGTCAACAAACCAGGAGTCGTGTCTCAACTCAACCGCATATTTGAAGGTCCGAGGCAACTCCTCAATGAGGGTCTACAGGTTCCTATAGCCTTCCTTATACGCCAGGGATGGAGGAAGCTGAATCAGGACGCAGGCAAGCATCTTTCCGAGGACACCGATAACGTTTAGGAAATTCTCTGCCTCTCAGATCGCGTTCCTGAGTCGGAGGTCGTGTGTGACCGTCTGCGGCATCTTCGCGGTAAAGGCGAATGTTTCAGGCACGGCATCTCTCCAATTCTCGACAGTCTTGACTTCTGGTATTCCGTAGAATGTTGAGTCTATTTCTACCACGTCGAATGTCTTGGAATAGATCTTTAGAAAATCGGATGCTCGAGTTCCCTATGGATAGAACGGACCGTTCCACTGGTTATAACTCCATCCAGAACATCCCGTCCTTATTTCCATCTCGATATTGAAAACAAGTTGACTAATAAAGACTATTTCCAGAATACAGACCGATTGTATAAAAACTCCAACGAACTATCGGCTCTCCAGAGCATGTGCAGTGCACTCAATCCACCAGTGGGAAGCCTAAACGATGCGTTCTTGGAGGCAGAGAACTGATGGACCAACCGTGCCATCAGAAAGATCTAGACACATGACATTCTTTAAGAGAACGGTCGTCTACTGTCGTTTCAAACAATGATGGTAAGAAATATCCCATTTCTAATGGTAGATCTAAAAGGTATGGTTACATCGTTCCCATAGCATCCATAGTTGAATACATGGGTTGCTTTGGTTTTGCATATGCGGTTGTGCCCCCAATCCTCCTGCCAATCTCGTCGCACTTTAACATCACAGAAACAGAAGCATCGCTGATTGCCGCGGCTATGTTCATCGGGGCGGCCGTATTTGCGTTTCCATGGGGAGTCATCGCCGATAGATGGGGGCTCAGGAAGGCAGTAGCTCTTTGCCAGATCCTGCTTCTGATCGAGTGGATAGTTTCGTTCGTCTCGACAAACCTCGGAATGTTCTTCATTGGCTGATTCATGATAGGGCTAGGTGGGACAGTAATAGGAATAGGAGGGGCAACCAGAGTGGTAGAGTGGTTTGGTCCCCGAAAGAGACTCATACCAATGGTACCTGGAATGCCCGTTTACCGATCGGTATCGCCGGGGGAGAACTCCTTGCCAGGAAAATGGTATCCAGAGCAGGTTGGAGAGATACAGTACTCGCCGGTATAATCATCACGATCATCTGTCTCGTCACGGTGTTGTTATTTGTGAGACCCAGGCCAGCTGAGGAAGGAGAAGTGCTATCATTGGACTCTAAAACCAAGAATGAAGTGTCGTTCGTGGAAGGAGTCATAAAGAACGGGGTTGTCTGGAAGTTCAATTTCGCTCTCCTCTTCGGTTTTATACTTTTGATGATAATCACAACCTACTGAGTGGATTGGCAAATGAACAACAAGGGGATCGGCTCCCAAGTCCTGTAGAGTTCTATCACTTCGCTGATAGGAATGCAGGTATATCTGGCGCATTGCTTGGAGGTTTCTTTGCCTCCAGGTTGATGGGAAACAAGCCAGCGTTTGTTCTCCCAGCAATCGCAGGTGCGCTCGCAATAATTTCTTTCGTGTTCGCATATGGGGTTGCTCGTCCCCTTTGTTCTTGTGTCGCTATTCTCGTCGGTGGCCGCGATTCTAGTCGGAACGATTAAGATCTAATATCGCGTAATTCAACCCGTATCAGGTGCCGTTTTCCTCTCTTCCGTTAGATGATATTGCCTTCCCCTTGATGGTGGTAAGTGCAACAGCTATAAGCATTGCAGCTCCACCCGCTATCGTGATGACCGTGACTGACTCCCCCAGAATGATTGCCCCGCTTACTATCCCCACTACCGGTACAAGGTAGAGCTGGACCGAAACCTTTGCTACACCTCCTTTCTCTATCATCGTGTAGAATAGCATATAGCCGAAGACTGTGCTCAGGAGTGACAGGTAAAGCATCGCAAGCCATCCATTCAGTGGCAGATGCGATACCTGAGAGAAGAAATCACCAGATACGAGTGGCAAAAGCATCGCAGTGCCTATCAACCCGACCCAGATCGTGAAGGCCCTAGCACCAAATTTTGGCAGCAGTGGTTTCGCAAAAACGGCAAATACAGCGTAAGAAAATGCGGTGCCTATGCCCTCGAGTATTCCGGGTATCGTCCCTGAGCCGTCGGTCTCGAGAGTCCCAAAGAAAAGTATCATTGCCCCGGCCAGTGCGAGAAGGACTGCAATATGTACTGTTCTGCCTTGCCTTTCTTTGAGAAAGATTGTTGAGAGTACGACGATGAAGATCGGTCCCATTGCGACGAGCAGAGTTTCTAGACCTGCACCAATACTGCTCTCCGAGTAGTTGATTGTCAGATGATAGGCGACCACATTCGCGAAAGAGACTAGCAGGAGTCGAGGAATATCCCGCCTGCTGATCGGCATTCTGGGTCTTCCAAAAATAGGAAGCAGGACTAAGAAACCTGCACCAGCGATGAACCACCTGAGGAGTGTGAGGTTTATCGGAGTGAGCATTGGTTCTAGCACCTTGATTCCTACAAACGCAACTCCCCATATCAGACTGAGTGTCACAAGCACTCCATACACTTCGACTATCCTGGCTGCCCTCTGTCTCTTCGCTGTTCCATGCATGTCATGCACAACTGATCCAGTCTGGCTGTTGCTTTGTATCTATCTCACCTGTGATTTCGCTCTCTCCATCGCTAGGAGGTACTCCTTTCTTTCGACGCCGAGGCCATATCCCCCAATACCTCCATCCTTCCTGACTACTCTGTGACACGGAATTATCAGCGGAACTGGATTTGAAGCACATGCGTTTGCCACAGCGCGCACTGCCTCAGGTTTACCTATCATCCTGGCCACCTCGTGGTACGATCTCGTCTCGCCGTAGGGGATCCTGAGGAGGGCTGACCAAACTCTCTTCTGAAATTCCGTCCCGTCTATATCCACCGGCAGGTCAAGCAGCTGCCCTTCAAAATAGTCTAGAACCGACTGGAGTCTTTCCCTGACGCTCTCGGATCTAACCAGCTCTGCTCTCGGATATTCTTTCTCGAGGTTCTTTACGAGAGACTCCTCAGTGTCCGCAAGACTCAGGGAACATATACCGCAGCTGGTCTGTGCCACTAGGAGATAACCGAGTTTGCACTTAGAAGTCAGGTAGGTGATGGTCGCTCCCTCTCCCCCCTTTCGGTAACTAGCGGGCGTCATTCCCAGCTTTGAGGAAGGTGCTTCGTACAGCCAGCTGTGGGAACTGTAACCAGCCTGGTATATCGCCTTTGGAATCGGCTGGTTGTCCTTCAGATTTCTCTTGAGTAGCTGAATCCTGCACTCCTCGGCGTACTTTCGCGGCGATATCCCCATGATCTCCTTGAACGTCTTCTGGATCGTGAAGCGGTTCACTTTGAACCTCG
>CAYMEF010000049.1:0-9097 GCA_964389625.1 uncultured Thermoplasmatales archaeon
TAACGATCCCCACTCTCCAGATAACTTGAGAGGACAAGTTCCTGCAAGAGTTCACATCGCGTTTGAAAGTCACTTCAAACGATCTGACGGAACTCAGAAGAATCTAGTGCAAAGTATTACGATATGGTGAAAACAAGGAATACAACAAATTCTGGTTACATGCGAGCGCCGGGATTTGAACCCGAGGCATGAGCTTGGCAAGCTCACGTGTTACCAGGCTACACCACGCTCGCTAACCACCTTATGATTCTCATGATAAAAAACTAACTGATTTTCACCACAAAAACAACACATCTGAATTGGAGAAATAAGTAGAAACGAGAATCATTCTATTAATCTGGGTGGAATGAAGAATGTAAGAATTATAATTCCATCATCGACCTATGTTTTTCCGTAGTTTGTCAAAAAACTTTCCAGCTTCTTCATAATCGCGATCTCTGATAACGTGTTTCAAGAATTCCAGTCTAGAGGTTATCTTTTCCAGCTGCGAAATGGATTTTGGGTTAAAGAGAATCTCAGATAACAGACTGTCATCCTCTGAGAGTAAACCCTTGGCCAATTCCATGTGTTTTCTGAAATTAGTTCCAGGTACGGTTCCGGTCTCTACACAAGCCGCAAAGACCATGGATGATGAAAAAGGCAATGTCAGGGAGTATGCCATCATAGAATCGTGCTCAGAAAACGAAAACTCATATATCTTCAGCCCGATTCGTTCATAGAAATCTCTGAATATTTTCTTACCAGTCTCGTCTGATTCTTTTATTATTATGGCGTTCTCTCCCTTCGGCAGGTATAGGTCAGCATTTGTTGGACCGAACATCGGGTGGGTTGAGATAAATTTGTGTCTAGAGGTGGAATAGTAAGTGGGTAGATCTCCTTTAATTGATGCTATATCTGCCAGGATGCATTCTGAAGATAAGTGAGGAGAAACCTCTTCAAAAACTTTTACCGTATTCTTTAGATTCACCGCATTTATCAAGATGTCTGGTCTAAAACTTTCAACTTCTGATGGTGAAGATATTACAGTTACGCCCCTTATATCGCTCGTTTTCTGCTGATCGGTGTCATAAGCTGCAACTTCATTATCCTCACGAAGTGAATTGGCAAGCCACGATCCCATTTTTCCAATTCCCATTATTACGATTTTCATTTTAACCAACTTCTATAACATCCCAAAAGTCTGAATCCAGTAGTTCGTTTCTTAATTTTCTCTAACGCCTCTACCGTCCTCTTTTCTGAGGACGCGCCAATAAAATCGATTAGGAATTTTGATCTTCCCAGGGAATCCCTTGAAGGTATCGACTCTATCATCGTAAGATTTATCTTAGCATCCTTGAAGATAGTCAGAACAGATGTCAGTGCTCCAACCTTGTCCTCGGTTGAGAAAGTGATGGAACACTTATTCCCCTTTCCTTTGAATTTCTGCTTCGATAGAATCAGGAACCTCGTAAAGTTAGATTCCGAATCTTCAATCCTTTCCTTGAGTATTTTTAATCCATACAGATCGGAACAAATTCTTCCTGCAATTGCCGCAGCCGCTATGGGTCTTTCTCTCGCAATCATTGTTGCAGCACCAGCGGTATCGTAGTAAGGCCTTGGTTCCAACTTATTGCTAGCTATAAAATTTCTACACTGCGCAAGTGCCTGAGGATGCGAATAGACGATCTTTACATCAGCGAAATTTACGTTACGGAGGGATAGAAGTGAATGATGAATGGGGAGAAGCACTTCACCGACTATGTTCACATCCCTTTCCGTTACTAGATGACCGACGGAAGTTATTGCACCTTCAGAAGAATTCTCTATGGGGACCACACCAAAGTCTAGCTCACCATTCGATACCCCCTCGAAGACATTTGAAAATTCTAAGCAAGGTACCGGAATAAGAGACTTGTCAAATGATTTACAAGCTATCTCTCCAAAAGCACCCCTCTCTCCCTGGAATCCTGCCAGTTTGAAATTTTCTTTTTGCAATCGCTTGGATTCAGACATAATTTCCCGGTAGAGCTTTTCAGTAAAAGATGGGGATATGAGAGGATCTTCTCTCATCTTAAGGGATGTCAAAATATCTTTCTCCCTTTCCTTATCTTCTACTCGCTCCTTGATCCTTCCGGTTCTCAAAGAGAGTAGCATTCTCCTACTCAATAGACCCAAAAGTTCAGAATCTATCTGGTCAATTTTCTTTCTTAATTCTTCCAAATCCATAAAATCACCTTTGCTATTTATCGATGTGGCCTCCTGCCATCATAAGGTCCGTAATAGTCAATGCAGCCATTGCTTCCACAACGGGTGGGGCTCGAACTGCTATGCACGGATCGTGTCTCCCCTTGACCGAGAACTTCACGTCCTCGTATTTCTCATAATTGACAGTCTGTTGTTCTTTGGAGATACTTGAAGTAGGCTTGATTGCCACCCTGAACACGACTGGCATGCCACTACTAATTCCTCCAAGAATTCCCCCGGAATTGTTAGTAAGCGTGACGACATTTCCGTTCTTCATAACAACCGGGTCGTTGTTCTCGCTTCCTCTCATCCCTGCTCCCTTAAAACCCGACCCAAATTCGATACCCTTTACCGCAGGAATGGAGAACATGGCTTGAGAAATTGCTCCTTCAATAGAATGAAAGATTGGTTCTCCCACGCCGACCAGCAAGCCAATTATTCTACACTCAACTACTCCTCCAAGAGAATCACCCTGCGATCTGGCAGCTTCAATCGCAATTTCCATCTCCCTTGCTTTCGTAGGGTCCGTGCACTTGACTATGTTCGGAAATTTGCAATTTTTAATGTCCGCATCGAGTGGATCGGTCAAGATTTTCACGTTTCCTATTTGTACTATGTGGGTGAGCACTTTTATCCCACTTGGTTCAAGAATCTTCTTGCTTACCGCTCCCGCCGCAACAAAACATGCCGTCATTCTCCCAGACAGGAACCCTCCCCCCCTGAAATCAAATACGCTTGCATATTTTTGTCGAGCGGTATAGTCAGCGTGTCCCGGTCTGATGAAATATCTGTTCTTTTCGTACAGTTCAGATTTCACGTCCATATTCTTTATTTCGAGTCTTATCCTTCCTCCAGTTGTTACACCGCCCCTTATTCCGTTGAGGATCTCAACAATGTCAGGTTCCCTTCTCTGCGTAGTGAGGGAAGTCGTGCTTCTCCTTTTTTCCAGTTCTTCCTGGATGTACTCTCTTGTGACTCGAACTCCTTTGGGAACTCCGTCCAGAAAGGCCCCAATTCTTTTGCCGTGACTATCTCCGAAGACCCCAAGCTTGAAGCTCTCGCCAAGTGTATTGCTAACGGTCATGACGTCCCCTCCCAATTGACGCAAATGATCAAAAAAGTCGGGGTAGGACTTCTTGATCGCAGTGGGATTTTTTACAATAGTCTCTCCCTTTGCGACCAGGCCCCCTATGCAACCAGCCATTACCAGTCTGTGATCACTAAAGTCAAGGGGTGCCTTGGATTTCATGGCGCAGCTTCCCCGTATGCTAATTGAGTTGGTCCCAACTCGAGCTGTGCACCCAAACTGCTTGGTGATCTTCTCAATTGCGGATACCCTGTCGCTCTCCTTGAGCTTTAGCCTTTCGATGCCATCTATGTGTGTGATTCCCTTTGCCTGAGACCCAGCAATAGCAAGGACAGGGACAAGATCTGGAACATTCATCGCATCTATGGTACATCCTCTTAGCGTGCTCTTCTTTACGGTAACAGAAGACTCTTTGACGTCAATTCTTGCTCCCATTCGTTCTAAAATATTTACTATCTTTCTGTCTCCCTGTCTAGAATTTTGCATCAAGTTATTCACCTTAATCCCTGACCCCCCTCCCGACAGGGCGCCCGCAACCAAGAGGAATGCAGAAGAAGAATAGTCCCCTTCCACCCAAAAATCTGCCGCAGCGTATCTCTGCCGGCCTTTTACCGTGAAACTCCTTAGGTCATCGGACTTCTCTATTTTTATGCCAAATTTCTCCAGTACCTCTAGGGTAAGCTCGACATAATTACTGGATTCCAGGTTGGTCGTGATCGTTATGTTGCTCTCACCCTCAACCAGAGGAAGGGCGATAAGAAGTCCAGATATGAACTGCGAGCTGATGTTCCCCCTAATTTTTAGATTGTTGCCTAACGCCTCTTTTGGTCCCCTTATCCTAAAAGGAAGACCATCTCTTGTCTCAATGAAATCGGTAATGGAGCCAAGCTTTTCCAGGACAATCAATAGTTCCTTTATGGGCCTTCGTGCAAGACTATGCTTTCCACGGAAAACAAACTCGGCATCAGAAACCGCTACTATTGGTGTGATGAAGCGAAGAGTTGATCCCGATTCTCTGCAGTCTATTTGACCGCTTTGATTCTTCACCCTGCCTCCCATCCCCCGAACAACTATTTTCTCCTCACCCCTAGTGAGAATCTCGGCTCCAAGCATTTCACATGCATCGAGCGTGGCCTCGGTATCATCGCACAAAAGTGGGTTGTGGATCGTGCTGATTCCCTCTGCGAGTGCGGCACAGATCAAAGCCCTGTGAGTTTGACTCTTAGATGGGGACGCAACAATCTCTCCTTCCAGAATCGATTTCCTGATCGCCACTTTGACAGCATATTCGTTCACTCAAAATCACCTAGTTTTCCAATTGCTTCCTTTGCCACGGTATCAACGCTTTTCCCATCGGTTATGGTTTCCAGGTCCCTCGCCAGTTCATAATAAGGCATTCGTAGGTTCATTTCTCTTAGAATCTTACTCAGTTCAACGGCTCCGTCTGCTCCTGCCAAAAGTGGACGGGACCCATCTCCCTTAAGTCTCTCGTATACGGTTGACGGTTCTGCTCTGAGAAATATGATCGTACCGCTGTCCTTCATCCGTGAAATGTTTTCATAAATGAGGACGGAGCCGCCACCGGGGGCTATTACTAGACCATTTCTTTCACTCACTTTCCCGATTTCTCTGTGTTCCATCTTTCGAAACTCTCCTTCTCCAAAACTGACAAAGATGTCTTTAATTGGTTGAGCGTAACTGGCAGAAATCTCTTCATCGATGTCAACAAACTTTCTCCTCAGTTTCCTAGCAACTCTTTCCCCAACGTTGCTTTTGCCACTCCCACTGAATCCAACAAAGTAGATATTTTTCCTCCCTCCTCTTTTGTTTTCTTCCATTCTTTTCCGGGCTGCGTTTAACATGACTTCCCTATTTGGATACTTGCCAGTCCAGAGTTTGAAAGAGTTCGCACCCTGGTTCACAAGCATCTGTATCCCATCGATAGTTTTGCAACCTTTCCTCTGTGCGTCCCGTATAAGATTTGTTCTTCCGTTGACGTACACTGCATCAAATACAACGAGTTCCTTCCTTAAGAGCTTCTTAGGAATGGGAGTGGAACCTTGGCTCATTCCCAGTGGCGTGCAGTTGCACACCAGGTCGGCATCACTGATCGCAGATGACAGGCTCTTCTCTTCCATCTCATCTCTCCCCAGTAATTGTGTAGTCATTCCCTCTTGCCCTAATCCGAAGGCAGTGGCTCTTCCCATCCCTCCTCTCCCGAGTATTATGGCTCTCTTTCCGTTCAATTCGTCCATAACACTCTTGACCGCATCGACCGCTCCCGATGCGTCTGTGTTGTACCCTTTCAACCTTCCCTCTTTATTGACTATGGTATTGAC
Source organism: uncultured Thermoplasmatales archaeon (assembly GCA_964389625.1). GTDB lineage: Archaea > Thermoplasmatota > Thermoplasmata > Thermoplasmatales. The sequence goes on from CAYMEF010000049.1 coordinate 5,650, forward strand.
CGCTCTGATCTCCTTTGCTGTCTCGTCTATTTCGTCAATAAACCGGGTCACTCTTTCCTTATGGGGCATCGTGACGTTGATTCCCTTTGCATCGAGTTTTCTGAGCATAGAGATCGAATTGACTAAATCGTCTGGTTTCACGAGCATCGTCGTATATACTGCTTCAACGCAAGAGTCCCTAAAGGCAGAATTGTGAATGGTCGGAGACAAAGAATGTGAGACTGGATATCCTATCAGACAGTAGAGGTCCTTGTTAATGATCACTTCAACAACCCTATTATATTGTTCAATTTTTTCAGTTCTATCTGGCCATCCGCTGTCTCCATGCCTTCGGATAAAGAAGCGAAGGTGAATGGAGCACCCAGTAAGGGTGCTACTATTCTCGTAATCTTCCCTTTCTCACCCATTCCTATGGCAATGATATTTTCACTCCTTCCTAGGAGCCCAAGCAACCTGGCACTGTCCGAATAGCTGTTCGCTTTACATGCAATTTTAACTATATCTCCTCCGTAATTGTGGCAGCGTTCCACAATTTTTCCCAGAGTCTCATCTGACGGAGTCATTTCATAGTTGTGGTAAGACAGTATCACCTTGCAGCCCTTGATTCTCGCTTCTTTTATGATTCTATCTCTGAACCATTTCTTAGATTCTATTTCGACATCTACGTAGGATGCACCGCTTTCAATTGCATCAATCAAGAGTTCAGCCCTTTCTTGATCATTCAAGTTTCCCGGTCTGCAAGTCGCTATAAGCTCAGTGGGTGCAGAAAAAATTATTCTGATATCTGCACTATTGACTTTCATTCCATCGAGCCTGATCTCTGCCATTCTTAGCCCCTTTATTGCGTTCATGATTTCTGAGGAAGAGAGCCCCCCAATGCTAACGCAAACGTTTGGTCGTCCGATGTCGTTCAAATACACACCTCCTGCAGTGTCCTTTTTAGCTCCTCCTTACGTATTTTAACGATCGTTGCACTTCCGATTCTCGACAAGAGGACCATGTTGATAGAATTGCCCAGACTCTTCTTGTCCATTGAAATGCCCTCAAACACTTCATCGCAATCCGCTTCAATTCCAGTCGGTAAACCAATATTGCTGAGCAGCGTTTTTATCCTCTCCGATTCCTCTGACGGAAGCAATCCTCTGGCCGTCGAAAGGTTTGCTGCCGCAATCATTCCTATTCCAATCGCATATCCATGAGGGATCTTGGCTACCTTTTCAACCGCATGACCGATCGTGTGTCCAAAGTTCAATTTCATTCTCTCCCAGTTTTCTGTCTCGTCTCGTTCGACAAAATTCACCTTGACAGAAATCGTTGAGGCCACTGCTCTCTCAAGCTTTTGCTCATCAAGAGAAACGATCTCTCTATGGTGTCCTTCCACATACTCAAACAATCTCCTGTCAGAGATGGCCCCACTCTTCACCACCTCGGCCATTCCAGAAATTATCTGCTCTCTTGAAAGCGTCTTCAAAAAACTGAAATCGATCAGACAGAACTCGGGTTGTCTTATCGTTCCTATCATATTCTTAAGTCCTTTAAGGTTAACACCATTTTTTCCTCCGATGCTCGCATCGACCTGAGCAAGAAAAGTGGTTGGAACGAAGCCAAACCTTATCCCGCGCATGTACGTAGAAGCTGTGAATCCTGTTACGTCAGTAACTATCCCTCCACCTACTCCCACGACGAAGAATGATTTGTCGACTTTATGATCAAGAAATTTCTCATAAATCGTTCTGACGGTGTCCAGAGTTTTCGCCTTTTCTCCGGTGCCTATCTCTATTCTGTCGTATGCCTTCAGTCTGTCTTCGTATAGTCTTCCTACATTTCTGTCCGTGATGACTATCAATCGCTCCTCACCGATCAATTCAACAAGGCGTTCAAACGAGTCTGCCATCAGGATTTTCGTAGTCCCGCTCTTTGCATTCAGCTCTACTATGCCCATTTCCACTTCTCCATTGATTCTCTCAAGAGTCTGCCCTTACTCACCAACTGACCAAACTGAGACGGCGTGAGTGCCTGGTCCTTATCGCTTAACGCTTGTAGAGGGTTTACGTGAACCTCTATTATCAGTCCATCGACACCGGAAGCAATCGCAGCTAAACTCATTGGTTCAATCAAGCTTACCTTCCCCGTACCGTGCGACGGGTCAACTATCACGGGGAGGTGTGTCAACTCTCTTAAAGCCGGCACCGCACTTAGATCAAGAGTATTCCTGGTGTACGTTTCAAAAGTTCTTATCCCCCTTTCACAGAGTATAACGTCCGGATTTCCCTCCTTAAGTATGTACTCCGCGCTGTTCAACCATTCCTCGATCGTTGAGTACATACCTCTCTTCAGCAGCACCGGTTTGTTCGCTTTTCCAACCTCTTTGAGGAGAGAGAAATTCTGCATGTTCCTCGCTCCGATTTGTAGAACGTCAACGTAGTCAGTGACCCATGACACATCTCTGGTGTCCATTACCTCTGAAACGATGGGTAGACCAGTCTCTTCTTTCGCCTTCTCAAGGATTTTCAGTCCCTTCAATCCGAGTCCCTGGAAGGAATATGGTGAAGTCCTCGGTTTGAAAACACCGCCTCTCAGCATGTTTGCCCCGGACTCCTTCACCCTTCTTGCCGTCTCCAGGAGTTGTTCCTCGCCTTCAACACTGCAGGGGCCACCAATCACGGTCAGTCCCTTCCCTACAACTGACTCTCCCACTTTAACGGTAGTCCTTTCAGAATCGTTGAGTGAAGCCAGTTTCACGTTCTTGTAGACATTATTCATTTCTTTCACCATCTCTTGCTTTGAAAAATTCTAAAATGCCATCGCTTGGGAACACGCGATCGCCTCTCGTATGCTTGCAGTTTACCCTCTGCACTTCTTTGTTGTTCATATCTAAATCTGCATTCAATGCAGAAAAATTCGCATTCTTCGAGCGGGATACTCTGTACAAGTACCCTTCAGCAAAAAACCGAAATTCGATGCAGATTCCACTTATGAATATCTTAAAATTCATCAATTACACCTCACAGTACAGAGAGATATCAGTAACTAAATGCTGAAAACAGGCAGGGAATGATCGAAATTTGCTTCTTGCTTTCCCTCATAGTTACTGACATCGGATGGTCTATCGATACTTAAACATTACCAAGACTGTTTGGGAATCAGGCAATTTACTTATTCAGCAGATAATCAAATTGATTTTCGCCTCGATCAATATAAGCAAATTGTAGTCTGCAGGGTTCATAAACGATGAAATTGAACGCCTCGTTAAATGCACCAATGTACCCATCGTCGACCCTCAAGCACTACTATGAAAAAGGGCCTTACCCGTTAGACTATTGACTAAGTCTCGTTAAAGTTATACTTTATACTCACAAAGCAATTAAGCCTGGGGCCCGTGGGGTAGTCTGGATGATCCTTTTGGCCTTCGAAGCCGAAGACCCGGGTTCGAATCCCGGCGGGCCCG
>CAYMEF010000050.1:0-8987 GCA_964389625.1 uncultured Thermoplasmatales archaeon
GCCCGCCGGGATTTGAACCCGGGTCGTCGGCTCCGAAGGCCAAAAGGATGATCCATACTACCCCACGGGCCCTCGTCTTAATCGCTTTTAAAGTATAAAGTATGACATTCTTCTCCAAGCCTTTCAATTTACCTGTATTGTAAGGCAAGCACCGTCTTTTTTCCTGCACTCGTCTTTGATAGTAGCCTCCAGAAATTATCGAGGAATTCGAAGACAACTTTCGGTATAATGGTACATGGCCCCAACTGCTCCGCAATGTTTAAGTATTGACAGTATATGCGATTTTAGCCACTATGAGAGAAAGCAGGAAACAGGTTTTGACAATTCTCTGCCTATTTTCGGACTTTAGTTACTGATATTTCTCTCTCACTGTGAGGTGCCTCAGATGAATTTTGATATGTTCATAAAGAGATTCTGGTTCCATTTTCGTGCTTTTGTGTCGGGATATTTGTACAGAGGAAGCCGCTCGCTGAGAGTGGCCTCCTCCTCTTTCCTTAGCAAAATAACTGCAGAGGATACGGGCCTATTATCCCACCTATACCTGTCAATTTATCTCGATTGGAATACAAGGAACGCAACAACTTTCATAGCAGGAAGTGAACAGTAGAATGAACAACGCATACAAGAATGTGAAACTGGCTTCTCTAGAAGGTTCGAGGAGAACTACGGTAAGGGTAGGAAACGTGACGATTGGAGAGGGGTTAACAATCATCGGGGGACCATGCAGCGTTGAAAGCGAAGACCAACTCCTGGAAACGGCGAAGAAGGTCAAGGATGCTGGGGCAGACATGCTTAGGGGAGGAGTGTTCAAACCTAGAACGTCACCTTATTCTTTCCAGGGCTTGGGTCTTAAAGGTCTGAAGTTGCTGGAAAGTGCAAAAGAAGAAACTGGACTTCCAATAGTCTCAGAAGTCATGGACACCAGAGATGTGGCCTGGGCTAGCGACTATATAGACGTTCTGCAGATAGGAACAAGGAATATGCAGAACTTTTCTCTTCTTAGAGAGGTAGGCAAAACTAACAAACCAGTTCTACTGAAAAGGGGAATGAACTCGACCATTGAAGAATGGCTTAACAGCGCAGAGTACATACTCAAGGAGGGGAATCCAAACGTAATACTGTGCGAGAGGGGAATTAGGACTTTTGAAACTTACACCAGGAATACCCTCGATCTCAGTGCAGTCCCATCTCTGAAAGAACTGACGCATCTGCCCGTGATAGTCGATCCCTCTCACGGGACCGGAAAGGCCAGTTTGATCGAGCCGATGAGTCTGGCGGCGGTTGCCTCAGGTTCTGACGGGTTGATCATTGAAGTACATCGGGATCCAACTCAGGCGCTAAGCGACAAAGATCAGGCGCTTAATCCGCCACAATTCAGGGAGCTGGTACGAAAGGTAAGGCTGCTCAAAGAATCGATGGGGAAGTGGCAATGACTCGCTTGGAACTCGACGTGAAGAGTGGCAGCACGAAGATACTGATCGGAGAGTCGTTGGACCGTATAGATGACTTAGTGAATGCGTCAAGAGTGGTGGTAGTGACTGATAGCAGAGTGGGTGAGTTATACAGGGACCTTTTGAGGTATTTCCGGAGGGTAGAGATTGGCGTTGGAGAAAACTCAAAAACAATCAGTTCCGTAGAGAAAATTTTTGATTATTTCCTTGAACAGAAGATAGACAGGACATCTTTCGTACTGGGTATAGGGGGTGGTGTTGTGACGGACGTTACGGGTTTTGCAGCTTCGACATTTATGCGGGGAGTAAAATTTGGTTTCGTTCCGACCACGCTCCTAGCCCAGGTGGATGCAAGCTTGGGTGGAAAAAATGGAGTAAATTTCAGGAGTTTCAAGAACATGGTCGGTGTTATCAGACAACCGGAATTCTGCCTTGTCGATTTCGATTTTCTCGCGACGCTTCCAAAGAAACAGATTATCTCGGGAATGGCTGAAATGGTGAAGTCTGGTGCGATTTCTGACGTGGCACTATTCGATTACATTGAAGACAACTACCACGATATCCTTTCGCTAGACCGCGACAAGTTGAGTGAATCTGTCTCAGCCACGATAAGGGTCAAAATGAAATTCGTACAAGAGGATGAGCTGGAGAGTAGAGAAAGGATGAAACTCAACTTCGGCCACTCTGTCGGTCACGCAATAGAGAAGGTCACAAATCTGCCGCATGGCTACGCTGTAAGTATTGGCATGGTTGCAGCAGCCAGGCTCTCAGTGACAAAGGGACTGCTCCACTCGGTTGAGTCAGACAGGATAGAGAATCTAGTTAGAAAAATAGGGCTGCCGAATGAGGTCAGAGCGGAGAGAGCTGAGGTGCTGAAGGCCATCGCAGTTGACAAGAAGAGTGATGGAGAATCGATTAACATGATCCTGCTCTCAGGGATCGGAAGTGCAGTTATCAGAAAGATCAGAAAGGAAGAATTGAAGAATGTACTGAAAGAGGTGTGTAATTGAAGGATTATGAGCGGGAGAGAGTGTGCGTGAGCCTGGGGGGACTTTCGTCCGAGGAGACTATTCGGGTCATCAGCGATCTCAAGATGGCGGAGATAAGGATCGATTTGATGAAACTCTCGGTGGAGGAGGTTGGGGGAATCTTCTCTTCATCGACCAACCTGGTAGCTACTTGTAGGCCCGGTGGTATTGAAGATAACAAGAGGCTAGAATTCTTGATAACTGCGATAGAGAATGGCGCTTCCTACGTAGATTTAGAAATCAATTCGAGTAGAAAGTATAGGGAAACAGTTGTCAAGAAGGCCAGAGAAGTTGGCTGCAAGATAATAGTTTCATATCACAATCAATCCGTCACCCCCTCTGATGTAGAATTGGAAAACATTGTGAGGGAGTGCCGCGACACGGGTGCCGACATTGTAAAAATTGCATGCAGGGCAAATTCTTACTCGGACAGCGCTAGACTGCTTGGGCTCCTGGGCCACGAAAAGAATCTGATAGTTATTGGAATGGGGGAAAAGGGCAAGATAACCAGGATCGTGGCTCCTTTGCTCGGATCCCCGTTCACATATGCATCCATTGCTGGAGGATTTGAAACTGCCGATGGACAGATCGAAGCAGAAAAATTGAAAAAACTGATGGAGGCGCTTTCTTGAGGGAGAACAGAGATCTCTACTGCCTGATAGGAGACCCAGTGGCACACTCTCTATCCCCCGTCATGCACAACCGGGCATTCGAGCAGTCCAATCTAAGTGCGGTCTATACGACAATGCTTGTCAGGTCTGAAGAGCTAGAAGGGGGAATCTCTTCGCTACGTAAGCTGAACGTAAGCGGATTCAATGTGACCATGCCTTTGAAAGAGAGAATGGTAGAATTCGTTGATTCGATTGATGAAACGGCAAAGAAGGTACGGGCGGTCAATACTGTGGTAGCCAGAGATGGAAAGTTTACCGGCTATAACACCGACGGTGTCGGGGCTGTGGAAGCCATCAGAGATGTGATGAAGGACTTGAAAGGGAAAAGAGCCTTGATCCTAGGGAAGGGAGGAGCTGGAAGGGCAGTTGCCTTTGGCCTAGCTGGGGAGGGGATGAACACCTCTGTACTTGGAAGGAACGAGATGTCAGAGGAGGAGTTGGGCAGGGAGATTGAGAATTCGGACCTTTTGTGCAACTGCACCCCCATAGGCATGAGCTCTGAAACGACCCCGGTTCCCGCCATTTTATTGAGGAAGGATCTCGTCGTATTTGACGCGGTGTACAGGGAGGGGGCTACCGTACTCATACGTGATGCTAGGCGCTCCGGTTGCGAAACCATCGATGGAATACAGATGCTGGTAAATCAGGGCGCCAGCTCTTTCAGGCTCTGGACAGGGATCGAACCAAACAGATCGGCAATGCTGGAATCTGTGTACCGTAGAATCAGGGAGAATTCGGAAAGACAAGAGAGGAATATCTTCTTTATAGGGTTCAGTGGAACGGGAAAGAGCAGCGTTGGAAAGAGAGTGGCAATGAAATTAGGTAGGGATTTTGTGGACACTGACGAAGTCATCTCTGGAGATAACGGTCTCTCGGTCAAGGAGATATTTGAGAAGTATGGAGAAGACCAATTCAGAAGTATGGAGTTGAAGACAATTAAAAGTGCGAGTGAGAGGAGGCGAGTTGTTGTGGCCACTGGCGGGGGTTCAGTACTCAACTTTGAGAATGTTTTCAGGATGAAGGAATCTGGGACGGTTGTACTTTTAACTTCCGATCCTTCCTCGATTTATGCTAGACTAAAGGATGGAGAGTATAGGCCGATCCTCGCTGGACCCGGAGCAGTTGTCGATCACTCCAGAATCCTGGAGGAAATGAGTGCGAGAAAACCGTATTACGACTTATCAGCTGACTTGAAGATCGTAACGGATGGCAAGTCTTTAGAAAAAGTGACGAACGAGGTACTGGGAAAGCTGAGGGGTCATGCCCGATGAGCACATATGGCGTAGGGATGATCGTGCGACAGTCCACTCTCGAAGGGGAGATAGTTGCCTCCCCCTCAAAGAGCCAAACCCACAGAGCCCTGATTTGCGCATCTCTCGCCGAAGGGACCAGTACAATACACAACCCATTGCTCTGCGATGACACCCTTGCCACCATCAGGGCTTGCGAAGCAATCGGTGCGAAAATTCTGGTGAGAAGTCGTGAAAGGATTGTGATTCAAGGCGTTGGGAATGGTTTCAAGAAGGTAGATAAGGAGATAGATTGCGGAGAATCTGGGTCGACGCTTCGGTTCATCGCGCCGGTGGTTTCTATATTGGATTCCAGAGTGATCTTCAGGGGTAAATCCGGTCTGGCTAGGAGGCCGATGAAAGAGTTGCTCTACGTTTTAGAGGAACTTGGGGCGGGGATAGAGTTGCTAGACAAGGACGAGGGTCTGCCACTCAGAGTTACAGGCAACAATAAGTCAAAAGGGAAGAAACTTTCTATCAGGGGGGACATCAGCTCGCAGTTCATATCTGGGCTGTTGTTTGCACTACCCTTATTGACCGGAGACAGCGAGATCTCAATCTCTACGGAACTCGAGTCAAGGGATTACGTTGAGCTTACCGTGGATGTCCTGGATAAATTTGGAATAAAGGTAAATAGATCGATGGATGCAAGGAGTTTCAAAATAGTGGGAGGCCAAAGGTATTCAAATGCCGAATTTTACGTTGAGGGAGATTATTCATCCTCTTCATTCCTGCTTGTGGCGGGGGCCATCTCCGGCTGTGGAAGGGGAGTCACCATAAGTAATCTACACTCTGATTCTAAACAGGGAGACAGAAGGATCGTGGACATTCTCAAAGAAATGGGAGCGGATGTCGAAGTCAGAGAAACATCCATAACCGTGAAGAAGAGTACACTCAGGTCCATTAGAATAGACGCAAGCAATATACCGGATTTGATACCCATTCTAGCAATTGCTTCAACAAGGGCAAGCGGGAAATCGTATTTTGAAAACGTTGATAGGCTGAGGCTGAAAGAGAGCGATAGGGTCGACGCTATCTGCAAATTATTAAAAGAGATGGGTTGTGAATCGTCTGCAGAGGGAGATGGCATCGCAATTTCAGGCGACTGCGCTTTCGATCCCAAGAAAATTGTCGATTTCAGTGACCACAGACTCGTGATGGCAGCGGTGATTGGAGGGTTGTCTTCCAGAAAGGAACTCGTGGTCGAGAATCCAACTGCGATCAAGAAATCTTATCCGGAATTCTTTGACCATGTGAGGATACTCGGAGGTGACGTGACGGCATTGAGCAACTCACTGGGAAAAAACATCCGGTTGAGCGTTTATGGAGAGAGTCACGGAAGAAGAATAGGTGCAATACTGGAAGGAGTGCCACGCGGAATCACGATTGATGCTGATACAATCCAGAATGAACTGGAAAAGAGGAGAAGTACGAGCCACCTAACAACTGGAAGAAGGGAGAGCGATATCGTGGAAATACTGAGTGGAGTACGGGAGAATAAGACGACGGGCGAAACGCTAAGGTTGGAGATAAGAAATGCGGATATCGATTCACGGTTCTACGAAAATAGCAGGAATCTTGTTAGACCGGGCCATGCGGATTTCACAGCACGCGAGAAGTACGCGAGCGTGTTCGACTACAGAGGCGGCGGATTTCTTTCTGGTCGGATGACGGCGTGTTTTGTTGCCGCGGGTGCTGTCGCAAAGAGAATACTGGAGATGCATGGAATAAGTGTGGTGTCACACATAGTTCAGGTAGGAAAGGTCCGAATCAAAACTAACCCCACCGATGATGATCTGTTGAAGGCTGATTTCCCGGGCGTCATAAGATGCGCGGATCCAACCACTGCTGAGGAAATGAAGAGGACAATCGAGTATGCAAGGGAGCAAAGGGACTCTCTTGGAGGGATAGTAGAGTGCAGGATCATTGGCGCTCCCGTTGGTATCGGAGAACCGCTCTTCCATTCACTAGAGGGAGAATTGTCCCAGGCAATGTTCTCGATACCCGCTGTAAAGGGAATAGAATTCGGAACAGGCTTCAGGGGGGCCGAGATGAGTGGGAGCGAGAACAATGACCCGTTCGCAATGGTGAATGGAACGATGGTCACCATCACAAACAATGCTGGAGGAATACTGGGAGGAATCAGTAACGGCATGCCGTTGGTGTTTCGAGTCGCGATCAAACCAACGTCTAGCATTGCAAGGGAGCAGGCGACCGTGGACTTAGCTAGGGCGGAGAACGCGACAATATCCGTAAAAGGGAGACACGACCCCTGCGTTGCGGTGAGAGCGCCACCAGTTGTCGAGTCTATGGCCGCGTTGACAGTCGCAGATCTTCTGATTGCGGGAGGGGCTGATTTATGAATCATAAGGGGTGTCTTGATGAAACTGATTGAGATCAGGAATGAAATTGATAGGGTAGATGGAGAAATTCTCAGCCTTTTGGCGAAGAGGATGATGCTCTCTGTCAGAGCAGGGAAGACCAAGGACCGGATCATCGACAGAAAGAGGGAAAGAGAGATTCTAAGAAAAATGAAATATAGAAACGATAGGCTCCTAACGAGCAAGTTTAAGGAAAAGCTCTACATCGATATAATGTCAGAGTCCAAGAGACTCCAGGAGAGTAAATTCAGATTGGCGGGTTTCCAAGGCGAGCGGGGGGCATTCGGTGAGGTTGCGTGCAACATGTTTGACGATTCCCTCGTGCCGGTTCCATGCCTAGATTTCGCGGACGTATTTGAGGGAGTCCTGAGAGGTGAATTTGACTTCGGTGTGATTCCGATTGAAAACTCGACTGAGGGGATAATTTCTGCCGCCAGTCATCTAGTAACGGAGAAAGGCTTGTTTGTGATCGGAGAAGTGATCGTTCCAGTTCATCATGCACTGTTGTCCCTGCCTAACACAGATCTGGAAGATATAAGGACAGTATATTCTCACCCACAAGCCCTCGCTCAGTGCAGGAATTTTATTGGAGACAATAAACTGGAACCTAGGCCCTTCTTTGATACAGCAGGAGCGGCGGAGATGATCTCAAGAGAGAGACCTGCAGGGGCCGCTGCAATAGCGGGAAAGATTTGCTCGGAGCTGTACGGAATGAAGGTGCTCAAGGAGAACATTGAGGATTCCGAATCAAATTTCACACGATTCCTCGTGTTGTCGAAGGATGCGAAGGCAGAGGCTGGAAATAAGTGTACTGTCACCCTTTCCACAATGGACAAGGTTGGTGCACTGACATCCATACTCAAGATATTCAAGGATTCCGGCATCAATCTGACAATGATCGAATCTCTTCCGTCCAGAGATTCTTCTGGAAGAGTAAAGTTCTTGATCGACTTCATCGGGAACGATTTTGAAAAGAGGTATGTTGATGCACTGGAAATGCTGAAGGAAGAGGCTGCAGAATTCAGGATGCTTGGATGTTACAGAAGGTGGGTGAGATGAGAATTGCGATAGTTGGACTAGGAAAGATGGGGTCTTTTCTTGCTCGCTTCTTAAAGGGGGAGAATGAGATTGGAGTATATGATATCGACAGGAAAAGAACTGGAGAAATCAAAGGAGTGACTATCATTGGATCATTGGTCGAGATAGAAGAATTTAACCCTGAAATTCTAATGAATGCGGTGAGTCTCGGTAGCACAATACGGGTATTTGAAGAAATTATTCCGTACCTGCCAATGGACTGTATCCTTGCTGACATTGCGTCGGTCAAGGGAGAGCTACCCGCATTCTACAAGAACTCGGGATACGAGTTTGTTTCTACCCACCCGATGTTTGGACCCACTAATGCTAACCTGAATTCACCCGAGGGGGAAAGTGCGATAATCATAAGTGAATCGAGTGAGAGGGGGAAGAAGTTCTTCAGAGACTTCTACGCCAGCATTGGCCTGAAAGTCTTCGAGTTTTCCTTTGCAGAACACGATTCGATGATGGCATACTCGCTGACTCTCCCCTTTTCTTCATCTATGGTATTTGCTGCGTGTGTCGACACGAGCGCAGTTCCTGGTACAAACTTCAGAAAGCACATGGAGCTGGCCAGAGGTCTTCTCTCGGAGGATAACGCTCTATTATCAGAGACTCTTTTCAATCCCCGCTCTATAGCTCAACTTGAAAAGATAACGGCAAGACTTGAGTTGCTCAAGCACATAATCAAGGAACGCGACTACGAGGAGGCGGCAAAGTTTTTCAATAAACTGAGGCAGAATATTAGTCGATGACGGACTTTTTTCGTCAATCTTTACATATATTCCTCGGTCAATAAAGTAATCTCGGGCTAAGGTCATTGAAGATTAAGGCACACTTCGTTGACGGAGGGATACGCGTTCATCTACACTAGAACCAGCGGTGTTGACACATTAAGGCTTAGATCGTAAACGCTTAGAACTAACCGAGGTACAGCGTTGAATAGGGTTGAGAAAACAAGAACAGCAGTACTTGCTTGATCTGACCCCCAAATTGATGATTTTTCATAGTTAGGTTTTTATTTTGATAATAATGGAGTGTTTAGCGAGCGTGGTGTAGCCTGGTAACACGTGAGCTTGCCAAGCTCATG
>CAYMEF010000051.1:0-8965 GCA_964389625.1 uncultured Thermoplasmatales archaeon
TTCCACCCCTAATTACTCCCGGATAATAAACTAAGTGTCTTAAACATTTGCTATGAACCCCTTGGAATTTTGCTCTCCAGGGACTTCGCTATCGAGTTGCCCTTGGCGAGCAAGAGCTGAATGTTGCTCTTCGTTGGGTATGAAGCTGCAAGGCTCAGTGCGAGCGCGTTCCTGTAAGCGTTTGATACGAAAATTGGTGTAGATTCCCTGTTGTAATACTTTAGGTGTATTGACAGTGCTATAGCCATCGAGTGGCCCGATGCTATCCTACCAAGGAATTCCTCGGTCGAAGTACCCAGTGAACTCTTGTCGAAGACTATACCGTCCTCGTATGCCGCCCTGAAATCCAGTCCGATCTCCAGAGGCATTATCTCGAGTTTAGCAAGTGCGATCGCCTTCTCCTTCGATATCTTGTCTCCCTTCTTTACCAGGACAGTTTCCTTCCTTATGACAACCTTGCCCTGGTCTATCGAAGCTGGGATACCAGCCTTCTGAAGTTCTCCTACTACTGGCCCGGGTTTGAGACTCGTGGTCTTGGCCTCGAGTATGATGTCCTCGGGGGCTATCTCTCCTCCCTTGGCTGGAGCCTTCGTCCTGCTAGCTTCAATCTCCCTGTAGAGCTTGAAAGGATTTTCTTGTGAGAAAATCGCCGCAACTGGCCCATCCATGAAGTTCTCCATTCCCCTTATGCTCTCGATGTTCATTTCGTCGAAAGCCCTTTTCAGGAGAGTCTTCTTTATCACCCTAATTTTCGCCTTTCCCCTGAGAGTCTTTCTCATCTGCTGGAACTGCTTTCCGGGAACTCTCTCTATTCCAACGAGTGCTATCGATTTGGATTTTCTGATGTCCTCCGAGAGACCCTTTATAAAAGTCTCCTTGGTTTCCGAGAACCTGTTCTCCTTCATTTACCTCAACTCCACCTTGACTGCAGGTCCCATCGTCGTCTTCACGTATACTGTCCTGATGTTGTCCTCCCCCTTCTCGAGTTTGGATTCTACCCTCTTGAGGACTTCCATCGCATTCTGGATAAGCTTTTCAACTTCCATCTCCTTGGTACCAATCGGAATGTGAACGACTGGCTTCTCCTTGCTTCTCGCTTTTACCGTCCTCCTGAGATTGTTGATGATTGGTACGGGATCAATGTTTGCGGGTACCGGCCGGGGCATCTTCCCCCTGGGACCCATTATTCCACCCAATATCTTGCCTACCCTGGGCATTAGGGCTACTTCGGCGATAAAGAAGTCCACGCCATTCACCATCTTCTTGGTGGCCCTCTTGTTGTCCGGCATCTTGTCGAGTTCTTCTGCCGATATCAACTTATCAACAGATCCTTTTGCCTTGGACGCCATCTCGTTACCTGAAATCAGTCCAACAGTAACCTTCCTTCCCCTTCCATTCGGAAGGATGATATCTTCATTTATCCTGTTCTTTGGATTCGACAAGTCGACGTCCTTGAGATTGAGCGAAAGATCCAGGGACTCGCCAAAATTCCTTTTGGGAGACTTGCTTATTGCCTCCTCTATACTCTTCTTAAGAGATTCACTTTCCATTGGTTTTCACCAGAGTAGTCACGCGAGCAATTACGCTCTTCTACTCTATACGGCGATTGACCCGTCTTTAATAAGTTTTTGTGTCTCTCTCGGGTCCTTCCCATCCACAGTGATGCCCATGGATACGCAGGTTCCCAGCACCTCTAGTACTGCAGACTTAATGGAGGCTGCATTCATGTTGTCGATCTTCATCTCCGCTACCTTCCTTATCTGCTTGATCTTCAGGTCCCCGGACAATTTCGTCTTGGAAGCGCCAGTGGCAGTCTCAATTCCTAGCTCCTTCTTGAGAAGCGCAGAAACGAGTGGTTTCCCAACCGTTACCTCGAACTTCTTCGTTTCGGGGTCTACTATGACCTTTACAGGAACTTGCATCCCTTCGAACAGCTTTGTCTTTTCGTTGATCTCTTTCAAAACCTGGCCAATGTTTATACCCATTGGCCCTAGTGCGGGTCCAAGAGGAGGTCCGGCTGTTGCCTTTCCACCCTCCACCATAACTGATACTTCTTGCGGCATACATCAAACCTCTTTTTCTAGCAATTTTACAGAGTCTGCTTTGACGGTCAGCGGTATCGGGACTATCGCATTCTGCAGCTCTAGCGTTATTTCATCCTTCTGGGAATCGACGTGTGTTATCCTCGCCTTCTCTCCCTTGAATGGTCCTTCTGTGACCTCCACGAAGTTCCCGACTCCGAGTGATTCTACTGCGGGTTTGGATACAAGATAGTTCTCTATCTCCGATAGCTGCACTTCTCCCGCTATCATGTTCCTCGCTCCCCTGACAGTCCTCAGCAGTCCCATAGTCCTGTCTGGGTAGAGAGTCTCGATGAATATGTATCCCTTGACTTCAGGCGGGACGAGAATCGAAAACAGGTAGTCTTGCTTCTCAACCTTTGCCTTGAGTCCAATGTCCCTCGCTATCTTGACTTCCTGACCGATGGTTGTCTTGACCACGATTATCGTCTGTTTTACCTTTATGGAGAATAGGTTGTTCGCGATTCCATCTGCCTTCAATACAACAGTGCAGTAATCCCCTATCTCCCCGCCCTTCGGTGTTTCTACTGACAGTGCATGGATGACGGAAGCTTTGGGCTTCAGCTTGTACTGGACCTTCAAGAGGTCCTGGTTCTTTGGAGATATGGCTACCTGTTTACCGCGCTTCTGCTCCTCTATGAGGAACCACTCTATCTCCTCTTTCTGTTCGTGAATGTCCAGAGAGAGTTCGAAGAATCCCTCCTTCTCCACCGTCTCGTCGTTTTCGATGGTGAGATTAAAGAGAACCTTCTTGTTAGTCCCGATCTCAGAATCCTTGCCGTCGGCTGTCCACTTAACCATCTATGGCACCTTGAATAGAACGTTCATGAGGAGGTAGATGATGAAGCCAAGCCCCCCGATGATCATAATGCCAATACCCGTGATCAGGGACGATTTTCCAAACTCGTCTCTGCTAGGCTTCTTAGCCATCTTGAGTATTCTCGAATACTTTCCTCTACCTATCCTCTTGACTCTTTCAGTAATAGAGTCCTCTAGATCTTCAATCCTGTCGTCCATATCAACCATATAGGGATACCTCTAAACGTACTTGTTTTTGGCTCCCACCAGTATGGCTAATACCTTTATATCATTTTTCATAGTCTCGTCTATTCGAGCGCCCCATATAATTCTCGCATTTGGGTTGATCTTTTTCCTGACTTCCTCCAGGACGGAATGAGCTTCTTCCACCGACATGTTAGAACTCCCGGTCACAGAGACAATGGCTGAAGTTGCAGAAGATACGTCTAGGTCAAGGAGCGGAGAGCTCAGCGCCTTCTTCGCCGCATCCAGTGCTCTCTCCTGTGTTCCAGACTGACCCATCCCGATCATTGCCGTACCTCCGTCCTTCATAACCGTCTTCAGGTCATTGAAGTCGAGATTGACGAGTCCTGGTTTTGTGACCATCTCAGTTAGACCCTTTATGGCCTTCATAAGTGTCTCGTCTGCGAACCTGAACGCCTCGTTGAGTGGGAGTCTGGGAACTATCTCAAGCAGCTTGTCATTCGGAATCACTACAACGGTATCCGACTTCTCTTTCAGTTTTCCCAAGCCCCACAGTGCGTTCTCTTTCCTCATTGCTCCCTCTGACTTGAACGGGGTGGTAACCACCGAGATAACCAAGGCACCCGCTTTCTTGGCAACCTCCGCAACCACCGGAGCTGATCCTGTACCTGTTCCCCCTCCCATTCCGGCAGTCACGAACACGATGTCCGCCCCTTCAACCGCTTCGTTGATGTCGATCTCTGCCTCCCTCGCAGCCATCTCTCCTATCTGGGGCATGGCTCCTGCCCCGAGTCCCCTCGTTACTCTCTTTCCTAGAAGTATCTTCCTTGAAGCTTGAGTGAGTAGGAGGTGCTGGGCATCGGTATTCGCAGCAACTATGTCTGCGCCCTGTATGCCTTCTTCCATGATCCTTGTAATTGTATTGGACCCTGAACCGCCACAACCGAATATCTTGATGCTGGTCTTCAGGCTCTTCAAAACTTCTATCAGTTCGGCATCTGTATCTTGAAATGTTTCACCGTTGGGCATGATAACTACCAATTTGACAAATTATCTCGATATTTATATGTTTTTTATGGGAGCGTCGTTTTCGGACCGACTTCTCCCTCATTTTCCCTTTGGCTTAGAATGGAGGCTCTCCAACTGTCGTCAGTGATTTTCAACAACTAAACGAGGGGGCTGTTCGACTATTCACCTGTCATGCTTTGCATAGCCGTGTGCCATAGACCGATTAGCCAGGACAAAGGAATCATTTCCGTTGAAACCAACTACGCCGAGTGCGTACTGAGAACCATCTGCGATCGATTTCCACTCCTGTTCCAACCTTTCCCTGTTGCAATACAGGTCGTACGAAAGCTGTCTCCTGATGATCTCTTCTCCTATTCCAGTCGCCACGACACCGAACCCCTTCTTTACGAGTATCCCGGAACCCGGTATCGGCGTATCTCCGACCCTCCCTCTCATCATGGGGCTGCTTCCGCCTGTCGAGAGAGCCGCCGCAATCTTGCCATCGAAGTTGGCTACTGCACCCACGGTGTCCACTGACTGAGAACCGGGATAGAGGAACCTGCTGTCCTTAATCGCAACGATTCTCGACTCTTCGAGTCTCTTCTTCGCCTTCTCTGTTGAGGGGTCATAGTGTGGATGTCCCATATCCTTGGCAAACTTGGTTGCACCGTCCCCGCAGAGAATCACGTGAGGGCTCTTCTCCATGACCTCCCTAGCCACTTGGACCGGGCTCTTGACGAACTCGATGTTGATAACTGACCCAAAACTTCCTTCAATCATTACCGATGCGTCCATCTGGATACTTCCGTCGAGTCTCATGACCGACCCGGTACCCGCATTGAAGTTCAGGTCGTCCTCCATGTACTTCACTGCCGCAACGACCGCGTCCAAGGGGTCTTCATAATTTATTGAATATGAAGCGTACTTATCAAGGAGTCCACTCAACTCTTCGCTGCTCCCAACTCCGCCATGCAGAATGAGCTGTCTCATGGGGCTTAATGCAACACGCATAAATATTTATTACGCGCGTTGTTCAATAATTGATGTGGCTTAACAGAGACATCGTTTCTATTGGAGATTTCAGTGTCGACGAGATAATGGAAGTCATCGACAAGGCAAACAAAATGTTGCCCTTTGCCAACACAGGGCACCCAGATAGACCCCTCTCTGACAAGATAGTCGCAACACTTTTTTACGAACCTAGCACCAGGACGAGATTGAGTTTTGAATCAGCAGCCATGAGACTCGGGGCAAGGGTGCTCGGTTTCGGAACTCTCGAGGCCAGCTCTGTTGCCAAGGGCGAGACACTTTCCGACACCATAAGAATCATCAATGCCTATTCCGACGCAATAGTCCTGCGTCATCCTTCGGAAGGGGCCGCCAGGCTCGCATCCGAGTTTGCGGACGTTCCGGTTATAAACGCAGGAGACGGGGCTGGTCAGCACCCAACTCAGACAATCTTGGACATATTCACCATCTGGAAGGAGTCTGGCCCAATCAACGGGAAGAGTATTGGGTTTGTCGGAGATCTAAAGTATGGGAGGACAGTTCACTCGCTGAGCAAGGCGCTCTCGATGTTCGACGTGTCCCTTTTCTTTATCTCTCCTGACGAGCTAAAGATCCCTAAGCACATCAAGCGTGACATAGAACAGAAAGTGCCGGTCAAGGAAACGAGGAATCTGGAGGACGTGATTGCTGAATTGGATGTGCTCTACGTGACCCGGATTCAGAAGGAGAGGTTCCCTGACATCGAGGAGTACAAAAAAGTAGCGGGTATTTACGTCGTTAGACCATCCCTTATCTCGAGGGGGAAGAAGAACCTGATAGTAATGCATCCACTGCCAAGGGTGGACGAGATACCTTCGGAGATAGACAATCTGCCTCAGGCAAAGTACTTCAAGCAGGCTTCCTACGGAGTACCGGTAAGGATGGCAATACTCGACATGATCCTAGGGGGCGAGTAGATGACAGAAGAGAAGATGCTTAAGGTAGAGAAGATAAGAAGGGGAACGGTCATCGATCACATACCCGTCGGTAGGGCATTCCAGGTACTCAAGATTCTGAAGATCTCGAGCGATCCAGGTATAACCGTAAGCATAGCGATCCACGTGAAGAGCAAGAAGATGGGATTGAAGGACGTCGTGAAGATAGAGGACAGGATACTCGATTCTTCGGAGTTGAACAAGATAGCCCTGATAGCCGAGGGTGGGACTATAACGATCGTGGAGGACTACGAGGTCATAAAAAAATTCGTGGTAAAGCTACCTGATATCGTCACCGGAATACTGAAGTGCAGCAACCTCAGGTGCGTCTCCAACATGGAGGGGAGCGTTAAGCCTTCCTTCACCGTCATATCAAAGAATCCGCTCACAATAAAGTGCCACTACTGCGAGAGGGAAATGGAAACAGATGAGATCACCGAGAGCATCCTATGATGCAGTCTAATTTTTGGAGCGTACACGCTTCCAATCATAGAAATAAAAAAACCTTCCTCTGAGAGTGGCAAAGACGAGGCGAAGGAATCTTCGAAATTCTAATATGAAACTCTCAATTAGTTATTATAGCGTGTCTCATAATCCGTGAAATGCAGGGCAATCTTCGTATCTTGAGAAAGAGTTATTCATGGCTACAAAAGCAAACGATGTCTCAGTGACATTAGAGAATAAATGGCATTGTAATTGAAGAGATAGACCCAGTCTTTCGCGACGTTGGCAAAGACGGGTGAGAGAAATACGTTGTGACGTTATCGTTGTAAGAGACAGATGCATTTGCTATTTCAAAGAACACGTGATTGCCGGAGATGTTGTAGGTCGATAAATTGTACGCCGTGGGGTCCGTCCAGTAAACGGTCCATAAACGGTTGGAAAGACGCTGAATACTTCAATCGTCTCTGTCCCGTTCATCCCTCAGGTTGAGTTGGAATTAATGACAGATAGCTTCGGACCGAGAGAGTGACCTTCCCTCCGAATGTGGTATTCGACTATGTGCACCGAGAATCCCGTGACCAGTGCAACTACCAAAAATATGGCCACCAATGGCTTAGTTTTCATGAATTCGTTTACGTCAATTTCTTGTATTAGCTGTTCTGCATTTTTTGGTGCTAATATCCTGAGGACGGATCTCACTTATACTTGCTTGACGTAGAACGGGACGCCCTACAGTCATCTTAAAATTTCTGCTTAAGACGAGCATACACATCAATCAATATCTTCCTTTGCGGAAGAGCCTAAACACCACTTAGTCTATTCTTTCAAAATTGTTATCCTTACCTTGTCTCCATCCCTAAGTCCGTACTTTTTTCTGAGACTCTCGGGGGAGATTATTTCTAGTACCCTGTCGTAGTGCGTTCTCTCCGGGAGAACGATCCCAACTTCCTGGTCGAGCATCTTAGCCTTCAGGAGTTTGACGGATCCAAATTTCCTTCCGTCCTGCTCAAAAGCATCTATATCAAACCCAGGTAGACTGTTTATAATGGAGCTGAAACTGGCGAAGTCTTCGGCCAGCCTGAGATTCATCGTGCCGGGATAGGGTTCGAATTTCAGGAATTCCCTTATCCCATTCACGTACCCGTCCCTTGAAATATAGTAGGATCCCTCGCCAAGTCCGGTGAAGAGAGTTCCCTCAACAAATATCTCTCTCGTAGAGCTGAGTATGAACTGTATGGTGTTCAGCTGGTCTTTGAGTTCATCGAACGTCTTCTGTGTCATCGTGACTTCCTCTCCGCGTGCGACCCTTCTCCTCACGATGTACCCGTCCTTGTCCAGCATGATTAGGTACCTCGATATGGACTGCTGAGAAATGTGGAGTTGTTGAGCGAGATCTGAGGTGTTCAGCACCATCTTGCCTCCGATGTGATTGAGAGCGAGATACTTCAGAAAATCGAGAAGGACTGGTTTCAAAGTCTTCTCACCTTGTTCTTCGTTACCGATGTCACTCTAATATTCTTTTCCTTCAGTCTATTCTGGAGGTCCCTATCGTTCGTGATCACTTTCCCACCATATCTCTCTGCAGCCTCTATTATTCCATCGTCTCCGGTGGACTGCACCTCCAGGAGCCTATACCTGCTCGCGACCTTTAGAGCGAGAGCAGCGTTGGCATTTTTAATTGAAAGCTTCTCGAGTTCCTTGATCGTTGAGGTTGGTACTACAATCTCTTCCTTGACAAATTTCGTGAAGTCTAACTTCTCCTTTATGGAGTAGATTAGTGCATTAGTGTCGAGTATTATCAACCCTTTTTCACCAGTATGCCCAGGGCGTAATTCTTCCTGATCCTGTCTATTCTCACAGTAACTTTATGCCCCTTCTTGGCACCTGGAATCATAACAGTTATGTCTCCCTTGATAGAGATACCGTCTCCATCTCTGTTGAGATCTGTCACCTCAAGCTCGTATGTTCTTCCAACCTCTATCTTGTCCTCCGAATACTTTATCTCCCTATGGGCGTGTAAGGGCCGTTCCGCGCCGCACGCTTTGCACCGCAAAACTTCCATCCTGTTTTCGCGGACCAGTTCTGTATCATAGTTTCCGCACTCATAGCACTGAACATACGTCCGGAGGTACTCCTGAAAGGCCTTCTCTATTCCTCCCTCTGGAGGTTTTCCCTTCAGCACCAGTCTTCCGTCTGAAATATCGCCTGAAAGTCCAAACTGCTTGATCAAGTATTTGTAAATGTGCGACTCGTCCCTGTTGATAACCTCCACTATGTCTTTGAAATTCTTTACGATCGTCAACTTTCCTTCGGTAATAGTATCTGGTTTAGGAATCTGAAATCTCTTCTTCTCCTCTCTCTTTAGCACCGAGGACTTGACCTTCTTAAGCAACTCGGAATAATTTAGTTCGTCCACTTTTTGACATCTGTACCTGCTTAAAGAATTTT
>CAYMEF010000052.1:0-8570 GCA_964389625.1 uncultured Thermoplasmatales archaeon
CAACAACCGTACCGCTTCCGCCTATGGTCCAGGAGTAGGAGAAGGAACCAGAACCTCCGGAGACAGTAGATGATAGCAGCAACTGCTGTGAGGTCTCGATTGTCGCAGAGGATGGTGAAACGACAACCATCGGGCCCTGATTTTCTTTAACCACTGCCGCGTTAGAGGTGGCAATCTGGCCCGATGAGTCAGTAAAGACAGCGTAATAGGAACCACCCTGAGTTGGGGTGTATGTTGCAGAGGTCCCGCTTCCGGATGCTCCTGAAACAATTGAACCGCTCCCCGGGGAGCCAGAGTACCATTGCCAAGTGTAGGAACCGCTTCCGTATTCCACTGTGGAAGTGAGCTGTCCGAACACCTGTGACGGGTCTATTGAATAGGACTGAGGTTGTACCGTGATAGTGGGAAGGGACATAACTGTAATGGATACCGTAGAGGAGGAAACTATGGACCCAGCTGAATCAGTAACCGTTAGCTCTACATTGTATGTGCCTGGAGAAGTAAATGTAAAAGTGTTTCCAGGATTACTGGACTGGGTCCAGCCTGTGGACGGGCTGACAGAATAACTGAATGTGAATGGCTGGGTACCGCCAGAAGTTGAATTCGTGAAGGTGACTGAACTACCGGAGTCCACTCCAGTGTCAGATGCATAAAGTGAGACCGTGAGCTGCGGGTTCACTGTGATGGACAAGGGACTAGAATAAGCCACTGAAGAAGAAGTGTCAGTAACCATCAGCTCAAACAACCACGTTCCTGTGATGGTCAGGATTCCGGTAGAAATTGTTGAAGCTGATAGACTGCTGCTTGTTGCAGAAAACTGATTTCCAAGATCAACGTAGTTCGACGTAGAGGGAGCTTCTTCCAGCCACTGGCCGATGTAGGGAGATGTTCCCCCAGAGATTGAAGTGGCCAGTAAAGTGGCAGACTGACCGCTGTCTATTGTTCCACTTCCTGAAACAGCAACGGACACAGCTAGTGGACCTATTACGGTAATCGTTTGTGTGAGTGAGGCTGTTTGCCCATTTGAGTCGGTTACAGTGACGGTAACGTCATAAGTTCCTGGGTTTGTGAATGTGATCTGATCGCCAGAGGTCGTATAGTCCCCATTTGCTGGTTGGCCAGATGTGGTCGCCAGCCATGAATAAGTGAGCGGAGCTATACCATATCCAGGCTCAACCGTCGCAGTTACTGGATTCCCAACGGTCGTGCTGGTGGGATAGAGCGAAATAGCGGATGAAGTCAGGGGAAGTGACGGATGAAGTACGATCACTTCGGCTGTGGCGACTAGAGCCAGTCCTTCATCTTCATCTTCATCGTTACTTCCGGACTGCGGATTCTGACCCACGTGATTGTTAACGAACAAATACACGTAGAAAATACCGTAGCTATCCGGAACATAAGTAAACTGAGCGGTAGGGGTTACTGTTGTATTTTCCGTATTGAAATTATGCGCCCCCTTCTGCCAGTGAGGGAAGTGGGAGGAAACATACCACAAATATGTATAAGGTGAAATGCCGCCAGTCCAGTTTGCGTTGAAGGTAATCGACTGTCCGATGCTGGCATCTACTGTGGTTGGCGTGATAGTTACCTGCTGTACGGTTGGACGGGGACTTTCCTTTGAGTCTATCTGGGAAACTGCCATGACGTAAGCCGGGGAGCTCCCGCTGTTGACGAAGAGATAAACATAATATTGTCCGCTATCCGTGGGTTTATATGAAAAAGTCGCCGATGTCCCGCTAGTATAATTATAAGAGGAGAATTGAAGGATGTAGGGAGTGTTTATCGTATCGCGATGTGTCACGAGCCAGGCATAAGAGTACTGTGGAGCTCCGCCGGTCCAGTTCCCTGTGAACGATATGGGAACTCCGGAATCTGAATTGTAATTGACAGATGTAGGAGAGATAGTGACAGAAGTCACTCCAGGCGTACCTGGGAGAAGGATGATCTGCGAGAAGGCGACCAACGAATCTTGTTGATTGTCCGGTCCATTTCCGCTCGAAGGAATAACGTACAGGTACAGGTAGAAAACACCGAACGAACCATATACTGGATTGAATGTGAAGCTAGTAGAAGTACCAGTTGTAGTATTGAAATTATCTATCTGGTTGGTTTCTCCTTCATAATAGGATTTCCACTGAGTCTGGTCAGTTGTTATGACCCACGCAAAGTTGTATGCGCTGGAACTTCCCGTCCAGTTTCCCACGAAATTGATCGGGCTGCCTGAATACATTATAGATGTAGTAGGCGTCAGGGTAATGTTGTCCAAACTGTACTGATTGTTTTGATCATGCTGGTTCTGGTAGGGATGCTGTTGTACTGAGATAATGGAATATGCAGAGAGCCCGTTGCCGGTACCCGTACCATTAACAGTTAGGTTTATCAGGTAAGTTCCTGGATGATCTGGCGTGAAATTTAAGCCTGCTGAAATCGAAGCAGACGAGTTGTTGTAAGAAGTGTAGAACCAGTGGTCTGATGGGGTCTGAGAGACCTGCCATATATAGTTGTAAGGTGACTGCCCTCCTACCCAAGCACCGTCAAGATGAAGTGTCTGTCCTACGTAAAGGTTTGAAGAAGTGGGTGATAGTGTGATTGATGTAAGGGAGTAGGTCTGGGTTACGTTAAATGTATTCCCGTTGCTTCCACCTCTGTCTCCATCTAAAGCTCTAGGCCCACTTAGTGTTGTCCTGTTGGCTGATAGAAGGGGACTCAGAGTCTGACCAGTATTCAGTCCACTTGACAAATCCATTAAAGGAGATGAACTTGCTACCGGAGAAGAGCTGGAATTATAATTATCTGGAACTGCGGAAGCAGCAGGTGACGGCCAGGTTTTTAGGACCTTTCCATTTTGAACTTCTTCATAATAACTGTAATTTTGATTCCCAATTTTCGTGGTAACCAAATATACGTGACCGCCTTGGGTCTGAGCAGTGGTAGTCTGGTTCGTAGAATATAACGCACCGGAAAATGATGAAAAAAGCATTAAGAGCACTACAGCCAATGCTATGCTCATTGCAATCCCCCTGGCAATCCTCTTATTATTCAATCAACCCTCAATTCCGGAGAGTATAAAAACATTTATATCTAATGAATATGAATTAAGTGGCATTAAAATACATTTTAATCAAGCATTAGACTAATTGTCCAGAAACATAGATCGTATTTTAATTATTGGTAATAAACGAGGACTGAAAAGGTGCCAATGCTTTCAGTAATCTTTGGACTTTTAACTCAGTTGGGCGGGATTCGCCATAAGTCTGACCAGGACTCTTAAAGGAGCTGGCAGGGATAATTGGTAGGTCAAGTCTACTGAATCATAATCCAATGTTTCATTTACAGCCGTATGAAGATTTGAACATATGGGAAAGGTTTATTCTCAAAAGTGAGTTTGGTCAAACTTAAATAATCAACAAAATATCCTTTATAATGAAATACGGACAAATCAAGCTTAACATTTTCGTATTCATTGTCGTAATTAGTCTGATTGCAACTGTTACAGTAAGCGGAGTAAGCACAGTCAGTGATTTACATGGTTATGGTCAATCAACCGCTAACTCCTCCTTATTAGGAAACCAGCAATCTAATGGTAATTCTTCTGCTTCATCACTGATTTCTGGTCATATTGGATCTGCTTTCAGTAATGTTGCATCTTTAGGCCAGGGTTTGGCAGGCGGTATCTCTGGAGTCGGCGCAAATTCGGCCATTAAGTATACGGTGACATTTGACGTCACAAACAAAGCGGCCGGTACATCATGGAGCGTATATCTGTACACAAATCTCTCTTTATCGACCCCGGATCTCCCTCTCTATAATTCTCTTTATGGCGTCAATTACGGTCTGGTTTTCTCACAATCTAGCACTTCTTCCACAATGACCGCATCCATCCCATCTGGGACTTACTACTATTATGACGGCCCAACCTCCACCATCACAGGCCCTTATCAACTGGTCTTAAATGGGACGAAATCTGTTTCAGTTACCTTTCCATACTTTTACAACGCGACCTTCAGTGAGTCTGGGCTTGCTACCGGTGGATCGTGGGACATCTATGGGACGGCTAATCTCCCGGATGGAAGGATGACGATAATTACCGGATCTTCAACCTCCTCCACAGTCTCTGTTCATGTTCCGAACGGCTACTACGATTTTGCCTATGGTGTTGGATCGATGGTCATCGAATCTGATTCGTTCTTGGTCTCTGGTTCTAACATTTCTCGCCAGCTTTCGATTCCATCCTTGTATCTCGTTACCTTTAATGAGAGCGGACTCAAAGCGGGCACCTCGTGGCAGGTATATGGAGAAACGTTGACTCCTAACACCTATTCATTCAACGATTTCTTTGTAAAGAGCAGCACTTCAGCGAACTTAAGCGTAGAACTTCCAAACGGCGCATATTTTTACAGACCGTCAGCTGAAAATACATCATTCACGGTCTCAAATGCGGTTTATGTTGACGGCTCCAATCAACAAGTATCAATCACCTTTTCCCCACTCATTCAGATAAAGTTTACCGGATCCGGGTACAGAACTGGCATTGACTGGCAGGTATCTGCATACTCCACGAATGGAACGGTTTCCGCAGTAAATTACAGCACTTCTTCTGCCCTGTACCTAGATCTACCGGCCGGTTCCTATACCTACACGTCTGGGGAGGGGGGCTCCAATTTTGTGACTGGAGATTTCAATTTCACTTCAACGGGAGTAACAGTACCGATAAGTTTCCCAGCTACATATAACGTGAACGTTTCTGAAACTGGATTGCAGAACGGAATGAATTGGGGTATTACCATTTATTCTGCAGGCCACGTAACCGCATTCACTAATGCGACTGTCGACAGCCATCTTTCGATCTTTCTGCCGAGCGGTAAGTACAACTACACAATATCAGAAAGCCCCATCAATACTGTGCTGTACCAACAGGATCAATCTATATACTCCTATTCCTCCTTTTCACTTGGAACGGGTACAAAGAACATTAATGTAACCTTCCCGAGGCTGACGCCAATCAATTTTACGGAGTCAAATCTTAAGTCGGGGCTGACCTGGGGGATAGGAATCTACTCCACCTCTTCCTCAACTGGGTTCTCTGAAGTGTACTTCAATACTTCATCTACTTATCCGAGCGTGTCTGCCTACCTTATGAACGGTTCATTTTACTACTCGGTCGAGGAGTCAAACTCATATTTTTATCCATCATACTCAACGTTCGTAGTGACAGGAGCAGAACAGAACAAGGCGTATCAGTTTCCGGACCTCTACCAGGTTACATTTTCCATAACAGGACTGAAGGCTTCAAACACCTGGTCATTGACAGTTGATGAGTCTAATTTTTCTGTCGAGTATACAAATTCCTCAGCATTCGCGACGATGGTTGCCTATCTTCCGAATGCGTCTTACAATTACACCGTAACTACAACTTCACATCTGACGAACGGTTCGTCGTTCTCCGTGTCTGGTAACGCTAGAAGTGTGTCCATTACGATCGCTGCCAGTTACACAATAAAATTCACCGAGACAGGACTCCCATCGGGCACCCTTTGGTATGTTTCCATTAACGGAACCTATAGCTTTTCCTCCAATTCAACCATCCAGATGAGCGAGCCCAATGGCACCTACCAGTACTCTGTCGTCACTTCAAGTTACATTTCCACTCCCAGTAACGGGACCGTGTTGGTTGCAGGTAAGGATATCTCGTTAAACGTAACGTTCACGCAGTCTGTGAAGACGTATCCAATAACATTCTCTGAAACCGGACTTCCAGCGGGCACCTCATGGTCAGTAACTATCTCCAACTCAACAGAATCGTCCATTCACGCATCCTTGATCCTTCAGGAACCAAACGGTACCTACACCTATGAAATAAATGCGACTGGATTTTCACCCACGCCTTCTGCCGGTCTTTTGACAATCAATGGATCATCAAAGAGCGTTGACATTTCATTTGAGGTGATGGTACCCGTCACAAAATACAACGTTACATTCACAGAATCTGGACTCGCATCAAACACACAGTGGACGGTATCACTTACAAACTCTACTAATGCAGGAACTGTCATAGGGAAAATAAACACAACCTCTCTCAGCGTGGATGTTTACGGTATCACCTACGACGGCTCTAACAGATACCTGTA
Source organism: uncultured Thermoplasmatales archaeon (assembly GCA_964389625.1). Lineage (GTDB taxonomy): Archaea > Thermoplasmatota > Thermoplasmata > Thermoplasmatales. The sequence continues at coordinate 6,129 of CAYMEF010000052.1, forward strand.
TGCTTCAGGTATAGTCCACAACTCCACATCCTCAACAAGGTATCCAGGAGTGGTCCTGGTGATCAGTCCGCTTACTGATTCGATCATCAGCTCGATATCAGTTGGTTCCCTTCCTGAGTCGAGCGCTTATGACCCCTACAATGGTTATGTCTACGTTGCCAACTCTCTTTCAGACAACGTTTCTGTGATTAATACTGCAACAGAGACAGTCATTGCGACGATTCCGGTAGGGATTCAGCCTGTTGGGATCACCTACTCTTCCACGAACCACAATGTATATGTGGCCAACTCGAAATCTGGCACGGTATCTGTTATCAATGGTACATCCAACCTGATCCTGACAACCATTTCTCTGGGGGCGAGTGGAGAAACTGTAACGGGAGCGGTATTCGACCCCTCGAACGGGAACGTCTACGTTGGGGGTTTCAACAATCAAACTCTGGTAGACTCCGTATTTGTCATCAGCACCACTACTAACACACTTGTAACAACCATACAGGGCGCTGCATACTTCGGCGTCTATGATCCTCTTAATGGGTACCTCTACTTCACAGACAAGGCCCTGGACTCAATCCTCGTAGTGGACGGAGCAACAAACAGAGTAGTTACGACCATTGCACTCCCATCTCACTCATCGCCGGTTGGGATCACATTTGACTCATACGACCATTACATCTACGTGGCAGCGGAAAATTCCAGTTCCCTGTCAGTGATAAATTCACTGACGAATACTCTTGTTGCCAATATTGAGTTGACAGGATACCCGCTGTTTCCCACATACAATCCAACAGATCACAGCATCTACGTCTCGAATCTCCTTGCTGGAGGCATCCAGGTCGTGTCTTCGTATGGAGGGATAAGTACCGTACTGTCTTCCAAAACTGACCAAATGGAATTTTCTGAACCAAATGGGACATACACATTCGTGGTTGCCAGTGTCAACGGATATTCTATAAGTCCTCAAACTGGATCGATGACTGTTAGCGGATCACAGGTGAGTGAGGCCATATCGTTCTCAGAAGTCCTCGGATACGAAGTAACGTTCTCCCAGACCGGTCTGCGCTCTGGCACTTCATGGTCAGTGACACTTGGAGTAAGTACGATTTCATCTACCCAGTCAAGCATTACATTCACGGAGACGAACGGATCCTACGCGTACAAGATATCAAACGTGACCGGATATGAAGTCACTCCATTATCCGGAGTCATTACCATCAGCGGTTCATCCGTTACAAAGTCAGTGACCTTTTCGGAACTGTTCCCGGTAAATTTCGTTGAGTCCAATCTTCCAGCTGGATCGACATGGACCGTCACTTTCGCAGGGATATCTGAGACATCAAGCTCCTCCACCATTTCGTTCGAAGAGCTTAACGGCACTTACTCATTCTCTGTCAACTCCTCGTCAAATTACAACGCATCTCCGCCATCTGGGAGCATAAGTGTGGATGGGTATGCGATAAACCAGTCAGTCCAGTTTTCACCGATGCAATTGCATCTCTATCTAACGGGTACAATATCACCAACTAATGCCACACTGTACGTGAACGGACAGGCGGTAACAACCAAGAATGGAACCTTCAATGTTTCAGTTCTACCGGGCAGTTATGACATAAAGGTGGTCTCACCGGGGTACAAGACATATTACCAAAATGTCACAGTCGCATCAAACCAATCGTCTGTCTCCGTTCTGAACATAGCCCTCAACAAACAGCCAACACCCGCTACGCTTCCAGTGCTTTACATCTTAATAATTGTAGTAGTTGTTGCAGTAGTTATTGCTCTGGTGGCTGTCATTGCATCAAAGGCAAAGAGAAAGTCATAGAGGTCGGCTGTGACAGAAGCTCCTTAATTTTTTTTTATTTTGATTTCCGTTTACACTTGAAGGAGCAAAAAAGCCTTTCGAATTGGTTGTAATGATTTATATCTCTGCCCGTTCTCTCAATTCGTGACTCTCAGAATATTACGATATGTTGAAATCCCAGCGAGGGACGGCACGGTCCTGGTCGGGGATGTTTACCTTCCGGATTCCTCACCTCCATTTCCAACGATAGTCTTCAGAACACCTTATGGGAGGGACGATGAGCACTATAAGAGAAGTGCACGTTTTTTCGTCTCAAACGGATTCGCATTCTTGAACTCCGACGTGAGGGGAAGGGGAGATTCGGAAGGGAAATTTAATCCGTACTTCAATGAAGGCAAAGATGGGAAGGACGTGATCGAGTGGGTCTCCGGACAAAAATGGTCGAATGGTAATGTCGGGACCTTCGGGGCTTCCTATTCTGCACGGATCCAATGGCTGACTGCTCTGGAAAGACCGAAGAATCTGAAAGCTATGATCTCCATTGTATCTCCTTCGGACCCGTTTGTTGAGAGTCCAACTGGAGTGTACGATCCAATGCACATTTCTTGGCGATATCTGGTCAGCGGGAGAACAGTAAAGAG
>CAYMEF010000053.1:0-8459 GCA_964389625.1 uncultured Thermoplasmatales archaeon
GCATCTGGCTTTTAACCAGGTGGTCGTGGGTTCGAATCCCACTGGGCCCGTTGATACATTTAAGCGAATGCCAGTTTATTACATAGTCTTTCTGACTTTTCTTTAATTACTCTGAGAGGGGACCTAATTATATAATAATGCTTGAATATGAGATTAGTGGTTGTTTGTTTCTTCTCGGTCTCTGCTGAATCATCCCTGCATTTAAATATCCGTTCAATACCCTTCTGGAGTACTTCTCGTTCAGTTCCGCAACCTTCAGGTAGACGATCTTGAGCGCTGAATCCTCTGTAGGCAGGGAATCTATTATCTTTATGCGTCTCCGAATCTCCTTGTTCATTCGCTCTATGATGTTGTTGCTGTGGATGGACCTAGAATCGTTTATGCACTTTGCCTTCTCCAAGAAATAACCAATTATGTACCGTTGCGTGAACTCCTCCTTTGAACAGCAGGGAGTCGTTCGTCTTACAAACGTAGTCTTTTCGAGTTCTTCTCAATTTAATTCGATTTTTATTTTTGTCCGTAGACTAGTACATTTCAGTATCATATTAACTTTGTGAGATGGTCTTCCGAATTCTAACAAGTCAATCTGACTCTTCTTGTTTCCAGTTGTTTTTCAGGTCTTTTTAATATTCTTTCAATGGAATGATCATGGTCCGCTCCCTCTTCCAACCGGAACAGTCTAATATTAATGGCATAGGTAAGGAAGAATTCATGGAGGTCTACCCACGAGAACAAGCCACTCAGTAGAAGAGAAGTTCGATATTGTCATGGAAGCACTCACATTAAACACCACCCATGCGTAGATCTTCAGGAGACTCGGAATATCCCCCACTCAATTGGCCTAATGGAAGGAGCAGTTCATAGAGAGCTGTAAGAAAGGCACATCAGACGGTAGGCATACTCAATCCAAGGAAGAAGGGATAGATGACCTGAAGAAACTGATCGGAGAGCAAACCCTGGCGATCAATGCTTTTAAAAATTTGATTAGTACCGCAAGCCATTAGGAGGGGCCAAGTGGCTCTTGGCATATATAAATAAGACTGTGGCTTGAGAATTCTTGGGTAAATTGTGCACTTGAAATGCAAGTCAAAAGACTGGAATGTAGTTGATACCCAACTATCACTTACTTTGTTTCATTCCAGAACTTAACTGAAGATAGGTACCTATGACTAACAGAGTGACGCCTATCAGGACATATGGAAGAAGAATCTCATAGGTATATAAAAGAGCACAACCGGTACAGGCGGAAGGGTTCTCGTAAGTGTACTCCCACCCAAAATATACTCCATTTGATATAGAGAGCCTTATGCTTAGGAACACGAGGATAATCCCTCCTCCACTCAGAAATCCTCCGATTAGTCTCTTCGGATTGATCAACTGTGGTTCTTATTGTTTAACAGAGTTAGCATTTAAATTGATTTCGGACTAAGTACTTGTTCCTGCATCAGAAGAGTCCTCTAAGAAACTGAGCGAAGATTGATATTAGTAATACGGCTTCGATCTCATTCTAAGTCAGACTCTCATTTTCATTCGATTTCCAGAGCACAGCAGGGGTATAAATCCGGTGCATGAGATTTTCTTCTCGTCTATCTAGGGTGTTACACATAATATAGGGCATCGTGCTACTCGAGATTAGGAGTAAGATTCCAACTTACATTGTGTTTCTAATTTATTGGTTATACTTTTTGTGGTAATGTACGGTTTCGAATACAAATGTTCCAGATAGAATTGAGCAATCATTATATTCATTCCAATATTGTGATATCATGGAAGGCAAGCGGCCGTGTGATACCGTAGATAAATTCAAGTGGGACAGTGTAGATGGCTTTGATATCGAAGTGGAAGGCGATTTTGAAGGCAATTTGGGAAATGACAATTATAAGGATAAAGCCCTCTTTAGTGATAGGGACAAAAAGAAAGTGTTAAAGGAAATGGCTCTCGGCAGGACTCTTTTTGAAGCTGTGAAGAATGTAGCTGGGAGATCGGTGAAAGTAAGAAAGTGTTACTTGATTGAAAAGAGAGCGCCTCCTTCATCCAAACCCGACTAGGACAGAGTTTAAATTTTTTAGCCGTTTGAAACGGGTTCCTTTTCTCCTCCCTTCCATCACGGGCATGGCTACCGGGAGTGCAATCGTAACAATCAAAGGTGACCTCCCTCCTAATGTAAAGTGATATGTTGACTCTGGAGCAACTAACCTTGCGGTATTGATCCCCAGTTCAACCTTGTTCCATACCAGCACAGCGATGTTGTGACACAGGACTTTCAACGGGATTTCCCCTTTTGATGTGATTACATCGTCAGGATTCTACCAGAAGGTAGCTCTATTTTACGGTTCGGTGAAACGTTTGCACGTATTCGTTTGAAGGGAGGAGGACTTGTATACTTCGCTATTTGTCAACCAAAGAAAGAATATATCTGTAGTATCATTGGTGATGTATGGAATTTGGAATCATTTCACTTGGAAACCATGCGCTCACAAGAATGATACCTGCCATCAGGAGTTCCGGGTCCAGTGTGACCCACATTTATTCTACTGACAAGTCCAAAGGCGAGAGAGTTTCCAGAGAGCTAGGCGCAGAATACTTCAATGATCTTGATAGATTCATGAGAGGGACTTTTGAAGCCGTATACATTTCTTCCCCCAATTCTCTCCACTATGCCAACACCAAACTGTCACTTCAAGCTGATAAGTCTGTCCTGCTTGAGAAACCTGCGACACTCAAGATACAAGACACCAAAGAATTAGCAGAGCTTTCGAGAAAGGAGAATCTTAGACTTGGCATAGGTTTCCATTTGCGGTTTCATCCAGCTACTGAAGAAGTGAAGAGATACGTCGACAACAACGAAATTGGAGAATCCATTGTTGCATTTGGGAAGTTCACGAGTAATTCTGTTTCGACTCACGATGGTACCTGGTGGAGTGACCCACTTATGGCCGGTGGTGGCTCGATTGTGGGTCGAGGAGTCCATGTTATGGACAGTTTTGTAAACCTATTTGGAAGGGACGTTATCTCATTGAGAGCTACAAATGTCCCAAAGTGTTCGGTGCTGGAGGATACCATGCAAGTCTCAATAGAATTTGGTAATGGAGTTTTAGCAAATTCTCTGTCCTCGAGAACTATTTCCCCGAGCTCTAACGATCTGGTCATATATGGGAGGGAGGGGAGCATTACCGTTACCAACTTCTATTCCACTTCTGTATCCTCCAAGCTGTATCTCAATAATGAACTGAAGGCCGAATATGATGGCAAGACAAACATGTACGAAGAGGAGGTCAAGGATTTTACCGGGAACTGGAAAAGAATTGCAGGACCCGATGAGGCGATTCTGTCTACAAAGATGCACGTCTATTCTCAGGAGTCTGCTTGTTCGGGAAGAACGGTAAATTTTGCGAAAGGTTGAGAGAGACATAATGAAGCAACGTTGAACTCGTTTAAACAATTATTAAAGCTCTCGATGTGATTCCAGTATACTGACTCAGTGCAGATAGTACCTGGACAAGTGGTGATAAGAAATGGTTACAGCGGATGCAGCGAATATCAACAGGATCAGGAAAGAAAGCCTCGCATTTACCTCCCTTGGTCACTTCCTGAACGACGGAGGTTCGTTCCTGGTGCCCCTGATCGTTGCTCTGTTTGTCAGCAGAAGTTTCGCTTCGAGGGAAACGCTCGCATTCTATCCCATAGTTTACTATGGTTCGTCTCTTGGATTCAGCATGCTCGTAGCGTACATCGCAAAAGATGTGGCACGCCAGGGGAAATTGATATCACTCGGTCTAATACTGACATCTTCTGGAATAATTGGGTTGGGCCTAACGTATCAGTTCCACACATCCAGCTTTGTAAACATATTTTTCCTGATTTCTGCATTCGTTGCTGGTATTGGTACTTCATTTTATCACCCCATAGGAGCTGCCATTCTTCAATCGAATTTCAACGGGAGTGGAAAGGGCAGAGCGCTTGGTATTAATGGCTCGTTCGGAGGTCTGGGGAGGGCTATATACCCGTCGATCGTCTTTCTGCTTGCGGGTATCTTTACTGAGTCCACATCCCTGATAATAATTGCCATCGTTGCTGCGTGCTCCTCCCTGATTATTCCTATTGGGCTGAAGTCAAGAAGTAAGATCACACCGGTTAAGGACATTGGCAGGAAAGTTTCGTTCAAAGAAAACGGAGAAATCTCTCGGGTCCTGATAATACTGACCGGAGTCGCACTGGTCACTTCGTTTGCTACTCAGGGTATAGGTGCCTGGCTCCCGACCTTCCTTTCTGTTCAAAAGGGGCTCGGGACATCTAGTCTCCTTGGCTACGAGCTTTCCGGCATGTATGCCGGTTCGATATTGGGCCAATTCTCCTTCGGTTCCCTAACGGACAGAATTGACAAGAGAGCTGTGGTTGCGATTGCAACAGTTGGATCTGCCACGTCCGTACTCGCATACATTTTTTCTTCCGGTGTATTGGATCTCGTATTTCTTGTACTCATAGGGTTCTTTACATACACCAATTTCCCGGTGTTTCTCTCCCTCGCTTCCGATTATATCCCTAACAAGTCTTCAACTATTTCAAACGCTCTGGTGTGGAACTTTGGAGTGAACGGCGGAACTGTCATAGGTCCGGCCGTCGTGAGCATCCTGGTGTTCTCGGTCGGAGTTGGCTGGGATACTGCTTATGAGATTATGGTCGGCGCTGCATTTCTTGCGACCTTGACCATACCTTTGCTGAGAAGGCCAATGAAGGGAGATAACTAATCGGTCACGGCCCAACCAAAGCTAAGAGATCGGCATTCTTGTTCCAATCTTCCGCAGGGTAGGAATCCAATTGAGTTACAGGTTTGATAATAACTTCCTACCTGGATGACCTCTTTATGTAAGAGTTTCTTACCGCGAAATTCAGCCCAATGCTAAGTACAAAGACCACAAGTATGCCTATCAGGAAGTCGTTGTAGACGAAGATGCTGTGGTAGAGATAGTAGAGTGCATAAAGCACACCGTAACCCGCCAGTAAGACTATGAGAGAAAGGTACCTGTATATTGCAGGCATAGATTGGACGTTCAGCATCCCTGGATGGGACTGATAATATTCCACGCTCCTCAGCATCTGATCTGTTGCCTTTGTCTTGACGCAGAGGGGGTCCTGAAGAGTCTTTTTGGCGTCGCTGAGCGTCTGGTCTGAAAGCATTCTGTTCCCTACCTCTGAATAGAGCTGAGTCAACTGGAGTTGGAGTCTTGCTATCTGCTCACAGTTGCTCCCGTACGAACTGGACATCCTGAGACTCGATAGCTGTCCCTCTAGCTGCCGGATCCTTTCCTCTTTATTTGTTGTAAATGGCAATTCAGTCCTCTCCATTGCACACCCATCGGTATGCAGCTTTAGTAGTATCTTTAATTATAAATATGTGACTTAGAATCTTAAATTCAGATAAGCTCGGAAAAAAAGGGGATAATTTATTCGGGATATCCATCGTGCCCGTTTGTCACCGAGTTGGCTTTGAGATCAAAAACTCCCATCTTGTGAACGACCGTCACTCTAGAGGGCCGACTCGATTTCGTGCGGAATCTTCTTGGTTTGGATGAGGGCATAATAAGCTCCCATGAAGAACGATACCGAGAGGGCGAATACGATTCCCTCGAATGCGTACACACCAATAGAGGCTGCAAATGGCACCAGTGCGTCTATCATACCCATCGGAAGGGCCGCATAAAGGTAAATTCTCTTCCTGTAAGCTACCGCAAGTACCGTGAGGATACCCCATGCGGTGTGGGCCAGCAAGGATGAGGTTCTTTCCAGTATAGACAGAGAGGTATTTACCAGGGCCGGCACGGGTCCATACAGAAGACTAGGGTCATTGCTGGCAATGGCGCCATACACTAGATGGGAAATGCCGGGTGCACCCACAGCTATGACCAGATAATCGGCAACGAGGCTGATCCCAGAGACAACCCCAAGGTACACAGCATTCTCCCAGAATGACAGGGATACCCCGAAAGAGACCGCATTGGAAGCTGAGATGTCCTTTTTCCTGATTGCGTATCCTGCAAAGAGATACGCAAGTCCCACTTCAAGGATGCTAGTCTGTATGCCATAGTATAACCCGGTCTCCACAGAAGAATATCCATAGGTGGATATCACAGGAGCTGCTGTGAAATACTGAAACACAAACTTGATCGCTATCGCCACAAAATATGCCAGGAAGGTGTACCCCAGCACGGAGAGTCTGACCGTTTTTTTCTTCCGGAAGTAAAAAAGGAGGGCCGAATTGACCACTATAGGTACTAGGAATGTCAAGAAATAAATCGGGTCGATGTTGGAATTCATGGAGTCAGATGCAGAGAGAGGTACTTCGCGGGAAGTCTCCGAATCCTAGCGCGGTGGGCCGTGGCGTTTATTCATCCCCCTTTAGCTGTTTCAGGAACCTTTCGTAGTTCTTGTCATCGAACTCGAAAATGACGCTACCTACGTAGCCACAGTCCAGGCACTTGTACTTGCCGGTGATATACCCTGTGTCGTGATCCACGTGCTCGGAACCGCACTGTGGACACACAACGTGTTTCATGGAATTCTTATTGCATGCTCTTCCATATAATTTGTGGGAGTTGAGGTCCGGAGAGAATCCTTACGAAGCTGTTTAGAGGAATTCGTTCTCATTCAAAGCGATGTGACGTTTCACCTTTCCGATCCCTAGTCGGATGGCCTTGAGAATGTCGTACTGGTCCTCTACCATAAGGCTGAAGTCGAAATCAGCATCATCCACGAATTCTATTCCCCTCTTCTCTGCTAGTCTGACATACCCGAGTCTCCTTCCCCTATCGAGGCTGTTGAGGCTCTTGTTCCCTACCTTGATCCTCTTCTTTTCTGCAACCTTCAGGAACCAATCCTGATTAGCGTATACGTTGCTCTCAAAAGTCTGGCCACTCTCTGGGGGTTCCTTATAGGAAACGGGCGAGAGGCACTCGATCCCCTTTCCGCTGTAATTGCTGTTGGTGTGCAGATTCACCCTGTAGAGGCCGAGTACCTTTTCATAGTATCGAAGGAGCGAGTCAAATGCATTCTTCTTGAACTGATCCGTAATCCTGTTCAACTGGCCACCTATCCTCCCTTCCGCCTCGTAGAGCGAGACCGTGAGTCCAGATCTTGCGGCGTACAGCGCTGCCTCGATCCCCTGAACACCTGCACCCTTTATGACTATCTCACCCTTGAGCCTGGGCATAATTTCACTCTCATGCCCTAGATCTGCATTTACTGTGCACCTGACCTCTCCATACGAAAGGTCTCTGCACCCTTGGTTGCATCTGATACATGGTTTCAGGAGCATCGGATTGGCCTTCAGCCTGTGAGTGAAGTAGGGATCGGCCAGGTGCCCCCTTCCCACAGAAACGAAATCACAGACCGAAAGGACCTTTTCTACCCCCTCGAGATTTACCACGGATCCTACCAGCATCGTGGTAATCTTTGGCTTTCTCGTCAGTCTGGGTAGTATATGAGCTTCTGGGTAGTAGAATGGGGCAGAGGACCCGGGAGGATAGAAGTTGCCAGCAGAGTAGTGAACATAGTCGAGACCCCTGAGCGAGTCTGCTATCTTGAGGCCGTACTCTTCATTCCATCCGTTTGGATCGTCCTCATAAAGACTAAGCCGCATCCCGACTGGTATATCTACTGCTGAGCGCACGGCATCTATGACTGTCTGGGGTACCTTCAATCTGTTTTCGAACGTACCTCCGTACCTGTCTTCCCTCACGTTCAGGGTCGGGGACAGGAATTGGTGCAGCAGATAACCGTGCGCGCCATGGAGCTCGATGCCGTCTAACCTGGAGGCCTTTGAAATGGAAGCCGCATTCTCGAACGATTTGATGACACCCTCTATGTCCTCCTCAGTCATCTCGGTGGGCTTTCTCCCAATGTAGTCAACGGAAGACGGGGCCATGGGCTCCCTTGCGTTCTCACTTGTCAGTGCCTTCCCTCCGGCGTGAACAAGTTGGATGAACACCCTAGAATCGTACTGATGTATCGCCTCAGTGATCCTCCTGAGCTTCGGGACCTGGGTCACACTGAATGCACCGAGTTCATTCCTGGACCCCCTAGCATTTATGTTGTCCACATAGGTGTATTCCGTGATTATGAGTCCGGTCCCGCCCTTAGCTCTCTCTTCTAGATACCTGATGTGATTCTCGTTTGTAGAACCATCAGAATTGGCAAGATTCGAGATCATCGGCGCCATAACTATCCTGTTCTTCAGTTCCAGATTTCCTATGAAACCTGGCTCAAATGCCTTCATTGTTCCTTGAGTCCAGAGAAGTATTAATATTGTAATGAATCCGCCCAATGACACCCTCCGAGAGTCAAGAGGTATGGTAATTTGTCAAATCTGGGGCCATTACATTGTTTCCATCATCACTTTTGGGAGGTCAAATCCGCAAAAGAGTTAAATTTTTGAAACAAATATGCCTCGCCTGAGGTTTATG
>CAYMEF010000054.1:0-8105 GCA_964389625.1 uncultured Thermoplasmatales archaeon
CGACTATTGCCGAGTCCCTCAGTCTGTGTCTGCTCTCGATCAGGATGAATGGAAGAACGAACACCGGAAAGATCTTGAACCAGAAGCCCAGAGTTGAAGCAAGAATGGCGAGGTCGCTCCTTCCCCTCTGGAAGTAGTAGATCGAGATGACAAGAAAGGCCGAAGCAATGATGTCAAGCTGCCCCCATACGACCCCTATCAAGACAACAAATGGGCTGAGGAGCCAGATCTTTGTCACGTTGTAGGGGAGCTTGAACTTCCTGAGGAGGAAGTAGTTTGTCACAAACACGGATACAACCATCGGTAGTTTCGTAAGCAGATAGTACAACGGGAGCGATCTTGGGAAGAAACCAAGCCATGCCTCGTAATAATTCCCAGTCCTGACTCCAGGAAAGACCAGGGATTGAGCGGAAGGGAGAGCGGTATGAGACAACGTTCCGGCAAACCAGTCTGCAATGATCGACCAGACGAGATAGTATGGTGGGTACGTCCACTTGAGCGTACCGGGTAGATTCACCGACTGAACGAAAGGGTTGACTCCGGTAAGAAGGTGGAGTCCTCCAGATATCATGAAGAACATGTCATACCTGTGACCTAGGAAAGCGGACAGAATCAGAAATGATAGCCCGATCGGGAGGGTCCATAATCTAGACCTGAACGGAGCTAGGTATACTCCTATCATAAACAGGACGAAAGAGAAGAGTAGGGAAAGTTCCCCTATCATTGGGTAGGGTGATGCCTGGACGGATACGGAGACGGGTATGAATTCCCCATTTATGGTGATGAGGAATTTCTCTACGTGAGAAGAGCTGGGTGGGAAAAGTCCAAAGTAAAAGGAGATGTAGGAAGTGTTATGGAACGTCTGGTTGAAAACCGTGAGGTGTGTCGAGTATTCCTGGTAAACATAAGCCTGGACTGAGCTCTCCGTATGGTTCAACGAAACTGTGACGAAAGCAGATGGTCCGTACCGGAGAAAGTTGTGAACATAGAGATCGGACGGAGTGATAGTGAGGGACCCTCCCGGGAAGGAATAGTTCTCCTGTTGTTGAGGGGGAACGTTTATTGAAAGAGAATACGAAACTATGAAGAGGGCGATGGATACCACAATGAAGATATACGCATACTTCTGCAACGAACTGACTCCCCTCTTTCCTGACTGCATTTGTTTCTCTAATCTGGCGTTAGACTCACGCGAGATGCAAGATTGGTGGAACTACACACACATACTTGAGCGCAAGAATCTGAGGTCATCGACTGCAGACCCACTTCATAGCTAGAGTACTCATCTGAACCAATCAAAGGAACCGTTGCCATTCCATCAATCAACTTAAATGTAGTTAAAAATATTTGTCCCAATCGGTTCCTTTTAACGTCCGTGTTCACAATCTTCTGGAAATCTTGATTAATTTCAATAAAGGAAAAGATTAAGACGGACATTTCATGGTTGCCCAATACAGTGAATGAAGGGACGCGTAGGGGAAGTTAAGAACCCACCATCTGGCCAAGAAGGCCTTGTTACAAAACTAGATGTGATCGTGCGGACATTCAACTCAGAGTCCACCATTGCTAGTTGTTTGGCCAGCGTAAAGAGCCTTCTCCCAGTAAACAGGTTGATAGTGGTAGATCACCACAGCACCGATGGAACCTTGGATACGGCCAAGATGTTTGACTGCCAAGTTTACCTGGAAGACGAAGGACTGGGGAAGGCAACAACCCTGGGGATCGCTCAATCTTCGACCGACACGATACTGTTCATTGACAGCGATATAACGGTCAAGCGAGCGGATTTCGTTAATCTTGCCCGGGAGTACTTGAAGAATCAAAAGGTAGGTTGCGTGGTTGGAACCTCTATCGGGAACAACTTTTCGTACGGTTTACCCCTGGGCATGGCCATGTTCAGGAGATCAGATATTTCCGGGGTGAAAATACCCGGCAATGTAATGAGCAGGGAGACGTACTTCATTCAGAGATATTTCCGGGAGAAAGGTCTGAAGGTGAAGTACATACCTGACTCCAACGTGCACAATGCACTCAGCCGCGAGTACAGGAACTGGCCGGAGTGGCAGGGGTCGTGGGTCAGGCTCACTTCCGGTCTGAATCCGAGGGAAGTAGTTTACTCGTTGATGGTTGCCTTTCTCCTATTGAGCAATTCGAGGAACATCAAAAATTTCTTCTACATACCCATATTCCAGTTGAAGCTACTGAGAGGATTTCTTCAGCCAGAAAGGTGGTCGAGAAGTTTTAGAGCGGGCAACCAGCCATTAACACCAGGCATAGGTGCGGTCCCATGAAGATATATTCAGAACGATTTGCGATAAAATATCTCTTCTCAAACAGCGGGGTCTGCTTAGGGGTCGATACAAAGAAGTGCTCATACCTCTTCATTGCTTCGAGGAGAGGGGCCCTTTTCCTGCGAAGGCCTGTCGGAGATAAGGTTGTGGAAAATCTGAATTACGAGATCCCTGAAATTCACCTTGCACTCTTGAAGGAAAAGGAAAGCTCAACTGGATAGTTTAGTCGGCTTCATCACCATCAGAAAGTGGTCGCCCAGCATTGAGAAAGGCCACCTCTTTCCGAGCCAGAAATCTACCCTTTTAAGTTCATCGAGTTTCCCATTGAATTTCCTGACGTACCTCACAAAATTCGATGGGAGTATCACGACTGGAACACCCTCCCTGTAAGTAAGCTTGAAATGGGCTTCGAAGATTCTCGTGATTTCAGGTACAGAATAGGAATAGACATCGATGCAGAACCTCGATTCTCCCTCTGGGGAAATGCTCTTCAACCTGTTCAACGCAGACCTTGGCTTCAGCCTGAAGAGGTATCCCCCGATCTCCGCGGCACAGTACTTGTTGTATATGCCCATCACCAGTCTCCCATCGGTCTTCAGGAGTGAGTGTAACTTGCCGGGGAGGTTGCCAAGGTTCCTTATGCAATTAATCGCTCCGTACGTCGAGTAAATTCCATCGAATACGGCCTTTCCATATTGGGGGATCAACTTTTCGATTTCCTCCCCGTTTGCCTTAAAAATCGAGAGGTTTGACTCGAGCCCCAAGTCTTTGGCTTTTTTCTTGACTATGTCCAGCATCTTGGAGGATACGTCGACTGCGAGCACACTGTGCCCTTTTTTGAGGAGTTCCAGTGTCTCAGTACCCGTGCCACATCCTATTTCCAGAAGATGAGATGGTCTATCGAAAACTCTCTCCATCAGAGCGAGTGACCTCTCCCTCAGAAGATAGTTTACTTCGTTTCCAAAAATGTGTCTGTCATATTCACCGGAAATCGAATCGAATTCTAGCTCAAGCCATCTGGAGTAGACGTCCTCTCTTGAACCATCCGGGGTGGAATCGCTGAGCTCAATCATTCTCGAGGCCGAAGAGAACCACCGCTCAGTTCTTTCTTTTCCATACTTGTCGGACATCATTTCAAGTATTCTGTCCTTGGATTCCTTCTCTGATACAAGAACGGCCTTTTTTTCCAGCGAACGTCCATCCAGTATGACCGTTGCCCTTCCATCTCTCAGAACGGATGATGGCCATCTCGGATTGCTTCCGGTGGCTGCAAGGAAAATCCTATTCCCCTCTTCAGCGTATGCTAGCTCCACCTTGTCCCTCCCAGTAACCAGAAGGAGGCTCTCTTTTGCCATATTCTTCTCCCAGATTGGTAATCACATTTTAACGACGCTTAAATATATATGCAGTGGAGGAAGTCGCGAGCTGGTGAACTTGAGTATTGCATTGGATATCTCGAATTGTATTTGAAATACATTTAACCAATCCTAAAAGAATTCAGAAATCTATAAGTACAGACTTTTGGATAATAATCGATGCCAGCATCGGGAAAGAATACCTACAATTTCAGCGCTCAAGGAATCGTGTTTATTTTGGCTTTCTTGACTGCAATTGTAGTCTTATTCACTGACAAGAATCTCCAGACAGACTTCGGTTCCCAGCCCCCGTACTTCATTCACTGGTACGGGATGCTCGTCATCTCACTCGTTTCCATGATTACAGGCATAGTCCTGATAGTCTCAAGGAAAAGGGATCTTGGTATTGCCGGAACTCTGGTCTCTACAGTTCTGGCACTGTTTCTTATTGGTGACGTTGCCACATACTCCCAGGTTGGGTTCAATTCTGCCTCCCAGTTTGCAACATACTTGTTCGGAGTCACCAGATATCCAAACTCGCACCCGTACATTCCGGGATTGTACGACCTTCTGCTCATATTGTTCATAGTCGCTACGATACTAGGGGTTATCCAGCTGAGAGGAGGGGAAGATGAAAAATCGCTACAGAACAAGGGATGATCATTCTCTAGGAACGGATAATGTTAAACCCTTCACTGGAAGTTCCTGAAAGGCCCTTTGCCGGAAAAAAGATGACCCTGTTGAAGGTAGTGGTGTTAGCCGTATCGCTTTTGATGCTCGTGCAGCTTGGGCTCTACTCGGCGGGGGCACCAAACAACACCAAGACTCCCATAAAACACCTCATAATATTGATGATGGAAAACCACAGCTTTGACAACACATTTGGTAGATATGGAAAAACGTCTGCCGGTAACATAGCAAGTGGGGTCACCATTCCTTACAACCTCATCTCCCATCCAGTATCGCAACAACTGAATCCCGTTGGGTATGGGAACTTCTCAACATCAAACCCTTACGAGGGATACACCAACTATCACGAGGACTGGAACGACGGGAAGATGAATGGATTCCTGAATGGTTCAGGACCGAGTTCCCTGTATTATTTTACTGCTGATCAGATGGGTCTGGAGTGGGCACTCGCGCAGAATTACGCAATAGGGGATATGTACTTCAGCTCAACTCTCAGTGAAACACTCCCGAATCGTCTATACAGTCTGGCGGGGTACTCCCCCGTAGTACAGGATCAGATATCCCCTCCCCCCTATCTCCCCTACAACCAGACGGTATTCTCGGAACTGGACTCCTATGGTGTAAGTTGGGCATACTATCTTCTCTATCCATCCCTGGGTACCTATCCATTGAATTACATCTCAGGATTTGGGAGCAAGTCCCAAAACATAGGGTCGTGGCAGCAGTTCACGCAGTCCGTTCAGCACGGCAGTCTTCCTGACGTGACTTGGGTTTCTCCCATCGATGGCGGGGCGTCGCACTACAGTGAGCATCCTCCCGACAACATTCTGATCGGGGAGATCTGGCTCTTCAACATAATAGATATGGTAATGAAGAGCGGCCTCTGGAACAGCACCGCTATCTTCGTGACTTACGACGAAGGCGGAGGGTACTATGACCAGGTACCACCTCCGCAGATCGGGAGCACGCAGCTTGGATTCAGGGTACCATTCATGGTCATATCACCTTACGCGAAGGAGGACTATATCTCCCATACTGTCTTGTCGCACACTTCGATCCTGGGGTTCATCGATTATAACTGGAAGATGCCGCCGCTCAACAGACTGGTCTCTCAGTCAAACGTACCGCTCGACCTATTCAACTTTAATGTTAGCTATCCGAACGGGAACGTTGCAAGGGGACCTCTCCAATTCAATGCGTCATTTCAGGAATTCTTGACGCAGACGCTCAACTTCAACGAGTCTATCGCCAATCGCTTTCAAAGCATAGGGTTCCTGTTCCCAATGGCCTTTCAGTACAACGTTTCTCGCGCCCCTTACCCCCTACAAGGCGAATCATCTTTCAACCTCTCGCAAGTGACAAACGAAGTATACGTACCGAACAATCACTCGATCCTGTTCTCGCTTGCAGACGTAGTCTTTGGTTCAGCAGTAGTCTCTGTTGTGTTAGCTGCGACTGCCTTCTTCTATCTGAGATGGAAGAAACGGATGGAGTCACGATGAACGTGACTATCTTTATGACAGGATGGCAAGGGCACCCCTACTGTAACCGGAGTTCGGATCGATGTAACCTTGGCCGGCAATCAAAACACCGGATTCTCCATCGAGTGTAACGTAAGACATGAACTGTACCTGGCCAAAGTCGAAAGAGGAGGGTAGGAGGTGGGTCAAGTTCTCGACCGACTCGGGGACAACATTAAGGTCCAGGAAGTACAGTGCTGGATGGAAACTACCGTTCGGGTTCAGACCCTTGCCCCCAATGAGGTAGACTCCCCGGTAGTATACTATGCTGTTAACCCATTCATCGAAATAACGAGGCATATGGATGGTTCCAGTTATGTGGGTGCCCGAGAGAACGATGATCGTAGCCGGAGGGCCTCCCCCTATTACCCACTCACGGTTATGAAAATCAGATGACAAAACTCCCGAAGAGTTAAAAGGGCTCTCACCAAGCATGTTGATATAATAATTGCCATTCAAGAATCCGAAGACACCATGACCTCCTACGAGCCACGAAGATCCATTCCACTCCAGCCACTGTATCCATGCATTTGGCACCTGGCTCCCGAGGAGTCCGGTTTCATCCGTCACTTTTCCGTTGTGGTAGGAAACCAGGGAGGCCTTCTTGTCACTATTCCCACCTAGAAGCCACGCAGAGCCATTCCATCCGTCAAACCATATTCCCCCATTCACGAAGTACCTTGATAATATGGAAGTGAGGTTTGTGACTAGACTTCCACTAATCGAGACCACAGCACCCTCAGTTATGTTCCCCCAAGAAATCTGCCCCGTCAGGAGCCAAGAGGATCCATTCCAACCGGTGCCGAATACATTGCCGTCTCTAAAATATTGATTTGCTACAAGGTCCATGTTGGTGCCCTGGACAGAGGGAGAAAGCGAAGTCATCTTCATAAGATTGGGGAGGGAATAATCGGTCGTCTTGTTATATAATCCCACCCCCGAAATCAGGAGGGACGAAGAGTTAACTCCAAAGGCCTGGATAGACCCGGGCGTGAACTGGTTACCAAGGTCTTGAGTCAGATTGACCACGCTGAACGCACTCCCTGAAGGTGCGAGGTCCGAGTGCAGGTAATCCAAGTAGACTAGTCCAGCTAATACTATCGCCACAACGATCACGATCGCGAGAGTAGCTTTCGATTTCCAACGCACAGTCAAAGATTGAAATACCCAAATATTAACCTTGCTAAAATTAAAGCATTAAAAGGAAAAAATCCACAATCAGGACACAAATACGCTGATGTCTGGAGTAAAGATCCGCAGATCCAGGTTGAGGCACAAGTTCAGATTGAAGTCAAGGATCATCCCTGTCGTATAGTCCACAATTATAGGAAATTGATGGTTCAGGAAGATCGAATGGGAAGCGAGGCAGAAGGTCTTATTCAAGTTGCGAATGCGTACCTATACCGATGAGATAAAGACCTTCATCATCGTGCAGGTTCCTGTCTGAATCGTAATAGTGTGAAGGAAGACCGGTCACTGGATATTCCGAATGTGCAGACTGTTGTTTATGAGAGTGAGTGGTTTGTCCAACCACACGAATAACCGTGCCCGGATATTGCAGAAAACGCAACGAATACATCTGTAATGCTGTCGCCTACAAGAATATCTGCGGCCAACAATTTGAGATTTCCGTGACTATAGGTCGTTGCCCATTAACATCTATTTCGATAATTAACGGTTGTTGTGCGATAATTGAAATGAACTATGGTCTATGTTGTATGTTTGTGGGGTAGTCTTGCTGCTGAAGATTCAGTTTGTCCTGGTCCCAAGAGATCCTTTGTCCACCTTTGGTGCATTCCTAGCCTCTTTTCCCCTCAAGATGGAAAGCGTCATCGCAATGAGAAGAAGGCCTATGGAAGCCACGAGAGCGGTGTGCATTCCAGTAATGTAAGCAGAAGATAGTTGACCACTTATTCTCCCTCCCCCCAAAAAGATCTGGAATGCGTATGCTCTTGGGATGGATACGGATGCGATGAGCAGTGCAAGTGCGAAACTGCTAAGCATCCCAATGTTGGCCATGGTTCTAAGGAGTCCATTTGTAACTCCATAGGCCCTCGGCGGGGCGCTGGCCATCACTGCACTGTTGTTCGGGGCAAAGAAGGCGCTGTTTCCAGAACCGTACACCACTGCGCCCAGAATGACAACGTACACCGAAGTTGAATCTCCAAATGTCATGTAGATGAGTATGCCGATTATCTGGACGGAGAGACCTACAGTTGCCACTATCCTCGCACCAATCCTGTCAGAAA
>CAYMEF010000055.1:0-8044 GCA_964389625.1 uncultured Thermoplasmatales archaeon
ACACTACCATCTCTTCTATCGGCAACGTTTGAGTTAATAAATACTTTTTTGAGGGCCAGAATTAGACAATCTCTGACTCAATCTCGTTCTTCTTCTTTGGATAGATCACTGCGTATAGCATTTTGTTCACGGTAGCTACTGGATTGCTTTCCCTCGAGACCGGACCGACCCAGTTTATTCGTCGCATTTCGACTAATTACGTTGCCCCTTTTTCGCCGCATCGATTTCTAACCTCGTCTTCTAGTAGACATTGGAGTCTGCCTTTCGATAGTTTGGAAGATGCTTTCCGATTTTCGTTATAGTCGATTTTCCCGATTTATTTTTAGCTGTTGTGCTACCTAACGAGATGATAAATCCTAGACTTGTGACTTTTAGTCTCCGAACGGAATCATCATAATGATCTGTTTGGCAGGTGGAACTTTTCGATTCCTCAGTTATAAATATCGATTCCCTATCCCATCTTAAATGGTATTGGTTAGGTTCGATGAGAAGAAGATGCTAGATTTCTCGGGCGTTCCAATGGAGCGACTGCTGAAAGTACCTTGGCTGCTGGGGGGAGAGGCGCGCAGAGAAGAGGGAGATATAGTTATGGAGTTCAACCCAGACAGACCTGACCTCTACTCTATCCAGGGAGTTTCTAGGGCTATCAGACTATTTGAAGGAGTCGAGAGATTCTCCCGACAGACAATCGATCACGAAGAGATGGTTGTCAATTCATACCCTCCAAAGTACAGGCCATATTTCAGCGTGGGGATCGTCCGAGGGTGCAGAGTGAGGAATCTAATTCCGGAGATAATTGATTTCCAGGAAAAGATACACGTCTCGATCGGCAGGAACAGGAGACTGTCTTCCATCGGATTGCATGACCTGAGTAAGGTGAAGTTCCCTATCACCTACAGGGAAGTGACAAGGGAAGAGAAATTCATACCACTTGGCGAAGAGGAAGAAGTGGTCATCGGAGAATTCATGAAAGAGAACCAGAAGGCACTGGAGTACGGAAATCTGGTCCCAGACAAGATACCGGGGATAATAGATTCTGAAGGTAGAATCATATCGCTTCCTCCGATCCTGAACTCTGCACTGACCACAGTGACGGAAGATACTGTAGATCTACTTGTAGATGTGGAGGGAACAAATCTCAACGCTGTGGAAAGGACCATGACACTCATGCTCACCGGTCTTTCCTATCCGTCTGGAACAATTTCCACGCTGAAGCTAAATGAAAGAGACTCACCAGTACTCGAGTATCAGGAAAGAAGGGTCTCTGGACATTCCATAAAGAGACTCCTCGGTTACGATCTATCTGCGGCAGAAATAGCGTCATCTCTGGAGAAGATGGGTTACGGCATGAGAGACGATAGGGTAGTGGTACCTCTGTACAGAACAGACATAATAGCTGATGTGGACGTTCTGGAGGACGTTTTCAAGGGATTGGGGTACGACAAGGTAGAGAGAAGAAAGGAGGGATTCGTGAGCTTCGGAACGGAGAACCCTCTGCGATTGATGGAGAGCAAGCTGAGGCAGCTCCTGGTTGGGTACGATCTGAACGAAACGGTGAGCAGCGTACTCGTCAACAGCAGGTACAATGCTGTTTACGGTTTCGGTGACAACAGACTGGAACTGGTTAACCCTGTGACCCAGGAGCAGGACTCGATCAGGACGAGGATGTCACCTTCCCTTATGCAGACTTTCACGAACAACTTCCGAAACCCCTACCCCCAGCGTATCTTCGAGATTGGGAGCGTTCACATAGATGGCAGGGAGAAGGACGTACTCGGAATCGGAATAGCAGATAGGGAGGCATCATTTTCTCAGATTAAAGGGCTCTTTGTCAGCATCCTTGAAGATCTAGGAATAGAGAGGTATGAGATCGGGAGAGATGAGCAGGGGATGTACGTCCCAGGCAGGGTCGCAAGCATTTCGATGAATTCTAGAAAGGTAGGATTCTTCGGAGAAGTTCACCCCCGGTTGTTGAAGAACATAGGAATCAAGATGCCAGTGGTGATGGGCGAACTCGACATTCAGGAGGTCATGGCATGATACCCAACAAGATACCGACGGTACCCGACTCTAAGGAGATCATAGAGAGGAGCTTTAAGGACATCAAGAAAGTACAGAACCTCTACATGCCAGACTTCAACAAGAAGCTGAAGTCTGTTTCTATCCAGAAAATCAAACTGATGGAATCAACAGGGATCAAGGCAATCGGGAGGGTCTATGATGGATTCCCGAAGTTCGAGGACCTGGACAGGTTTGAGCGTGACGTTCTGTTCATAATGGTCAATGGTAGAGAGTACGAGAGGTCTTTGAACAACCTCAAGTGGGCGAAATCAAAGATAATTGAGTTTGCAACAAATTCCATTAGGGGCATAAAGAAGGCTCCTGGCTTGACGGCCATAGCCAGGTTCCGAACGTCCTTCTACGGCAGGTACTCATCCGTAGTAGAGGATCTCGACGAGTCGCTAAAGTTCCTCAGGGAGTCCAGAGAGGCATTGAAGAAAGTACCGCAAGTCAGCAGGCAACTGAAGATAATCATCATTGCGGGGTTCCCCAACGTCGGAAAGTCGTCACTGATCTCGAACCTGACGAACCTCAACCCAGAAATAGCAGACTACCCATTCACGACCAAAGACATCAACGTGGGGATGATGAAGCTTGGGAACAGCATATACGAGGTCCTTGACGTCCCGGGACTGCTGAACAGGAAGAACCACAATGCGATAGAGAGGGTGGCTCTGGCAGCAATAGAAAACATAGGGGATCTAGTCGTTTGTGTGTTGGATCCTTCCGAGGAGTGCGGCTACAAGCTCGAGGATCAGCAGAGACTGTGCGATTCAATCAAGGAAACAGGGAAGAACGTGCTTATAGTGGAGAACAAGATGGACCTGGAGAAGACGGATACCCAGAACATCAAGATTTCGTGCTCTTCCGGGGAGGGCATAGACGAATTGAAGAAAAAGATGGAGGCGAGCATTCGTGAGGGACAAGTTAAGGGCAATAGCGTCTTTCAACGCCTTGGGACATGACGGGAAGGCGGAGTTAAATTCTGTAGTATCCAAGATGGTCGCGTTGTTCCCAGAGGAACGCAAGAACCTCAAGACGCTCATACCCCAGATCAGGGAAATAGTGGACGAAGTGAATTCCCTCTCCAGAGAAGAGATGAGGGGGATAATAGAGAGAGATTTCCCCGAGCTGCTGGTCACTACCCAGAAGGAGGAAGAGAAGAAGCTACCGGACCTGCCAGACGTTGGAAAGGAGGGGGTAGTGATGAGGATGGCCCCCTCTGCTTCTGGTCCGCTTCACATAGGCCATGCTAGAATGGCCATCCTCAACGATGAATACTTCAGGAGGTATGGGGGAAAACTCATCCTGAGGATCGAAGACACGAATCCTGCGAACAACGAGCCAGAGGCATACCAGATGATCCAGGACGACCTGCACTGGCTAGGGGTGAACTTCACCGACCTCGTGATTCAGTCGAAGAGATTTGATCTATACTACAGCGAGATGAAAGAGCTGTTGGCAATGGGAAAGGCATACGTTGCCACCTCTCCAACGGAAGAATTCAAGGAAAGGAGGCAGAACGGATTGCCAATAAAGGAGAGGGACGATCCCCCGGAGGTTAACCTTGAAAGATGGGAAAGGATGGTCTCCGGTGAATACAGGAAGGGAGAGGTGTATGCAGTCATAAAGACAGACCTGAATCATCCCAACCCAGCTATAAGGGACTTCATTGCGTTCAGGATCGTTGATACACCACATCCGCTGGAAGGAGACAAGTACAGTGCGTACCCAATGATGAATTTCTCAGTTGCAGTCGACGACCATCATCTGGGACTGACTCACGTGATCAGGGGAAAAGACCACACTGCAAATACGGAGAAGCAGAAGTACATCTTCGGATACAGGGGATGGAAGGTTCCGTTCTATCTCCACTACGGGAAGGTCTCGATAGAGCACACTATACTGAAGACCTCCCTCATGAAAAAGGGAATAAGAAGCGGCGAATTCAGCGGTTGGGATGACCCGAAGCTGGGGACTCTCCTCGCACTGAAGAAGAGAGGCTTCGACCCGCTCACCATACGGAAATACTACATCGAATCGGGTATTGGAAGCGTCGACACGACATTCTCGTGGGAGATATTCTATTCGTTCAACAGGAAGTTGATAGATGGCAGGTCACCCAGACACTTCTTTGTCTATCAGCCAAAGCAATTGAATTTTGATTTCGAAGGAACTCTCAAGGCATCAATCCCTCTGTTCCCGAACGCTGGCCAGACCGGAGACCAGAAAAAGAGAGAGTATCGTGTGGGGAGGGGATCCATAATCATCTCCACCGAGGACTATCTCAGACTGAAGGGCGAACTGGTACGGTTGAAGGACCTCGGATACTTCAAGATAGAGGATGAAAGTATACATTACATTGGCCAGGAAATGTTTGAGGACGTCCAAAAGTGGAACCCCAATAAACCGTTGGGGAAGGTTCCAATAATTCACTGGCTCTCGGGGAACGAATCTCCGTTCAAGGTGATAAAACCAGATGGAACCATAGAAAACGGACTAGTGGAGAAGGATGCGTTGAACTATCCGAACGTGGTCCACCAGTTTGAAAGATACGGTTACGTGAACGTTTTGGGTAATAGCCAAGGGTACTTTACTCATCCATAATTGTTCACAAGGTCCGGGACGAGCGCAAATCCTGACATCTTCCTGAAAATGAGCAGCCAGCGAAGTAACGTAGAATTCTGAAAGTCAGCTTCCAGAAGTTTGGACAACCCAGGACTTTTATAGTTACCCTTCAATAGGTGTTGTCTTTGAAGAGCGGTCTCGCTGCTTCCGCCTTTTCTAATGGGACTACTCAGATGTTGAAACAGAAACGAAAGTTGGGAATCTCTTGAGAATAATCACGTCTCCAACTGCCCTTACCCATCTGTAAGGAACGAGCACCGATACTCCGTCCTCAACAAGTCCGTCGTTTGTTTTTTCCACGTAGAGGCCGTATATTGTTTGAGCATCAAAATCGACGATAACGTCGTGAACGCTTCCTAATCTGTATCCCCTGTCGCTGAAAATTTCGAGCCCGATGAGATTGGTGACGTCAGTCTCCATATTTTATCCTTTTAATATTTATAGCGAGTATTTAATCTTTGTATTTTTTGAGCTATAACTCTTGACCCTCCGTGCATCTTGCCAAGTGCTGATATAAGTTGGGACGGTCATGCTCTTTCAAACAGCTGCAAGTAGTGGTACGGTATGTCCTGGCTCTTTTTCAAGGAGAATCCAATGGATTTCATATCTCTTTCGACCTCTTCCTTGTCCAGTCTCATAGAAACTGGAGGGCCAAATCCTGAATATGTCTTCGTGAAGTCCAGGTTTGCTATGTGTCTCGTAGATACCCTTGAGAGATTTTTTAGCAAAGACTCCCTGCAATAGTAGACAAGGTCGTGGTAAACATGAGCCATGAAGATCATGTCGAACCTGCCTTTGTCGTAGGAACAGAAGTCCTTCTGTATCGTATTGATCCCCAAAGCATTGAGTTCTTTGAAGTTGTAGTCGTGAGCGTCTATCATGGTAACGGTAGCCTTTCTCGCGGCAAACTTTCTTGCGTAGAATCCATCTGCTCCGCCGACATCGAGTACGCTCATTCCTTCCCCTATCCCCAGAAATTCGATTATCGCATCGTCATCCAGTTCGAACGGTCTCCTCCCGCTGAACCTGTTAATGTGGGCGTTTGAGTCATCCATTTGTGTTGTACCACGAGCGAGACTTCGGTGATAAAGCTATTGTTCCGCACCCGTTCGTTGAAAGAAAAAAGAAAAAATTAGAGAATTACTTTGGAGACTTCTTTATTGCGAGGAACCAGTCCTTGACCTGAAGATTCTTGTCCTTCATCCTGTCCTTCGCTGACTGAAGAGTTGCAGGTTGAGGCACTATTACATCGTCTCCCGCGTTCCAGTTAGCAGGAGTTGCTATCAAGAACGAATCCGCATACGTCAGTGAGTCCAGAACCCTCAGTATCTCGTCGATGTTCCGTCCTGTGCTGGCTGGGTAGTAGATCAGTGCCCTCACCACTCCCTCTGGATCGATGAAGAAGACTGCTCTCACCGTGCTAGTGGCACTAGCTCTCTCGTGTATCAATCCATAGAGGCGAGCGACGTTCATGTTGAGGTCGGCGATCACCGGGAACTTTATCTCCACTCCATACATCTTCTCCATCTGCAACAACCAGGCTATGTGAGAATATACTGAATCTATGCTCAACCCGACCAGTTGCGCATTCCTCTGCTCAAACTCCTCGTACCTCTTGGCAAACTCGATGAACTCCGTAGTACAAACGGGAGTGAAGTCTGCCGGGTGCGAAAACAGCACGACCCACTTCCCCTTGAAGTCCTTCAATGAAATTGGACCCTTGGAAGAGTTCGCCTGGAAGTCCGGAGCCCTGTCTCCAATCTTTGGTATCTGGGTAGATACCCCTGTTTCTGCCGTCATTAGAAATTTAGTATGCCTAAAATTAAAAACATTTTGTTTTTTGTATTGTGAAATCTTGAGCACGTTTCTCCAGATTCGTCGACCGTCCTATCCGTGCTTGGAGTGCAATTTCTCCTCGCTGGTGTTTGTTTGATCTCCAGAGACCTCAAGTCCCCTCTCCCAGCCTCTGATGACGCGGTAGTAGACCAATGAACCAACCACCTGGAGAGCACCCCCCAGGAGAAGGGGCGAAGGAAGGTAGTAATCCATCATATACCCCGCCAGGCCAGAGGTGCTCTGGGACCCTCTGGTCGCGATTCCCTGGAGACTTGAAGCCGTACCATAGTCCTCGTTACCGATCCCTCTCACGTTGATCGCGGTGCGCAACGGCATTCCCATGCCGGCAACTGCACTTCTCACAGCATAGAGACCGAATGCCAGTGGAACGATTGGAGAGACGGCCATTGCTATCAGCAACAGGCCCTGAAACAGTCTAGTGACGGACGAGACGGTAATTGCCCTTATCTTCTCTGAGTTCAGGTACCTCCCCGAAACAAAAGATCCCAGTGCCGTGGCAGCGTAAGAAAGGGTGAATATCTCCCCGATGTATGCCACAGAAATGTTGAAACTCAGTTCAAACCACAATGTGAGAAGAGGGGAGAAGATTCCAATGGCCGCGCCGTTTATAACGTTTGGAAAGAGCACCCTGAGCAGATAGGAGAAGCTCTCCCTCTTCATGATCCTGCTTGTCTTCTTTGGCCTCTTTTTCTCCTTGAGGAAAAGAAGAGAAACGAAAGATACTAGCAGCACGACGAAAGAAACACCAAATAGGAACCGAAAGGCGCCTGCGATTCCAAAAAAAGGTGCGAGATAACCGTGAGAAACCAGGAGGAAAGCACCGACTATGGAGGAGAGTGATGCGACAACGCTCATCGAAGCGATCCTCCTGACCCTGTCATTCTCGTTGCTCCAGTTGCTCGCAACGAATGCAGTGGTTCCCGGAGAGAAAGCACCCCTCATGCCACCAGCTGTTCCCGTTATTCCAGTTATCACCGCCGAGACGGCTATTAAATATATGTTGGTGGAGATTGTCAACCCCGCGAGGCCTATTAGCGGTAGAACTTCGCCTACAATGAGGGCCTTGACATAGCCGTACCTATCCCCAAGTATCCCCAGCAGCAGTGAGAAAAGCATGTTGAACAGAATGATGGGCAGGAAGATCAGGCCGATGAAAACGAGTCCATATCCGAGCTGATGAAGGTAGAGAGAGAATGCCAGTGTCACGAATATGATGGATATGCTCCTTGCTGACCTCGAAATCAGTAGAAATTTGAAAGATGAATCTATACTTTCCTCGGATTCGCTGAACACGAGATTGTAGATTACTTCATCCTATTTATTATGGGATATTGCCACACTCTTCTGAACCCGTCTTTCCGGATAATTACCGCTATAGATGCGAACACATCACCACGGATTCATTCCACCGAGAACGTTTATGTGTAATTCGTGTGACATCAACACCCTGAATGGTTCGCCATACTTGGCCCCTATCCTTTGGCCGTACAGGGCAGAT
>CAYMEF010000056.1:0-7813 GCA_964389625.1 uncultured Thermoplasmatales archaeon
GTAAAGATAGGATTCTCTATTATAAGATATAATGCAAATACCATTGGCAGTTCCTCATAGTTACGAGCATACTCTGCACTGATCAGAGTATCGCCATACTATGTTGTGACGGTTTTACCTTCTCAATATTGGTGGTCGTTGTCTTTTACATTGGTAAACTGGTTTCTAGCAATACCTAATACGAAAGGTGTGGTTCTTGTTTGAATGATAGTAGTTATTGGGTATGGGATGATCGGTTCTGTTGTTGCAAACGAACTTTCAAAAAAAGATTCAGTAGTGGTCATAGATAAAAGAAAAATCGAAAATGCTCCCTTCAGGACACTACAGGGAGAGATATTTGATTTCAAGGACACAATAGTGAAAGCGGATGTGGTTGCATCTGCGTTACCTGGATCCGTTGCATATGGGATAATGTCCAAGCTCATGGGCATGGGAAAGAAAGTTGTTGACGTTTCTTTCATGCCTGAAAATTCGATGATGCTAAACGATCTCGCGTTGAAGAACAATGCATTGTTAATTCCAGATTCTGGATATGCTCCTGGATTGACCAACATAATCAGCGGATACTTTTACAAGAAGTATGATGCAAAGAGAATCGAGATATTCGATGCAGGTCTTCCAATCGAGAAAGTACCTCCTCTAGATTACAACATAACGTGGAGTGTGGAGGGTCTACTCGACTTATACACCCGGCCGGCTAGGTACATCCAGAACAATAAATTGCTGACTATAGACCCATTGGACAGTATCGAACATGCAAATTTCCCCGATATAGGCGAACTGGATTCCTTCTTGGTAGATGGGTTGGGCACCCTCCTAGATACTCTGAAAGGAGTCGATATGTTTGAAAAGGCGTACAGATATCCAGGTCACTTGCAGAAGATTAAATTCCTCAGGGATATGGGATACTTTTCTGAAGAGAAAATGGAGGGAAGTTCTCCGAGATCCATAACGAGGGATCTATTCGACAAGAAACTCAGGATGAAGGTCGAGGATCTGTGCATACTGGAAATCAAGGCATACGGAAGAGTCCAGAAGGAAGTGAAATACGTGGACTACTACGACAGAGAGAAGAACGTTACTTCCATGGCCAGAATGACAGGTTTTCCTGCGGCCGCTAACGCAGGATTGGTTCTAGAAGGGAAGATAGATGGTAAGGGAGTGATACCTCCGGAATATCTCGGATTCGAAGAATCAAAATTCCGCTTGATCATGGATAGCCTAAAGAAAATGGGACTGAACATCGAGATATCGTAATTTCTAAAAACTGAGGAGATGGCGCTGGTGGTCTCTACAAAAGAGGTCGTGGCCATAAGGCGCCACATCTTCAGAAAAATAAAGAGGGGATATTTACAGAGATTCCTTTATTGATCTGTCAAGGACTTCGATACCTTCGTCTACCTCCTTCTCACTTATTGTGAGAGGAGGGATCAGTCTGATAGCTCCGCGCCCCGTTGAAAGCATCAGGAGACCTTTCCTGAATGCATTCTCGAGTATCTCGTCCCTCAGCTTCGGATGGTATTCCTTGGTCTCGCGGTTCTTCACGAAATCTAGTGCTAGCATCAGTCCCAGACCTCTGACGTCTCCGATAACATCGTACTTCTCTTGTAGCTCCAGGAGCCTCTTCTTCATGTACTTTCCTTTCTCTTCAGAATTCTTCACGAGATTCAGTTTTTTTATCGTCTCTATAGTAGCAATGCAGGCCGCCGTAGCTATCGGGTTTCCACCATAGGTGTTTGAGTGCATGCCGTGCTCCTTGAAATTCATTTTTTCTTTCATTACGACTGCTCCCATCGGTATACCAGAGGCAATCGATTTTGCAAGAGCCATTGCGTCTGGTTCTACTCCAAAGTGCTCGGCAGCAAAGAATTTGCCCGTTCTTCCAAATCCAGTCTGCACCTCGTCCATCAGGAGAGGTATGTAGTGTTCATCTGCGAGTTTCTTTAGTTCCTTGAAGAAGTTCTTTGGAGGAACTATGTACCCTCCCTCTCCCTGCACCGGTTCTACAAGTATTCCCGCTACATCGCTGGGAGGCAAGTACGTATGGAATACGTAGCTGTCAATGTAGTCTATCACTCTGTTCACCAATTCTGATGGATCGTCGTAACCATCTATCCCAAATGGATTCCTGTAGGGATCGGGATATGGTACGTGCTCCACTCCTGGCATATAGGGGAAGAAACCCCTTCTCTGCAGTGCCTTGGATGCGGTGAAGCTCAGTGAACCATGGGTCCTGCCGTGAAAAGCACCTATGAACCCTACGAACTGAAATCTCTTAGTATAGGCCTTTGCAATCTTTATAATCGCTTCAATGCTCTCAGTTCCGCTGTTTGTATAGAATACCCTCTTGTTGAATCTTCCGGGTGTAACCTCGGTAAGCAATTTCGCCGCTTCTACGTATGCTTCGGTGTAGAAGTCCGTACCTGCAAAATGCCAGAGCCTGTGCAGCTGTTCCTCGACTTTCTTTACGAGGATAGGATTGTTGTATCCGACGTTAGTTACGCTTATTCCGCTGGTGTAATCCAGATAAGTGTTGCCATCGACGTCCTCGACGTATACTCCCTCCCCACGCAAACCGACCACAGGAAGAGTCTGCGTAGTAGTTGCCATATACCTATTGCTCATCTCTATGATTTTCTTCCCTTTCTTTCCGGGAGGAGGAACCTTAATGGATATCTTGTTTAGGTCATTTTTAGGCATGATCGAATGATGCCTCACACTGTATTTATCTTGCCGGTAAACTATTTTCCAATGAAATCCCAGTTATAATCTGAGTAATTTCCAGAGTCGGGGCACTTGCGTGGACGCTGCACTGCATAAATTTACCATCTTATTCTAATGCATTCAACTGAGGCGGCAGATAACAGTAAACTGGTTGACCGTCACAATATAATACGTTCTAGATATGAGTTGCTATGAATAAGTCCTCACGGTCCACGGACAAATCGCATTCTCTATTCAAAGATGCAGAACAACTACTGCCTGGTGGAGTGAACGGCAACATCAAATTCCGTGACCCATATCCCGTTTTTCTCTCACGGGCTAACGGGCCGCACATATGGGACATCGATGGAAACGAATATGTGGACTATGTTCTATCCTATGGTGCACTAATCCTTGGACATGGTCATCCTGTCGTAAGGGATGCTCTCAACAACCTCATTGACTCCGTCGGTACAGTACTTTTTGGAAATCCCATGCCTCAAGAATCGGAATATGCGAAGGTTCTCCTGGACATATTCAAGAAGGGAGGGAAATTGAGGTTCACAAACTCCGGCCTCGAGGCAACGCTGCTGGCAAACAGGCTTGGAATGGCTAAGACCGGGAAGAGAAAGATTGCGAAATTCGATGGGCACTATCATGGGGCAAACCCATTCCTGCTAGCCAACTACAGACCCAAGAAGAGGAACAAAACGGGCACAATAGAGAAAGAGCCTGATAGTACCGAAATCAGAGGAGACATGCTAGACGGTATCGTTGTACTTCCGTTCAACAACATAGATGGTACGAAAGAGATGCTCGAGCACGAGGATGTATCTTCGATAATCCTTGAACCATTCGAGGACGGCTACATTGCAGCCAAGAAGGACTTTCTATACTTCCTCAGGAAGTATACGAATGAGAATGGAATAGTTCTGACGTTCGATGAAGTTAAGACAGGTCTCAGAGTCCGATTGGGAGGCGCAGTGGAATATTACGGCATCCAACCTGATCTAATATGTTTAGGCAAAATCATAGGCGGCGGGGCACCAATCGGAGCGGTTATCGGAGACAATGACATCATGGACCTGTTGGATCCGAGGATGGAGGGAGAGGGCAGAGTGTTCCATTCCGGTACGTTCAATGGAAATCCCATAAGTATGGAACTAGGAATGGCAACTGTAAATGAGCTCTCCTCAAATGACAACTTCGCACGAATGAGCGGAGTTGCAACTACCCTAAGAAAGAGAATGTCAGAGACACTAAACGAATTCGGTATTTCTCACCGGATGTACGGAGAAGGCGGAGTGGTCAACTATACGCTATCAGATGATGAAATAAACACTTACCGCGACATTTCCGACGAGAACATGAAGAGAAGAAAAATGATCGATACAGAACTGCTGGATCAGGGCATTTACATCATTCCAGCCAGCAGGTACCTTCTCAGTACTGTCCACACAGAAGAGGACGTGGATAGAGCTATAGACTCGCTTAGGTTAGTACTGAAGAACTCAACTGTGAGCAGAGCAGTAGCAGGAAAGTGAGATTGTAGTCAATGATCAAACTGATGTCGTTGAGGGATTCGATTTCTTCATTTGTTCACAACGGGGACTCAATTTACATTACAGGATTCACTCACCTGATCGATTTCTCTGCCGGTCACGAGATAATTCGGCAGAAGAAGAGAGGCCTCAACCTGATCAGAATGACTCCCGATGTGATATACGACCAGATGATTGCTGCCGGAACTGCATCCAAACTGATATTCTCTTACCTCGGTAATCCTGGAGTAGGCTCACTTCACTGTGTTAGAAGAAGCGTGGAAAAGGGGGATCCTGTAAAGGTCTCAATAGAGGAATACACACACGGAAGCCTCATCTCTTCTCTGTATGCCGGGGGGGCAAATATTCCGTTCTTCCCGGTAAATGCGGTGGGCAAGACAGACCTGGCAAAGCACAATGAGAATTTCCGTTATGTCACCGACCCATTCACCAGTAAAGAGACGCTGGTTGTCAAACCAATCAGACCCGACGTATCAATAGTACACGTCCAGAGATCAGACTCGGAGGGCAACTCACAGGTCTGGGGAATCGTGGGAGAACAAAAAGAGGCTGCATTTGCTGGAAAGAGAGTCATAGTTTCTGCTGAAGAAATTGTTGATTCTGAAATTATTAAGGGAGATCCAAACAGGACAATAATTCCGGGTTTGGTTGTATCGGCGGTCGTTCACGATCCGTGGGGAGCTCACCCATCCTACGCACAAGGCCACTATGATCGGGACAACGAATTCTACCTGAGGTGGGACAAGATTTCGAGAGACAAGAAAACCACCGATCAGTACCTGGAAGAGTGGGTCTATGGAGTGAATGACAGAGAGGAATACATTGCAAAGCTGGGAACCGAATATGTGTCTAAACTGAAGATGAAAGAGAGAGTGATTTCTCCGTTGAATTACGGGAGCGTGGCGTAGATGGAGAGCGGAAGTAGACTGCGAATGATAGTGCAGGCAGCCAAAGAGATAAGAGACAACGATGTGGTGCTCGTAGGAGTAGGTCTACCAAATCTAGCCGCTAATCTAGCCAAAAAATTGTACTCTCCGAGACTTGTTCTGGTTTATGAATCGGGCTCTATCGACTGTGCACCGGACAGGCAACCACTGTCGATCGGTGATCCATCACTATCTGAAAATGTGTCATCCCTGTTCTCAATATTCGAGATATTTTCCTACCTGATCGTAGGAGGAAGGATAGACGTAGGTTATCTTGGAGCAGCACAGGTCGACTCCAAGGGGTACCTGAACTCAACGGTGATCGGGGACTACGAGAATCCAAGCGTCAGACTCCCGGGTAGCGGTGGAGCCTGTGAGATCCTTTATTACGCGAAAAAGAGCGTTGTGATAGTAGAGTTCAATGATTCAAAATTTAGGCAACAGGTAGATTTCATTACGAGTTCCAGAAGGGGGCTCTCTGAAGACAGCGATGGGACCGGTCGCGAAGAGGTAATAATCACAGATAAGTGTATCATAAGGATTAAAGGCAGCGGACATGCTGAAATGACTGCGGTGTACAAGGATGCAAACATTGAAGAACTGAAGACACTGGCAGAAAAACTCAATATAACTATTCCAGAAGGCGTAAGTGTGATCGATGAACCGACCGAAGAGGAGATAAGAGTACTGGAATCAATGGATCCAAAGGGGGGTACTCGAAATAGGTGAAATTATGGAAAACAAAGAAGTGTATATTGTATATTACAAGAGGACGGCTTACTCAAGATCTAGACCAAACGAACCAGCAAGGGATGTTTTCAACTCAATCAGAATGGATGTTGCGTATTCGCAGCTCATAAGAGATGCAGTTGAAAAGACTGGTATCAAGCCAACGGATATAGATGATGTAATTACCGGCAGTGCATATCAGAGAGACGAGAATTGGATGTACGGAGGCAGGCACCCTGTCTTTCTAGCGGGCCTTCCATTCGAGGTGACGTCTATGACTGTGGATAGGGCGTGTGCTTCATCAATGAATTCCGTCTCTACCGGTGCAATGGAAATACTGAGCGGGAATAGCGACATAGTGTTCGCCGGTGGATTCGAGCACATGACTCACATCCCTCGCCTTTCGAACAAACTATGTACTCCGCTGATCGAAGATCCAAAGTACTCAGAGTACAGGATGAAAGAAGCGTACAACATGGGGATCACAGCCGAGAATCTCGCAAGATTCAAAGGAATAAGCAGGGAAGAGATGGACAGGTATTCTCTGGAGAGTCACAAGCGAGCTTTCAAGGCAACGGAAGATGGCTGGATCGGAAAGGAGATTCTTCCCATAGAAGTCGATTACAATGGAAGCATGATTGTGGTCGATAAGGATCAGAGTATCAGAGGGAATACCTCCATTCAGCAGCTAGCAGGTCTTCCACCCGCATTCAGTGATGACGGAATTATAACCGCGGGTAACTCGTCCCCTCTAAATGCTGGAGCCTCGCTGGTAGTTCTGGCCTCGGGTGGAAAAGTGAAAGAGTATGGATTTACACCTCTCGGGAAGATTAAGGGATTTGGGTGGGCAGGAGTCCCTCCCTATCTAATGGGTCTTGCACCAGTTCCGGCTTCACAGAAAGCGCTCAGGAAGACTGGACTGAAGGTGGATGACATAGACTTGTGGGAAATCAACGAAGCATTCGCCGTAGTCGTCTTGAATGCAATAAAGGAACTGGGCCTCGATCAGAATGCAGTAAACAAAAATGGCGGAGCGATAGCGATCGGGCATCCGCTGGGTGCTTCGGGAGCCAGACTCATCGGAACCCTTTCAAGAACTCTGAAGGACATGGGGAAGGAGAGAGGGATCGCAACACTCTGTGTTGGCGGAGGACAGGGTTACTCAACAGTCCTGGAAAGAGTGTAAAGTACTCTGAAACTCGAAAATCACATACTCTTTTCGTTATTAATAGGGTCGGGTCTGATAACGTCAAAGATCTTTCTCGAGACCTTTGAGATGAATCCTTTGGATATTCCGAGCTTTTTTGCAGCCCCATCGATGGAAACTCTTCTCGGGAAATCAAAATAACCAATTTCCATGAGTTGCTGAAGCGTGGGCATGGTACTTGGTGAAAGCATCATTCCGAGATAATTGTCTATGTTTCCCTTCAGGATCTTGTATCCGTCTTCGATGGCGTACTCCTCGATGTCTGCGACCTCCTGCATTTCGTCCAGTATCTGTCTCTTGTAATTCTTTGGCCCACTCTCTGGGATCAGGAAGTTCCACAGCTCGCATTCATTCTCGTACGTAACCTGAACGGGTATCGCTTCTTCGATTTCCTTCACTCTCTTGTAGATGCTATTGTGAGACTTGAACTGGAAAGATATCAGGAATATTTGATTGTGACCTGCATTGCCCAGTGCGCCAACTATTCTTGGATTGAATCTGGAGAATCTCTCCGAATGGACCATGTCTTTGGCTTGAATTCTTGATGTCTTGACGATGATTAATGTAGTGGTTACCCCATCTATAATTTTTCTTGAGAGAGGAACCACTAAATTCCTGTCCGGGAACATGTGATTTAGCTCCGAAGTCCAACAATTCTCATGGTATAACTTCACTCTTAAGTTGGA
>CAYMEF010000057.1:0-6894 GCA_964389625.1 uncultured Thermoplasmatales archaeon
CAGAGGGGATGATAATGAGTCTCCTTGTTAAATCCGGGGAATACTTAGAATTTCGTTCCCCTTATGCCTACTATGCTGAAGCCGTAGACGTCGAACGTTTTTCTGATCTTTGAGAGGTCTTCGTTTCCATAGATCTTCAGTTTGACCGTTATCTTCTGCTTCCCAACTCCAATGTCGTCACCAAACAGCTCGGTATGGAGCTCTTCCACGTTAAGCCTCATCTCCGAGAAAAGCTCTATCGCCTTCTTCATTTCGGAGGGCATGTTGTTTACTATGAAGCTCAGTATGAACTCCCTGCCCTCTTCGATTAGGTTTTTTTCGATTATCTGGGAAAGCAGGGGCATGTCCACGTTTCCACCCGATATCAGAGAAACGACCCTCTTGCCTTTCACTCTGATCTTTCCCTTAATCAGTGCTGCCACCGAAGCCGCACCCGCAGGTTCGGCAACAATCTTCCCCCTCTCAAGCAGTGTGAACATCGCCGTGGATATGTCTTCGTCACTCACCGTCACGACCTGATCGACGTACTTCTTCGCTATGTTCACTGTCAATTCGGAAGGAGACTTGACTGCGATTCCGTCCGCGATTGTGGTGACCGAGTCAAGTTTTACGGGCTTTCCGGCCTTGAGTGAGTCTCTCATAGCCGCAGCTGTTTCTGCCTCCACACCTATGACCTTACCCTTGTATCCTTTCTCCTTGAGATAGGTCGCAATCCCTCCTATGAGACCCCCTCCCCCCACAGGGATCACTATGTAATCGAATTCGTCCATCTCGTCCATTACTTCCATTCCGATTGTACCCTGTCCGGCCACGACGTACTTGTTGTCGAATGCGTGGACAAATACCCTGTCTTCTTCCTTGCTTATCTTCCGCGCCTTTTCTGTCGCCTCGTCGAAGCTGTTACCGAAAAGCAGAACCTCACCTCCGTACCTTTGAGTCGCAATCGCCTTCACGGGCGGGGCAAACTGGGGCATCACGACCAGAGACTTAAGCCCCAGCATGGAAGAGGCTAGTGCGACCCCCTGAGCATGATTCCCCGCACTCGCGGCGACCACGTCCTTCATAGTCATGCTCAGGAAATTGTAGGCACCTCTGATCTTGAACGAACCGCCCTTCTGGAGATTCTCCAACTTGAGATATACGTCTGCCCCGCTGATGGCGCTAATGGAACTCGATCTCTCTATCGGGGTGTTCTTGATGACCCCCTTGACCCGATCGTACGCTTCCTCTACGTCCTTCCAGCTTACCGCTCTAGAGTAGTCCGGAGATATTCCCCTTTTCATCTATATTAACTTCCTCGGAGATGGGATGCTTGGGGAGCCCTGGCATCGTCATTATCTCTCCCAAAAGCGGAACGGCAAATCCTACCCCCGTCGAAAGCATTATGTCCTCGATAGTTATCGTGAAGTTTTTCGGCCATCCCAGCTTTGTCTGATCGTCGGTTATAGAGTACTGCGTCTTCGCCATGCAAACGTCCAGGTGATCCAGTTTCTCATCCCTCACTCTCTTCAGCACTCGCATCGCTTTCTTAGAATATTCAATTTTTGACGCTCCGTAAACTTTTGTAGCCACCATTTCTATCTTGTCCTTCACGGACTCGCCTCTCTCGTAGGTGAATTTGATCTCTCTGGATGCAGAATGTTGCCCTTCAAGCAGCTCAACTACACTCTTGGCAAGTTCGATGGATCCTTCTCCTCCCCTGAGGTATCCCTCGTTCAGTACCAGCCTGTATCCCTTCTTCTTTACCTCTTGCTTCAGGTATTCGATCTCTTCATCGCTGTCGTACTTGAACCTGTTCAGGGCGATGACGAGTGGGAGTCCGTACCTCTCAATGTTTCCTATGTGAAAGAAGAGGTTTTCTATTCCCCTCTGGAGGAATTCGAGGCCGCCATTTTCAGTAGGTTTCATTCCTCCGTTGTGCTTTATCGCCTTAACCGTAACTACAAGCACTACGAGGTCGAGATTGTATCCTGCCCTTCTCAGTACTATGTCGATGAATTTCTGAGCACCTAGGTCGGACCCGAAACCAGCCTCCGTTATCACATAGTCTGCCAGTTTCAGGGCAATCTTGTCTGCAATCACACTGTTGTGGCCGTGTGCTATGTTCCCGAAAGGTCCTATGTGAACGAACCCCGGGACACCCTCCGACGTCTGCACCAGGTTTGGCCGTATTGTGTTCTTGAGAAGTGCAGCCATTGCACCCTGTGCTTTCAGATCGCCAGCGGTAAGCCTCTTCCCTTCCTTTGTATACCCGACGGTTATCCTGGATAGCATCTCTTTTAGCATTTCGTAATTCTCAGCAAACCCCATTATGGCCATTATCTCCGATGCAGGTGTTATGAGGAAAGTGTCCTCAACCAGGGCACCTCCCTGGTCTCCTATACCTACAAGGACCTGCCTCAGCGAGCGATCGTTCATGTCGATCGTCCTCTTCCACGAGATCTTCTTGGTATCGAAACCTAGTTCGTTCCCGTGGAAGATGTGGTTGTTAACTATCGCAGATAGGAGATTGTGCGCGGCTGAAATTGCTGGAAAGTCTCCTGTGAAGTTCAGGTTTATCTCGTCCGCAGGGAGCAGCTGGCACTTCCCCCCTCCGGTTCCACCGCCCTTAATACCGAAGTTCGGACCAAGTGATGGTTCCCTTATGGTAACCATTGACCTCTTCCCGATCTTTCTGAGCCCCTGCGAAAGGCCGATAGTTGTAGTGGTCTTGCCTTCACCCGCAGATGTCGGATTGATGGCCGTCACCAGTACCATCTTCCCGTTCTTCTTCCCGGACAACCTCTCGAGGATGTCTGGATTCACCTTTGCCATGTACTTCCCGTATAGATCTAGTTCATCGTCGTCGATTCCAAGCTCTTTCGCTATTTCCATTATCAATTTCATTTAGATCACCCCACGAGATTATTTCCACATATTTTTGAGTATGTCTTCGGACTTGATCCTGGTCGCTTCCGAGAGTTCCTTCATCTTCTTACCGTACTCTTCCACGAAGTCCGGATCCTTTATCAGACCGAGGTTGATCTTGACGTTCTGCATCGATCCCGAGATAGACGATGTGATGAACATCGCAGCACAGTACACGTCAGAGATTGCATTCTTGTTACCCCTCTCCACCAATAATGGAAGGTAGTCGAGTAAAGATGCTGCGAGCAGTCCGGTAGCGTACGGGACCTGAGTGGCTTCCTTCAGCTTCTCCTGTATCCTCTTTGTCCTCTCTTCCTTCTCCACTGGAGTTGCCTTTGGTAGGGAAAGAGACTTGGACAGGTTTTCGTAAGCTCTTGTGTCCCTATCCGCCTGGTTGTAGAGCTGCCAGACTGCTTCTCCTGCCCTCCTCTTGATCTCCTTCATTTTGTCCTGAACCTCTTCATAACCCTTCTTGCCTATGGTGAGTCCCGCGACCATTGCCACGAGAGCGGCCCCCATCGCTCCCACCATACCGCTCGCCGAACCCCCACCGGGGGCTGGCTTGTCGCTGGCGAGCTCTCCTAGGTACCCCTTCATGCTGTCCTTCGAGAATATCTCTAGAAGTTTCTTTTCGAGTATCTGATTCTCAGAGAAATCCCTGTTCATAAGGTAGAACCTGTATATCTCTTCGAGTGCCTGAAGGGGGATCATCCCCACGAGTTCGGATCTGCTTACGGGCAGTCCTCTAGACTGCGCCTCCCTCTTCACGAGTTCGAACACCTCCGGGACTGGAGTTTCCTTGTAGTTGACCAGGTTCATGGAGACCTGCGTCTCTTTGGTCTCGCCCAGATTGAACCCAAGAGCCCTGACGTTCTTCAGTCCACCCGTCCTTTCCCTCGTTCTCCTCGCTATCTCCCTGACTGGCTTGATGTCTTCTGTTCTCAGATCCACGTTGAAGGCTATCAGGAATTCCCTGGCGCCTATGATCGTGGCGCCTGCCTTGCCCACACTCTTTGGGCCGTGATCTGGGGTATACTTTTCGTCCCTAGAGATTGTTTCTTTGAGTTGCTCGTACTGGAACTTCTCACTCCTGATGTCTGGTAATTCCTTTCTTCCCGGGATGTTTGCAGCGTCTCCGTAGAGGAAGACTGGAATACTTAGCTCATTTCCGACTCTCTCCGCGAGTCTCCTCGCGAGATCTACGCAGTACTCCTTGCTGGTCCCGAGCATAGGGACGAACGGGACGACGTCGGTCGCGCCGAACCTAGGGTGCTCTCCCCTGTGCGTTTCAAGGTCGATGATCTCGCTCGCCCGCTTTATTGATTCGAACATCGCATTCAGCATCGACTCGCCCTCCCCCACCACCGTGACTACTGACCTGTTGTGGTCAGCATTCATTTCAACGTCAATTACATCCACGGGATGCTTCTTGATCGCTTCGATTATTGAGTCGATCTTTCTCTTGTCCCTTCCCTCACTGTAGTTTGGTACACATTCTACATAGTTCATAAGCTTCACTTCTACTTCAGATGAGTTTCAACTTCTTTCCTACTTCTTCGAACTTGTCGCCTGCGAACTTGAGGTCCTCCCTCGAGTGTACAGCAGATGGCATCAGTCTGATCCTAGCAGTCCCCTTTGCTACCGTAGGGAAAACGATGGGAGACGCGAATACTCCCCCCTCGTAAAGAGCCTTGCTCAACTCGACGGTCTCCTTTTCACCCCCAACCATAACGGGTGTAATTGGAGTCTTGCTCTTCCCAGTATTGTATCCTAGATTCCTCAACTTTTCCTTCAGGAAGTCTGAGTTGTTCCAGAGTTTCTTCAGAAGTGAGTCGTCGCTCTCCATTATCTCTATACTTTTCATGATCGCGGCCACCTCGCCAGGGTTCAGTGCCGAACTGAAGAGGAAGGGTCTCGCCTTCTGTTTGAGGTAGTCGATAAGCTCTTTCCTTCCTGCCACGAAGCCTCCCATCACCCCTACGGCCTTCGAGAATGTTCCCATCTCAATGTCCACTTTCCCCCCTATCTTGAAGTGATCCACGATCCCCCTTCCGTGGTCGCCCAGAACCCCCTCCCCGTGAGCGTCGTCAACATAGACCATTGAATCGTACTTCTCCCCCATTTCTGCCTCTTCGTTCAGCGGTGCGATGTCGCCGTCCATGCTGAACACGCCATCGGTCACTATGAGTGCCCTCTTTCCGCTCGACCTTTCTGCCTTCAGCTTTACCTCTAGATCAGACGCCGATACGTGCGAGAAAACGACCCTCTTTGCAGAGCTCAGTCTTACTCCGTCTATTATGCTAGCGTGATTAAGCTCTTCACTAAACACGAGGTCCTCTTTGCCTACTAATGCAGGTATGGTCCCAAGATTCGCAAGCAGCCCCCCCTGGTAGACCAGGGAGGATTCCATGTGCTTGAATCGCGCTACCTTCTCCTCCAGCTTTATGTGGATTTCCATAGTTCCTG
This sequence comes from uncultured Thermoplasmatales archaeon, assembly GCA_964389625.1. Classification (GTDB taxonomy): domain Archaea; phylum Thermoplasmatota; class Thermoplasmata; order Thermoplasmatales. The sequence continues at coordinate 5,374 of CAYMEF010000057.1, forward strand.
CAATGCTCCTGACTGCACCAGCCCCAACTCCGTAGGTGTCTATGGCTTCGTGCATCGCCTTCTTCACCTCGGGATTGTTTGCCAGTCCCAGATAATTGTTGGAACACAAATTGAGTAATTTCCGGCCATCTATCTTGACCCAAGCCCCTTGAGAAGTCTGTAGGGTCCTTATGGGAATGTAACGGCCGGTTTCCTTCAATGCGTTGATCTCTTCTTGCACCCAGTCCAGTTTTCCCATATTTCTAAATGGTATAAGCCAAGATATAGTTTGCTTAGTTGCACCGTAGACCCTGCTATTACTTGTACAAAAGATTCTGTTCCGATAATTATGAAACGTTGCAACGGAGAAATCTCTCTTATACCTTTCACAGTCGTTACGAAATATTTTTTACGCCTGCATAACTGAATGTGCGGATGACATTTGAGAAAATCTTGGTCACCGGTGCCGGAGGCCAAATCGGGAGCGAACTCGTACCTCACCTTTCTGGGATCTATGGGAAGGACCGGGTGATCCCATCCGATATCAGACCAAATTCTTCTGATCCGAGATTCATCAGCCTTGATGTCACTGATAGAACCGCTGTTGACTCTGCGGTAGAGAAGTACAAGGTCGATACGATCTTTCATCTCGCAGCCATACTTTCAGCGACGGGAGAGAAGAACCCTGAACTCGCCTACAGGGTGAACATTTCTGGTTTGTACAATGTACTGGAGTCTTCGGTCAAGAACAAGGTCGGCCTAGTTTTGACGCCAAGCTCCATTGGGGTCTTCGGTCCCGACACTCCAAAGGAGAACGTTCCGATCGAAACCATAGCAAGGCCCGTAACGATGTATGGAATCACCAAGTTGATGGCAGAACACCTTGGCAATTACTATCACTCAAGGTTCGGCCTGAACACAAGGGGACTAAGATTCCCGGGACTCATCAGCTACAAGACACCGCCGGGCGGGGGGACTACAGATTACACCATAGAGATGATCATGGAAGCCGTCAGGGGGAGGGAATACACGTGTTTCCTGAGGGAAGATTCTAAACTCCCTATGATGTACATGCCTGATGCACTGGATTCGCTGGTTAAGCTTGCTGAAGCGAAGGATTCTAGCCTGAAACATCGAACCGACTTCAACATAGCCTCCTTTTCTGTTACTCCCAAACAGCTGGAAACTGAGTTGAGAATGTACTATCCTTCATTCAATGTCACCTATAAACCAGACTTCAGGCAACGGATTGCGGATTCTTGGCCCGGTTCTTTGGATTCTTCGGCCGCTGAACGGGAGTGGGGTTTCGACCCCAAATATGGCCTGAGGGAAACGACCGAGGACATGGTGCTGAATCTGAAGAGAACTAGTTCAGCGGCTGTTACAAAAGAGATGGACAAGAGCTAGAATGAGCCAAGGCGATATTAGCTCAAAGTCTTAAGTATTTAACTTCCCTGATATTACGATAGATGCGGGACGAAATAATCCGAGTTGACAATGTGGAAAAACTCCAGAACGAAGCTCCATTCTTGATCTATCTTC
>CAYMEF010000058.1:0-6708 GCA_964389625.1 uncultured Thermoplasmatales archaeon
TAAAACGAGCGGATCGGAAATATCGCATTGCAATCCGTACAGTGTTAACTAAAGGGTCGTCCTACCTGTGGCAGATACAAATACTCAAATGGAAAATAAGAAAAAAAGAGAAGGGAGAATAGTTATGCCGAGAAATCTCCCAGTTTCTTGAGGTCATCTGGTTTCTTTGCACGTATGTAGAGATATACCACAATCCCGACGATTATCCACGCACCGGCCAGCCAGGCTGAATAGTTAAGTGGTGCTGCAGGAGCAGGATAAATTGCGTATGCTATCGCAAACCCGAGTGCTATTATTACAAGAGCTGGGACTATGACGTGTCTGAACACCTTGAGGGATTTGTGTTTGATGTGGTATCTGGCAATTCCAACACCAGCCATCATATGATTCAGGTAATTGAAGAATGCATTTGAAACGATTAGAAAGATGCCCGCCATCAGGGGGCCCAACCAGAATCCAGTTACAAGAATCAGAAGCACCACTATTATCATAGTTACCGCGAGGTTTATGTGTGGTATTCCGTGTTTGTTGAGTTTCGTGAATGATTTGGGGAATAGAACGTTCTCTCTGGCAGTACCGTACGCCATTCTCACAGTGTTGTTCGTAAATGCGACAGATGCACTGAAGAAACTGTTTAGTATGAACACTGCAAATATTCCAGCAATGACTACTCCAAAATACTTTTCATAAATCAACACGCCGGGATCAGGAAGGCCTGCATAGGCACCCATGTTAGCAATCCCATATATGACCGTTTGCGCGTAGGAACTTAAAATCAACGTGAACCCGAGTATGAGAGAGAGGATCAACAACGCTCTGGGCACGTTCTTTTTGGGATTATTGGTTTCTTCCGCAACCGGTATCACTCCATTCATACCTCCGAATGTTGTTATTCCGAAAATCATGGCTACGAAGATAAGAGTCCAGTCTCCTCCCACCGGAGCAGCGCTGAATACGGAGAGGGTGTTATGCCCTCCAGCTATGACAATCAGTGCAAGTGAAGTGATGATCACGAAGGCAACTTCAGCAATTCCGGTATACAGTTGGTAGCTGGCAGATGGATTGATTCCAAGATATACGAGCAGGAAAGTGAAACCGATCACGACCAGGGAGATTGGAATCCAGAGCCATGGATATTGAGCTCCTATTGATGGAAAGAGGACGTATGCAAAGGAGGAAAATCCCAGAATTGCAAAACCGGAAAGACCGGTCAGATAGTAGTACCAGTATCCCCACGTTCCGAAAAAGGCGAACGGGGTCCCCAGGCCCTTCTTTTGTATACCTGTCCATCCGTGGGAGCTTGCCTGTATCTTGCTCCATTCGTACATGATAACCGTCATTCCCATGTAAATAATCCAGGCTAGGAGCACAATCAAGGGAACAGAGCCACCGACGAGTCCTGCAAGACCAACAAAATAAAGCGCGGTGACAGCAGCGGGACCATTCATTCCCAACCCCTGTGCAAGTGCCCTCCACATTCCGATTGCATTCTTTTTAAGCTCTTGTTGAGCCATTGAATTCACCAGTAAGAGAGTGTATGTTCTATGATTATTATTAATGTTTCCACAAATTAATCCCCCTAAAAGTCAGCATCTGCGTTCTCAAGAACAGGAGGAAATCTCATTGCCGCGTGTCGACGTCATTACTGATTTTTATCGGTATTCTTCCCACCTTGACCGATCTACCTTCAATTAGTACATCCTCAAACAAGTTTTTGTCAACCACATTTTGCTCCCTCATCAACGAAAGCCCCGATTTGATCTCTTCCCAAGGAATTCTATGCTCATTCAGGATTTTGCCTAGGTCAGTAAGCGACTTCCCACCCAATACATCTGAGAGTTTAGTCCTGCATTCATTAAGTTTCGCGGGTTCTAGGAAATCTTCGTATTCAAGTCCCACACTCTTAAATTCGTCCTCGAATCCCTCATAGAATCTTCGAACCATTCCCGGGCCGACTGCTGCAATTGCTAGATTCTTGCCATCCTTGCTCTTGAACGCGCCGTACGGAAACGCCACTGGATCCATCCTGAATAAGAGGTCATTGAACCTTGGGTCGTGATGAGAGATGATGCTGAATATAGAGGCCCAGTTTACTAAAATGTCGAACATTGAAATGTCAACATATGTTGCCTCTCGATCCTTTCTAGAAAGGACGCTAATAGCCGCGAAGGCTGCGAAGAGGCCACTAGCATAATCGCTCAAGTACGTGTGCGGATGTACCACTTCGTTCGTATCGTAATTAAGCATGTATCCTGATAGGGCCTGGACGACTATGTCAAAACCCGGTTTTCCACTCAGTGAACCCTCCTGTCCGAATGCAGAAATGGAGACGTAGACTATTTTCGGATTCAGCTTCCTTATTGATTGAAAGTCAAGTGAGTACTTCTTGAGTAGTCCAGGCCTGAAATTCTCGATCAAGATGTCAGCGGATTTTATGAGACTCAACACTTCCTGATTTGATTGCCAATCAGCCAGGTCCTTGATGTGCATAAAATTCTTTCCTTCGTTGAAGTTGAGGTACCAAACGCTTTGACTACCAACCTTTGGGGGAAGCTCCCTGTAAGGATCTCCCTCTCCCGCCTCCAACTTTGTAACTTCAGCTCCCATATCAGAGAGCAACTTAGAACCATATGGAGCAGACAGCACCCTGCCCAGCTCTACCACTTTAACTCCCTCTAGAAATTTGTACTTCATTTACTTAGATCACCCCTTGTATCTTTCAGTCGCATATTTTGCTATGATCAGTTTCTGTACCTCGTTCGTTCCTTCGTAGACTTCCTGTATAATCGCATCCCTCAGACCCCTTTCGATACCCATTTCCTTTGTCACTCCAAGTCCACCGTGCAACCTCACTGAGAGCCTCGATACCTCTGAGCTTATCTCTGTTGCGTACAGTTTAGAAATTGAGGTCAGTTCCGAAAATGAAGGATCGTTTTCGTACATTGCAGATCTGTAGACGATGCTTCTGGCGGTCTCCACCGCCACGTCCATTCTTGCTAGGTAGTCCTTCAATAACTGGAACCTGTTGATCTGTTGACCGAAGGCCTTTCTATCAAGAGAGAAGCGAACGCTCTTTCTCATCATTCCTTCCGCAAGACCTAACGCTTGAGCCGCAACTGTGAGCCTCCCGTATTCGTAGGAAAACATTGCAATATCGTATCCCTGCCCAACCGTGCCGAGCACGCCTCCCTCATCCAAGTTAATGTCCTCCAGGAAAATCTCATTTATGTGCGTTCCCATCTGTCCGATCTTCCCAATTCTCTCGCCTATCCTGAGCCCCTGTTGACCTTTCTCAACAAGAAATGCGGTGATGGAGTCTTTACCTCTCCCCTCTGATGTCTTCGCGAACACTATGAAACATTGCGCCTGATCTCCCATAGTTATGAATGTCTTTGTTCCATTGATTCTCCAGTTGCTTCCTTCTTTTTTGGCGGTCGCTGTTATACCCAATACATCGGACCCTGCAGCGGGTTCTGTCATTGCGCTAGTTGTTGGCACTCCATCGTTGGCTACTCTTCCAAGAAATTTTGCCTTCTGTTCGTTTGTTCCGAACCTTCTTACCGGTTCAACAAAAAGTGTCTGATCAAGGTAGACACCAACAGCCAGAGAAAAGGAGGATATTGTTTCGTGAATTATCAGGGATGGGAGCAGTCCCAACTCGGAACCTCCGAACTCTTCTGGAACTCTTATCCCGAACAACCCTGCCTCCCTAGCCGCCTTTGATATCGCGCCAGGGATCTCATCCACTCTTTCAATCTCCTTTGATACTTCTTCCGTCAGATATTTCAACGAAAACTCCTTCACTTTTTCTATAACAAGTTCCTCTGTTGGATCTAAAAATCGAGCAAGAAATGGGTCCATAGAATGATTGAGATTTTGTTATTATTTAAGAATTTCCAGAGGATGGTTAGAATAGATCAAACAATAATTCCGACACCTTTAGAAGATCACAATAATTTTTTCTCATATCCAGCTCAAAAGAGGTTTTGATATAGTTTGAAACATTTTTGGACGAAGCGACAGTCAAGAAAAACTTTTATTCTCTAATCAACTATTTTCCTATGTTTCTGACACAACAAGAAGAAGCAGTTTTGTCAGGGGAGCGCGGACCAGGATTCCAGTATGCAATGCAACTCTTGGTCACTCTGGGAGAGGTATTTGATGCTGACAAATTAATTCCTATAACAAGAGCACACTGGGCTCTGAGTGGTCAGGAAGGGGACCTGTATTTTGCTAAAAGACTTGCAGAAGGTGGGGCTGAGACTAAGGTACCAGTTACGACGAATCCTGCCTGGGACCCTCAGTTAAGGAAACAATTCAATGTCAATCTCACGGACAATGACATGGCTTTGTTGAACAGCACAGTAGACGCCTGTAACAGGCTCAAGGTCGTCAAGAGCTTTAGCTGTACTCCTTACGTAGAAAGAGACCCACCGAAGTTCGGTGAACACATCTCCTTCTCCGAATCCAGTGCCACCCCGTATGTCAATTCTGTTTATGGGGCTATGTCAAACAGGGAATCATCTGTTAGTGCGCTTGCTGCAGGTATCATAGGCAAGACCCCTAATTTTGGCCTACATCTAAAGGAGAACAGAGCTCCCAATTTGTTAGTAGACATTCACGCTGACATCAAGAATGACTTTGATTTGGGCATGTTAGGCTGGCACTTGGGAGAGAGAATGGAGTCAAATATGATACCATTTATAAGAGGGATATCCAGTTCACCCACCCCTGAGGCCTTGAGGGATTTCGGAGCTCTCCTAAATACGTCGAATGCGGTATCAATGTATCACATTTCTGGAATCACTCCAGAAGCTAAAGAATTCGAGCACCACGATCGCCTGAAAGATGGTCTGACGAAAATTCAGATCGATGACAAGGAACTAGAAGCGACAAAGAGAGAGTTTTCAAGCTACCACGGCGAAATAAATTCTATATTCATGGGTTGCCCTCACTCAACAGTCCGCGAGATAAATGCGGTTTACGATCTGCTTGGCAGCAGAAAAGTCAAGGAGGGAATTCATTTTCTAATTTTCACCTCAGGAGTGAACTTCCAACTTTTAAGAGCCAATGGAATGATGGCCAAACTGAATTCTCTTGGGGTAAGTATATTGAAAGATAGCTGCGTGGACGAGCCAGTATTCAAATTTGTGGAGGGCAAGATAGGAGCGACAAATTCTGCAAAGGCAGCTTATTACCGTGCAAGAAGAAATCAGAAGTTTACAATTCTCGACATTCCTGAACTAGTTGAGGCAGGAGTGAGGGGGTACACATGAGCCAAAGCGAAAGGACAGTGAGGTGCAAGGTCGTCGGCTCTACAGATGTTCATGGAGAAGTGGTATACTCAGAAGCACCGTTCAATTTCTATCTTACCGACCCTGAGACTTCAAAGGTCATAGAGGAAGGCCACCCAATGGAAGGCAAGGCTCTGAGAAACAAGATAGTAGTCCTGTCTTCAGGAAAGGGTAGCTCCGTTGTCCAAGTGGACGGACTATACCAACTCAAGCTGCATCACAACACGCCTGCAGGGTTAGTAATTTTGAGTCCTGAACCTACAATGGTCTCTGCTGCTTTCGTATCAGAAGTGACCCTTGCAACTGGGATTGACAGAGAAACATTCAGAGAACTCAAGCATGCAAAATCTGTATACCTTTCAGTTAAGGAAAGGGAACTCAGATTCACAGTCTAGGGACAAAAATGAAAGAGATCTTGATCGTTGACGAAGAGTTCCCATCCCACGAAACTGAAATGGAGATTCTTTCCGAACAGTTGCCGCAATTCAACATAAGAGAAACGAATTACAGGCTCGAAAGTCTGGACGATGAAGTCCTGTCGAATACGGTTGGAGTTCTATCACAAATTTACACGACCATTGATGCAGATTTCATAAACAAAATGCCAAACTTGAAGTATATTTCGATTTATGGCGGCGGCTATGACAGGGTAGATTTCAAATACACCACAGGGAAAGGGATAAAGATCTCCAGGGTACCCGACTACTGTAACGATGAAGTCGCAGAATTTGTGATAATGTCCATACTCATGTTTTCAAAAAAAATAGATGAGGCTAGAAAATCATTTTACGGTCACGCTTGGGGATACGAATCACTCGAAAAACGTTTGAAATATAGCCAGAAGAGTGATAGGTCCTCTGTTGAACTTCCAAGAAGAGTCAGCGGAAAAACGCTGTTCATAGTTGGGTATGGTAAGATAGGAAAGAGCGTTGCCAAGAAAGCAGAGGGACTGGGAATGAAGGTCCTGTTCTATGATAACCAGGTGTACGACACCGAGGAGGACGCAACAAGAGTATCCTTGCAGGATGGTCTTCAGGAGGCTGATTTCGTATCAATTCATACTCCACTCACGGAGGAAACAAGAGGATTGTTTGATTACTCAATACTCAGTAAAATGAAAAGGACAAGCTACTTGATTAACACCGCAAGAGGGGCGATAGTAAGGGAGGGAGATCTGATCAAAGCACTCGACAACCGCATTATTGCCGGAGCCGCTCTGGATGTCTTTGAGAAAGAACCAGTAGCGGTTTCGAACAGGTTGTTGAAAATGAAAACAGTAATTGCAACTCCTCACTGCACTTATATAACTGACGAATCAATGCGTGCGCTGAAGACGCAAGCTGCTGAAAACCTCATCCAGATGATAATGGGCCTGGAACCAGCAGGAATGGTGAAATCCTGATTTTGGTTTAAT
>CAYMEF010000059.1:0-6656 GCA_964389625.1 uncultured Thermoplasmatales archaeon
GGGGAAGTTGCGTCTATCATTATTATTGCAAGCTTCTCTCTCTTTGAGAACTCCGCTGCGAGCCTGGAGATCAGCGAACTCTTTCCTACTCCTGGTGGTCCAGTGATACCCACGACGAATATGCTCGTCTTCTCCTTTTTTATCTCGTCCAGGAGGCTAGCATATCCCTCGCTCCTGTTCTCGAGAATCGTGATCAATTTTCCTATGTCCCTCCTGTTTCCTTCCTTGGCCGAAGAGACTAGCTCAGACACCTTTGGCATCCGCTTCCTATTTCCTCAACGATAAATTACTTTTCTTTGGTACCTCTGCGGAATGCACGCAAGGGTAGCAAAACACAGTTCAACCTTCCGGGTGAAATCTTTATCGGGAAACTCTCAACGAATCCAGTGTCGTCCTGTGCTCTCAGCGCCTCAATCTCCTTGCCCATGGCGTTCTCACAGAACAGGTCTGTGGACACGACGGACAGAATGCACCCCTCCCCCTGCCATTTCATGTCTTCGACCTTGCTGCCGTTCGTTTTGATGTAAAGAATGACCTTGTCACCACAGGTAGAAGATGATTCGTCTATCTTGATGTCAAAGTCTTCCATCCTCCCGTTCTTCATCGGATTCTGGTAGCGCTCCATGACCTCATCGGTGTACATCTATATCTCACCGAGCGAGTTAATGAATGCGTCGACGTCGTCTTCGCCGTTGTAAACGTAAAAAGATGCCCTAGCAGAACCTGTAAGTCCGAGGGTTTTGGTGAGCGGTTCGGCGCAGTGATGCCCAGATCTGACGTACACGTTTTTCTCGTCAAGGAAAGTCGCTACATCGTGGGAGTGATAGAAGTTGTCGACTCTCACGTTCCTCCTGTCGAGATTCCTTTTCACGTTTTTGGAGTCCTTAACATTGAATGCAATGACTCCCCCCCTTTCTTCGGGGTTTCTAGGTCCGTAGTAGGTGACGTTCTCCATCTCTTCAAGTCTCCTGAGAGTCAGCGAGGTCAGATGCTTTTCGTGGTTTCTGACGTCATCCATACCTATCTTTTTCAGGTAGTCTATGGCCGCAGAGAGTCCTACTGCTCCCTCCACGTTAGGGGTGCCCGCTTCGAACTTGATCGGAGGGTCCTCAAACTCAACGCTGTGGAAGTCCACATTCCTTATCATCTCCCCTCCCCTGTTGAACGGAGGCATCCCGTAGAGAAGATCGTACTTTCCGTACAGGACTCCTATTCCCATCGGGCCGAGCATCTTGTGGCCAGAGAATGCCACAAAATCATACTGCTCCCTGACCCTGAAGGGCATGTGGGGAACCGATTGAGCTGCGTCTATGATGAAGGTCGAACCGTTCTCCTTCGCTATCTTTCCAATATCTACTATGGGGTTTATCGTTCCAAGAACGTTGGACTGGTGAGTAACAGAGACTATCCTCGTCTCTTTCTTTATCTTGGACTTCAGGTCCTCCAGGTCGAGGTGGCCCTCCTCATCGATGTCAACATAGTCGAGCTTCACTCCTCTCTCCTCGAATCTCATCCATGGAAGTATGTTGCTGTGGTGTTCCATCTTTGTGATCAGGACCCTGTCTCCCCTCTTCAGGGATTCACCTATGGTGAATGAGAGAAGATTGAGGCTTTCGGTGGTGTTTCTCGTGAAGACTATCTCGTTGCTCTTCGCACCTATGAAATCGGCCACGTTGTTGCGCGAGCTCTCGTACAGTTCAGTTGCCTCGTCCGCGAGCTTGTAGACAGACCTGTGGACGTTCGCATTGTATCCCTCATAATAGTTGACGATCGCATCCAGGACCTGTCTTGGTTTCTGGGTGGTTGCCGTGGAATCTAGATAGACTATGTCCTTACCGTTAATTTTTTTCCTAAATATCGGAAAATCTTCTTTCTTACCATAGGCGTTAATCATTACCTATCACTTCTTCCACAATTTGAAGATACTTCCTGGAAATATCTTCTGGAAGTGGATAGATGATGGGACTTATAAAGCCTTCTATGACGGCTTTTTTTGCCGTTTTCGGGTCGAGTCCCCTGCTCATGAGATAGTCCAGCTGTTCCTCTGAAATGTTTGAAACCGATTCTCCGTGCTTCGCCTTGACTTCCCCGTTGAATATCTCCAGGACGGGGAGCGCGTTTCCAGCCGCTTCCTTTGTGAGCAGCAGCAGATTCGCCATAAGGAATGACTCAACGTTCAGCGCCCTCTCGGCGATCTTGATGTTCCCCCTGAATATGAGTGAAGACTTTGCCCCGAGTATTCCCTTGAAGGCCGTATCGTTCTTTCCGTAAACTGCTCTGTGGTCTGTGAAGACCTCCAGGTCGAGGTGCTCCTGTTTCTTTCCGAGTGCTGCACCATAGTAGCCGGACTCGGCGTGCTCTCCCACCTGTATGATCCTGAACCTCGAGATGCTCTTCTTGCCTGGAAGCGAGAGATGGTGGATCTTCAGCGTCGAGTACCTCTCCATCACTACCGTTCTCTCGAGATAGCTCAGCTCCGAGTTCTCTTCGTCCTCTAGCAGGTAGTAGTCAAGGGAAGCATTCTCTCCAATCCTTATGACGGTCCCGTGAGAGACGGAGCTGTTTCCCGTGATGACATAGTTCTCAAGAATCTTTGCAGATGAGTTGCTGCCGATCGAATACAGGTTCCTGACATTGAAGTCCCTGTCGCCAGTGTGAAGTACGTTGATCATCTTGTCCCCTTGGTACCTTTCGGGGATACCCAGGTAGAAGCCGTCGTTGAAATAACCCTGGCTGATCGCACTCATCTTGTCATAGTCCTCGTTGAAGACGTCCTCTGGCTTCATGAGTCCCTGGGAGACGGCCTCGTTCAGAGGAAGAAACCTGACTGGCCCTCCTCCGAACAGTCTGCAGGGAGACCCGTTGTTTGTCGTTATGTTCCTCTGCATTCCGGCGCATCCGGACTTGGTTGAACGGAGCAAAGGAAGCAGATCGCTGTCCTTCAGAGGGGTGTAGCTGCGCACTGACGGAGAGTCGTGTTCGGAAAAGATGGGCAGTCCATCGGCCACCTTCTTCTTCTCTGAGATGATGTCCTCTATGCTCACCCTACAGCACCATACTTGTTCATTTCGAGTTTTACGAGCTTGTTGAATTCTATGGAATATTCGAGCGGTATCTCCTTGAGTACGTCGTCAAGGAATCCAAGAACGATCAGGGACCTTGCGTCTTCCTCCCTTATTCCCCTGCTCATCAGGTAATCTACCTGGTCTTCTGATATCTTGCCAACCGATGCCTCGTGCGAGAATGACGCACTCTCTTCGAGTATCTCGTTGTGAGGGTACGTGTTGCTCTTCGATATATCATCGAGTATGAGCGCATCGCACTGCACGGATGCCTTGGAGAAGTAAGCCCCGGGATTGATCCTCAGCTGACCCCTGTAGACGGCCATCCCTCCCCTTCCAGAGATGCTCTTTGCCACAACCTTCGAGCTGGTGTGCGGGGCGGCGTGAACGACCTTGGCGCCGTTGTCCTTCCAGACCGGTCCTATCCCCAGTGCAACGTTCAGGTTAGATGTGCTTGCGTACTCTCCCCTTAGAATGGACGAAGGGTAAGTCATTGTTATCTTGGAACCCAGGGAGCCCTGGACCCATTCCATTCCTCCTCTCTCTTCTACCCATGCCCTCTTGGTTGGGCCATTGATGATGTTGTCCGACCAGTTCTGGATTGAAGTGTACCTCATCTTCCCTCCTCTCTTCACATAGACTTCCACAATTGCTGCGTGCAGTGAATACTGGCTGTAAGTTGGTGCGGTGCAGTTGTGAACCGCAAATCCCTTTACCAGATAAGAATTCTGATTGTTCACTTCCAGGTTGTAGACCTTGTTCTTGAACTTCTCTCTGGCTATTTTTCTTATGGGAACGTAGAAATTATTGCCCACCTTTCTGACCTGAGAGTATCTCTTGTTAAGTGTGTACCCTATGATGAACTGGTCCTTTCTTCTCATGACCCTTCCCAGAATGGAGTCCGCACCACCTCTCGTTGTGGACAGACTTGCGAATATGCCGTTCCTCGCGATTATTTCCTGTAACTGAAATGCAAGCATCTTGCTAGCGGTTGTTGCCCTCACCGTTACAGATTTGAGAGGTCTCTTCGTGTAGAAATTGCCGACTCCTCTCAGGTAGTAGTCCAGCAGTATCTTCTGTTTTTCAGGAGGGAGCTCCATCAATACCTTGGATAGCTTCTTCTCAGCCGCTCCATTTCCTACGTGAGTCTGGCAGAGTTCTACCAATTTCTTGGAGTAGGAAGAAACGGTATAGTATCCACCATGAACCTTGGTCAAGTTCGCCTGTTCACCGAGAGACCTGATTAGATGGTAGAGTTCAGTTGCCAGGTTCTTCTCCTTTCTCGACCTGCCGAAGCTGAACGCAATGTCAGTTGTATTGAGTCCTCTGTCATAGCCGACAGATCCTTCTGCAGCGTAGAGTCCCAAAATCTTGAGAAGTTCTGGGGTCATCTCATCGGTGTCACTTGACTCGGATGGGGCAACGTAAATTATGAAGTCTCCCTCTTCCAGCTGGTCGGCCCTGATATACTCGGGTTTCGCAGAAACCAGCTTTTCGGTCGATACCTCAGACCACCGGCCATTTCTGGGTTTCCTCGAGGTAGAGACGGATGTCCTCTTTATTGCGAGCACAGGGTGTTCAACCGTAAGCCTGAACGCATTCCCCTTCGAAAGAGGAGTTATAGTGAGCATAGTTCCATCGTAGGGCCTCACGAACGTCTTGGTGACTCTAGAACTCACACCGGAGTGCGTCATAACGTCTTCCGACGTTCCAACTTCGCTTATCGGGACAAGCGCGTCACCCTTGCTCACCAGTTCTTCTGCTGGCAAGCAACCCTCTATGTAGTGGACCGAGGCGTCGGGTTCTGTGATTATCAAGGTCCTCTCGAACTGACCCTCAAGCGCTCCATTCATCCTGAAGTAGGCCTGAACCGGGAGGTCCAGATGAACACCACTCGGAACGTACAGGAATGAACCCCCCGACCAGACGGCCGTGTTCAGGGCTGCAAACTTGTTGTCTGATGGCGGGACGATCTTTCCGAAGTGTTCCCTGACTATATATGGATACTTCTTGACGGCGCTGTCCATATCCATGAAGACTACACCCTTGTCCTCCCACTGCTTCCTCAGCCTAGAGTATACTCCTTCAGACTGCAGCTGGGCCACAGATCCAGCCAGGTATTTCTTCTCCATCTCTGGTACTCCCAGTTTGTCAAAGGTATCCTTTATCTCCTTCGGTACGTCCTCCCAGTTGTTGGACTTCCTGTCCTCGGGTCTTATGAAATAAGTCAGCTCATCGAAGTCAAGTTCGGAAAGATCCGGCCCCCATGTTGGGACAGGCTTAGACAAGAAAATATCGAGTGCCTTGAGCCTGATGTTTCTCATCCAGTCTGGCTCGTTCTTAGCCTTTGATATTTCCTCCACAACGTTTCTGCTAAGCCCCTTCTCGGTCTGGTATACCGGTTTCGTGTTTGTAGTGAAATCATACTTTATCTCGTTCAGTTTCTTTACGTCAACATCCTCATCAGTTAACTTTTGCATCCATTTCACCTCCCTTATAATATTCGTAGCCCCTCTCTTCTATCAGCTTCGCCAGATCGCCCTTCCCGCTCTCTGCAATCCGGCCATTGATCAGAACGTGGACGAAATCCGGCTTTATGTAGTCCAGGATCCGCTGGTAGTGAGTGATTATGATTATGCCAGCACCGTTCTCTTTCGCCCTGGCTATGGCCTTTGATACTACCTTGAGAGCATCGACATCTAGTCCCGAATCGATCTCGTCAAGAATGATGAACTTCGGTTTGAGTATCAGCATCTGGAGTGCCTCCATCCTCTTCTTTTCCCCACCGGATAGACCCTCGTTTAGCCCCCTGTCTGTGAAAGAGCTGTCCAGGCCGAAGTACTTGAGCAGTTCCTTGACTTCCTCAACGAATTTCTTGTACTCCAACTTCTCATTTGGGTGCAGGGACGAGTAGGCAGTTCTCAGGTAGTTGATGAATCTCAACCCCTGTACTGATACGGGTTCCTGGAACGCAACAAAGAGTCCCTCTCTCGCTCTCTCGTAAACCTGCATATTATTGAGCTTCGTGTCGTTTATCAGTAGCTGACCGCTGTTGACTTTGTACCTCAAACTCCCTACGACCGTATGTGCCAGGGTGCTCTTCCCCGTCCCATTCGGTCCCATGAGAGCGTGAATCTCCCCGGATCTTACTGTGATCGTGACGTCCTTAAGTATTTCCTTGTCTCCCACCGAGACACTGAGGTTCTTTATTGCCAACGTATCTGGAACCATTGGTTTTCTTATGAAATGATGCTATTTAAACATTTTTTCCTGTCTAAAGCAATAAAAGTTAAATACGCTATTTAAATCAAGAGCGTAGAATGGAAGAGATCGCGACTCTTGGTACCAGTAAACGGAGAATTCTTGAAGAACTGCTCGTGAAGCCTAGAGTGATCTATGAACTCTCCGACAAACTCAACATAAGGAGCAACGCAATTAGGGAACATCTCATCATGCTCGAGGGCATGGGATATGTTGAATCCAAGTTCGTAAAGACAAAGGTGGGGAGACCCAAGAAGACTTACAGCATCTCTGCGGGCGGAATGAAACTCTTCCCCAAGAAATACGATCTCCTGCTGAAGATACTTCTAGACG
>CAYMEF010000060.1:0-6548 GCA_964389625.1 uncultured Thermoplasmatales archaeon
AGAAGGTAGAGATCAGGAGAGAGAGGGACGGGAGCCTGATTCATTAAACACAGCACATTATTCAGGACAACATCGCTTCGGTCGATTTCTTACACATCAATCCCTCTCAAAAATTCATTCTTTGAATTGCATCAGACTGTGATGTAAATCGGTTCTCAGAAATGCTTAAGTAGTATCTACTCGTGGTTGGTATGCTGATCTCGTTTGAAGCTCTATGTCTATATTATTCGGAGATTAATTTTATTAATTCCAGTCATAATCGGCGTGACTTTGATCACCTTCTACCTGTCTCACGTCGACGTTGGCATGCTCATCGCAGGTTATCTCGGAAAGGTGCGTACCCAGACAGCAAAGCTCATCGTCATTAAGGATCTACATCTCAATGGTCCTATTTACATACAATACCTTTACTATCTTGTCAATCTCTTCACAGGACACTGGGGATTCCTTTCTCCAACTGAGCCGGTCGATGCAGGAACTCCTGTCTTCGTCGAGTTTTTGAGAAGATTCCCACCGACCGCTGAACTTTCAGTTCTCGCAAGCATTATTGTAATGCTTCTTGGACTCCCGCTTGGAGTGCTAAGTGCGGTAAGGAGGGACAAAGCGGTGGATCATCTGACCAGACTAACTGCCATGGTTGGAGTTTCGATTCCTACCTTCTGGCTCGGTCTCTTGATACTCATTTTTGTCGGACCGAACGGCCCCTTTCCACACTGGTTCCAGATCATTACTGCGGGTCAGTTGAACTTTCAAAAGTACGCATTCCAAGCCAACGGTAACCTCCAACCCTGGGTCGATTCAGCAACATCCGCGGGTCTTTCGAAACCTACGGGATTCATGTTGATAGACACGCTATTATACGGGGATATTCCCGCATTCTTGGATGGTCTTAAACACGTTTTCTGGCCTGCACTTACTGTGGCTCTCACTTCGTTCGGAGTGATAGTCAGGTTCATGCGATCAAGCATGCTGGAAGCGCTCAATCAGGACTACATCAGAACTGCGAGGGCCAAGGGAATGTTAGAAGATTTTGTTATCAAGAAACATGCGAGAGGAAATGCGTACGGAGCTACGACCACAGTACTGGGACTGTTTATTGCAGGACTACTGAGTGGTGTCACGGTTACGGAATACGTGTTTGGGTGGCCGGGAATGGGACAATGGTTGTTTACAGCGGCTGCAAATTCCGACCTGGTATCTGTTATGGCGACGACGTTTGTTTTCACGATAGTCATAGTGATTGCTAACTTGACCGTAGATATCGTTTACTCTTATCTGGATCCGCGGGTGAGGTTGGATTGACGTATTCAGCAATGGTCAGTTCGATAAAGTCAAGGTTTACTCAGTCGATAAAAACGATGTATTTCCTGACAAGGAGTCCGCTAGCAACGATGGGCCTAGCGATCGTGGTATTCTATATCATAGTGGCAATAGTTGGGCCCATAATAGCTGGAGGAAATCCTACAATAATGAGAGAGGTTCTTTACTGGAAAGGCAGTTACATCTACAGTACCCCACTCCCCCCTCAACCGGCTTTCCCGTTCGGTACCACTTATGGAGGCTATGATATCTTCAATGGTGTCCTAAAGGGGGCTAGAATAGATCTGGGGGTTTCCGCTCTTGTTGTGTTCAGTGGAGCCGCTATTGGAACCATCCTGGGAAGCATAGCAGGCTATATGGGCGGAAGAACAAGCGATGTGATCATGAGGGTTACTGACATATTCCTGTCTATTCCGTTCATTGTTCTGGCAGTCGCACTCCTATTGGTTCTTGGAAAGACTCTGACTTCGATGGTAGAGGCGCTCGTGATAGTCTGGTGGCCCTACTACACAAGGCTCGTTCGTGGCCAAGTACTCACCGTCAGAGAACAGAAGTACGTTGAAGCATCGGTTGCTGCCGGAGCTTCTTCAATCAGAACTGTAATCAGGCACATAATACCAAACTCGATCTATCCAATCTGGGTCCAAATTTCACTAGATTTTGGTAATGTGATACTCACGCTAGCATCCCTTGATTACCTTGGATTTGGTTTTGCGGGACGGAACTTGGCAGAGTGGGGGAGCATAATAAGTCTCGCTACCGAAGGTGCGGGTGGGATTCAGACAATCGTCAATTATCCCTGGACCATCGCCATACCGGGTGTGGTGCTACTGATATTCGTGCTCGCCCTGAACATTCTGGGAGATGGAATCAGAGATGTAACCGACCCAAAATTGAAGAGGTAAAAATTCGTACTGATGCACCAGTTGATGACGGAAACTCGATTCGAGAATGTTGCTATACAGATCGGATCTGATTTGTACTTTCAGCCATATAATCCATCCCTGGAAAGTATATTAATAAAAAAAGTCTAATGAGGACCATGTTGATTTCGGGAGAAGCACTAAAAAACGATTTCAAGTACAGGGAAATAAAAGAGACAGTCATTCCAGCAAAAATCAAGGAAGGAGATACCATTGGTGTTATTGCCCCTGCGAGCGCACCGGACATGAAACAATTATCTTTGTCTATCAACCGACTTACAAAGATGGGTTTCAAGCTGGTCCTCGGGAGAAACATAAGGAAGTTAGTACAGAGGAATTCTCTGGCTGCTCCAAAAATAGAAAGAGCAAAGGAATTCAATGAGGCATTCAAGAACGACGATATCAAAATGATATTGTGCGCCAGAGGCGGGTACGGCTCAATTCACATATTGCCATACCTGGACTACGATCTTGTCAGGGACCATCCGAAGATTTTCGTCGGTTATAGCGACATCACAGCGCTACATTTTGCGCTGAACAAGTTATCTGGACTCGTGACTTTCCACGGACCAATGCCGGCTTCAGATCCAGACGAATACAATAGCACGGTATTCAAGAATTTCATCAACGTTCTGTCTGGAAAGAGTAACGATCTTTCTGTATTCGTGGACGTGTTTGTAAAGTACATATTCAAGGGCAAGGTTCACGGCAAGTCGCTGGGGACAAACATCTCTGTGGGCGCATCACTCATAGGCACACCATTCTATCCAAATCCGGAAGGGAGAATTCTTTTCAGCGAAGATACTGGCATAACCTCTGGTGATCTGGACAGGTACTTCTCTGTAATGCAACTTACAGGAATGCTCCAGAAATTCCGCGGTTTCGCATTCGGAGAGTTCAAGCAAATAAACGAGATGGAGGAACCCATGCCTAACATCGAAGACATAATTCAGCAATACATCGAAGAACTAGAGAGGCCATCTATCTTTGGCCTTCCGTTCGGGCACGGAGAGGACCAGATGCTGATACCTCTCAATGCCAAGATGACTATTTCATCCGATTATCCTTACGTGGAATTAAAACAGAACGTAGTCGAATAAAACAATACTTTTTCCAAGTTTCACTAGGTTTAGAAGATCATATTTTCAGCGGCAAACCTTTCATCCGGTGTTGAAACTTAAATCACCTAGGTAATCTGTTCACTTTTCAAAGCGCTCTTACGAAGAAAACGCCGTAGTCAGCGTGTTTTCTAACTGACGGAGGATTGCGATAGTTAAATTTATGTGAGAGGAAACGTTAATTGTTTCGGAGTCGTCTTCAACTGATATGATCTAGAATCGTGCATCAAGAATAACCCAAGATGCCTACATGAAGGTGACTATGAAAAATGCGACTGGGGAACTCGGACGACGATCCTTGGTAGAATGTCACTTGAGAGTGTAGCAGAAGAACGTATTAAGGAAAATGACTCCAGCCCAGGATACGCTAACAACATAGGTGATAATTTGAAGGACGCGCTTGATTCCATACTAAGGGGGGTGTTAAGATAGACGAAGCTCTGGTAGTTAAGAATTTGAAGACTCAGTTTTTCATTTATGAGGGAGTCGTCAAGGCTCTGGAAGACGTTTCTTTTACTCTTGGAAAAGGAGAAGTACTCGGACTGGTGGGCGAAACTGGATGCGGAAAATCGGTTACTGCTTACAGTATCGCCAGACTCATACCCGATCCTCCGGGCAGGATAGTGCAAGGGCAGATAATGATGGGTAACCTCAACCTGCTCAGAAATCTAGAACAGGAAGCGAAAATCACTATTGGTAAAAGAGCAAAGATAAAACGAAATTTCAGAGTCATTAGACAGAACGAATACTTCTTCAGCAGGATACGTGGAAAATACATTTCTATGATTTTCCAAGAGCCGATGTCTGCGCTGAATCCCGTTTATACCGTTGAGGACCAGATCGTTGAGACTCTATTGCTTCACACAAGGACTCGAATGTTGAAGATAGTGAAATCTGCAGCTGAACACTTGCAGGATTTAGAGAAGTGGAAAGAATCTGGTGAAATCTCTCCAATAAAGGACCTACTCGGAGAGGAAATAGAGAAGATAAAACACAATCGTAGGGGAGAGGAGTCAAGAAACCTTCACCTGAATTTCCTGATGGATTCTGCAAAGTATTATTCTAAGCACAAGTCGAAATTCGATGATATTATCTCAAAATCAGAAGAAATTGATGCCCTTGAAAATCGACTCCTTTCAAACGTCAGCGAAGAGGAGCAGGTAGATATCGTCAAGAAACTCGCAAGGGAGTTAAAGAAGGTAAACTTCATCAGAATTTCAAAGAAGATGAAGAGGAAAGTTAGAGACCCGATCTTGTTGGAAGCTCTGAGAGAGTCACTTGGACTGCTGGAATCCTTGGATATTTCAAATCCTAGTGGTATTCTCAAATCGTTCCCTCACGAACTATCAGGAGGGATGCTTCAAAGAGTGACAATAGCAATTGCACTCGCAAACAATCCGAAGATTCTTATAGCCGACGAGCCAACCACCGCTCTCGATGTCACCATCCAAGCCCAGATACTTCAACTGCTGCGCAATCTGCAGTCTGAAATTGGTACATCCATTGTATTGATAACTCACGACCTGGGAGTAATAGCCGAGATGTGTGATAGGGTCTCAGTCATGTATGCGGGGAATATTGTTGAAACTGCAGAGGTAAAGGAACTGTACAGGAATCCGAAGCACCCATACACAATTGGTCTCCTCAAATCGATTCCGCGTGTAGACGATCCCAGCAAGGAACTGAGGTCCATAACAGGCAACGTTCCAGACCTGATCACACCACCCTCAGGATGCAGGTTCCATCCGAGATGTCCGTTTGTGTTTGACAGGTGCAGAGAAGAGAAACCCGCAACAATAGAAGTATCTAACAGACATACCGTAGAGTGCCACCTGTTCAGTGGAAAGGTGACTAGCACATGAGTGAAGTTCTGATAGAAGGAGTTGGAATCAGGAAGTATTTTCCGATCAAGGGAGGGGTGTCAGGTAGAACGGTAGGCTACGTCTATGCTGTAGACGATGTCAACATCAAGATCTCCAGAGGAGAGACCGTGGGACTTGTAGGAGAATCTGGATGTGGCAAAACAACACTCGGAAGGATTCTCCTCGATCTGGTAGAGCCAACCGCGGGATTACTATTCTATAAACCAGATGAGACGCTGGTCGCTCAAGTTGAAGAGCTGTACAAAAGCTTCAATACGAGAATACCTTCAGAAATCAAAAGATTAGAAAAGAAGCTGATAGCCGAGGCAAAAGAGAATGATATTTTTAGAAACTCTAGGAAGAGAAGTGACTTCAGAAAGCGCGTTCAGATTGTGTTCCAGGATCCGGTCTCTTCACTCGACCCGAGAATGATGATCAAGGACATAATCGCTGAACCTCTGACCATCAACGGAATTCCAACAGAAGAAGGCAAGAGAAAGAAGATGAAGAAGTATGAGTTGCAGAACTACATTCTTTCTACCATTAGTGAGATGGGACTGAACAAGGACCATCTGTTCAGGTTCCCTCACGAATTCAGCGGAGGTCAGAGACAGAGAATTGCAATAGCAAGGGCGATATCCATACGTCCAGAGTTCATCGTTCTCGATGAGCCGACTTCAGCTCTGGATGTATCGGTACAAGCGCAGATTCTCTCCCTCCTGAAGGACCTCCAGAGGAAGTACGGTATAACATACTTGTTCGTCACACACAATCTAGCTGTCATCAGGGCGGTAAGTGACAGAGTGGTGGTGATGTACCTCGGAAAGATTGTCGAGGAGGCAAGAACCGACGATCTCTTCAAGAATCCTATTCACCCCTATACCCAGGCTCTGCTTTCTGCAATACCCATTCCCGATCCTGAGAGAAAGAGAGACATCCTGCTTCTGAGCGGGGACGTCCCATCACCAGCTAAACCGCCTTCTGGATGCAGATTCCATACGAGATGCAGGTTTGCAGAAAAAATATGTGAGGAAAAGGAGCCGTTGCTGGAGGGAAATGCAAACGGGCACTTCGTCGCATGCCATCTTGCAAATGAGATATCCTCTGGAGAAAAGTCCCTCACCCAGCAGCAAAAGCAAACTGAGAGAAAATAAAGTGCCGATATTTCAAAAGCTGGAGGGTGAAGAAAGAAAAGAGGGGATAGAAGAATCAGGTAAGAGCAGGAAGAGGTGGGTCAGAGAGGATCTAGCGAGATACTGGTATGTAATCCTGTGTCTTTTCGTTGACGTAGTGTTTAATCTCCAGTTTGTTGAAACCTATTCTAG
>CAYMEF010000061.1:0-6544 GCA_964389625.1 uncultured Thermoplasmatales archaeon
CTTCCCATTCTTCCATGAACATATTCGAGTATGGCAGATCAAAAGATCATCCCGATCTCGAGCAGATAAACCTCAGCATGGTCATGGAGAAAGATAGGGGTATCCCTCTCTTCTTCGACCTCTATCCGGGAAGCATACCTGATGTTGTCACCCTTCGCAGGATAGTGGATTTCCTGAGGCCCATGATCTCCGCTGTCGCTATAATCCTGGATAGGGGTTTCTTCTCCCTGGAGAACCTCCGCCTCATTCTATATCATAATTATTTCTTCATTTTGTCCAGAATTGAGAGAAACAGCACATGCCTTTGAACGGTACCCCTCTTAACATAGATGTTAACTGATAAGGATACATTGCAATCAAACACGACAAAATCAAGCTATTTTTCTCCAACTGAAGTCGTAATCAACGGAACAAGCATTTCTTCTTCACTTAGACCGCCATGCATTCCCACCATTTCGAACTCGTAGAGTTTCTTATCAAGAATTCCGAGTTTTGAATCCATCAGTCCCACTTCCTTCTTGGGTAGAAGAATGATGTCACCAAAATTTCCCGTATTCTTCAATCCTTCTTGGCTAGACCCAAAAAATCCTTTTGCTATAAGTTCACTTGAAGAAGCCACAACGTAGTTTTCACCGTATTTTCTGTCAAGATGTTCAATCGCTTGATCTTTCATATCCGGTATTATGCGAAGAATTGGAGCCCTGATGTCACCCGTAATAGGTAACATTAGCATGCCAGATAGCTCTAAATCAGACCTTACATCCCTCACCCTTGCGTGTTGAATTGGAATGTGACCGTGATCTGCTGAAATTGAAATTCCCACTCCCTCTCTTGTTTCCAACCTTTCTATTAGAAATTCCCTTATCATGTGGAAAAGCGCGTCTATCTCTACCGCTACATCTTCCGTGTATGGACCTATTTTATGTGAAAGCTTGTCAATAGTGGGGACGTAGCAAAAATGAAGACTCTTCGAAGTTGAGTTTTCAATTTCCTTTCTGACCGTATTGAGCATGTGCGATACAGAAAAATATCCCTTTGTTGTTGCTCCGTTACTCGTAACTTTGGTCAATCCGGTTTGCGCTAGCGAATTGGGTATATGGTTATAGCACTTCACTCCATTACTGTCCAGTTCCTGATGAATTGTCCCCCTTTTCTCAACTTCTGGTATCTTCCAGCCCTCATCTATTATAGAGATTTCATCCCTTCCTATTGGTGATAACGAGATCATGTTGCAGATTGTTCCAATTTCTTGCAAATATGAAGTGTATCCAATTATCCCATGGTCAATCGGGTGGATGTCAGTATGGTAAGTCACAGTGGCAGTTGATGTGGTGGAAGGAAACAAACTGGTAACAGGAACGTAGTCTGCATTTTGAATGAAATCTCTAAGGTGACGTGTTTCAAAATTTGAAAGAGCTCGGAGTAGGGTGTTTTGGCCAAGCCCATCTATGAGGAAAAAAATCATATGCTCCGCCTCCCTTTTAGAATCTCTCAACAAAGATGGAACAGCCTTACCAGTATTCAGACCGAGATTTCTCTTAAGAAGGTTGGGGATGTCCGCCACGGAACCCTTATTGAATGCGGGCTTGATCAATCCTTCGTATTCATTCGACTTGTAAAGCTCAATTGTGTCCTGAAAAAATCTGATTCTATCCGGCGTGAACATAACTCCTCCTCATTCTAATGAGCATGTGATTCTAGTTAGCGAGTCAACCTCAAGGACATCTCGTTGTTCAGGTTTTAGAATTTTCCCCCTGTTTACCCATACTGGAATAATTCCAGTATTCAATGCGCCTTGAACATCTTGCTGCCAAGTATCTCCGATCATTACGGTTCTCTCTCTGCTCGCTCCCGTGAAATCCAATCCTCTCCGAAAGAGCCCCACATTTGGCTTCATTTCTTCTGAGTTTACAGGGGTCAGAAGTAGCTTGATGTACCTCCTAAGATTTAGCTTATCCAGGGTAGTTTTCTGGATTCGGTCGTTTCCGTTGGTAATAGCTACTACTGGAATGCCGATTGTTTCGCACATATGAAGTAGCTCAATTGCTCCTTCCATTACAGATCTTGTGTTCCAGAATCCGTCCATAAATAATTTGTCAAGTTGAGCTGCCTTTTTTAGGCGTATGTAACCCCCATGCTTTCTCACTATCTTCATAAACCTGTTGATCCTCCCCTCCTCCTCTGTCATTTCACCATCAAGGAGGGCAGGGAAGTCGCTTCTCAGAATTTCCCTGAATTCGCGATCCAGTGTACCCACATCCACCTTGTGGAGGACTGGGACAGCTTTCCTCACCTGTGCAAGACCGACTATGCACGGATATCTATAATCGACAATGGTATCGTCAAGATCGACGAAAACTGCGTCCAGTTCTGAAATAAGAGTCGGATATTCGGCGGAACTGGTCTTCAGCATAGGTCTCACTGCTGAATGACGGTTGTTTTTTATCTATGTTTTACCATCTTATTGTATATATTACCATGTATCGTAAATAGCGCAACCTATTCTATTTTCAAAGGATTTAACAAGAACAAAAGGTCTTGAAATCGGTTAGAATGGGATTCAATGGTATCGGCGGGTATCTGAACAGCCCTGGGATGATCCCTTGGGAAATTGTCGTCGTGTACTTTGTCGCAGTGCTGGTATTCGTTTTTGCCTTCTCAAGGAAAACGGGGGGGGAACCGAAATTCAAGACTGTAGATCTCGTCTACATTGGCGTAGGGTCTGCGTTTGTTGTGGTTTGGGAGTTCTTCATAGGTCCTTTCCTTGATAAGTTCGTTCCTGCAGGAGCGACAGCGTACATAGGTTTTGGTTTTTTCGGGAGAATATTAATTGTGTTAGTTATCGCTGGCCTTGTAAGGAAGGTTGGTACGGGGATGCTCACCATGTTCATCTTCAATCTTCTTGGTGACATTTTCCATTATGGCTTTGGAGGAGAACCTATCTACACAGTCTATGAGACCCTCACTTACGGACTCTTCGTGGATGTCATTATAGCTGTAACCAAGGGGCATCTCTTCGGGATCGGTGCAAAGATCGAAGAAGGTAAGCAAGCTGCAAAACAAGCCCTTGCGTCATTGAGCAGGCGCGCATTAATTGTACCTGCAGTAACGGGAGGATTCATAGGGCTTCTTTGGGCGATTCCGGGCAACGTTCTCTATCCTGGCTTCTTCAGTCCATTCCTATATGGAGGAATAGTCAACTGGCAGTCCATCATCTTCAGCTTCTTTGCTTCCCTGCCCGGAAACATAATATTTGGTATTATAGCAGGGCTCATAGCTGTTAGAATCTCCAGGGTGCTGGGACAATGAACGCGATCGATATAGAAAATCTGGAATTTCGATATCTGGGTTCAAGGAAGCCTTCATTGGCTATTCCTTCCTTTTCTGTTTCTGAGGGAGAAAGCGTACTCGTAACTGGTAAGTCCGGATCCGGAAAATCGACCCTGGCTCAGTGTATCAACGGAGTTATACCTCACATTATGAACGGGAACCGCAAGGGGGAGGTGTATATATTTGGAGAACCGGTATCCGGGACCAGAGTCCCAGACATATCAAGGACCGTTGGTACACTGTTACAGGACCCAGAAAGGCAGGTTATGAACTACAAGGTGGAAGAAGAGGTCGCGTTTGGCCCTGAGAACTTCGGCTTAGATAAAGAGTCTATCTTAGAGAAGATGGAAGAAGCAATCCGTCTGGCAGGAATAGAATCACTTCGCGGAAGGGAGACGACTAAGCTTTCTGGGGGGGAGATGCAGAGGGTCGCTCTCGCTTCAGTGATGTCCATGAATCCGAGAATACTGATGCTTGATGAGCCAACATCAAGCATAGATCCGGAAGGAACCAGAGAGATATTCAATTTCCTCAAGAATGAAAAAGGAAAGAGGACAATGATAATAGTGGAACACAAAGTCGAGCGGGTCCTCCCCTTTGTTGACAGGATAGTAATCATAGATAACGGAAGGATAGTGCTTGATGGGCCGACGGACAGGCTGATAGAAGAAGCCCACAGCCTCATTGATCTGGGAATAGAGATCCCGTCTCATATTCTGATAGCCAACAAACTTGGGATAGAGGCGCACAACCTTGATGATGTAAGGAGAATCGCCCGCGAACGGGGAATGCTTCCCAGGGAACGAATTCGCTCAGTTGGGGGTCCCGTTGCTTTCCGAGCGAAAATCAATGTTTCCTACAAAGGGAATTTTAGCCTGATGACAGAATTATCGTCCAGGACCGGTACCATCCACGGGGTGATGGGAAAAAACGGTGCAGGTAAGAGCACTCTGCTCAAGGGGATAGCAGGATTCATCGACAAAGATCAAGCAGACACTAATGTGGTTCTGGAAATAGGGGGTCAGAAATTGATGAATCCCAAAATTGATGTTGCCGGGCGTTACCTGGGATACCTGCCGCAGAGCTTTGATCTGATGCTTGTAAACTCAACAGTAGAGAAGGAACTCAATTATTCCAAAAGGGTTCGGAAGTTGAATGGAGTCGATAGTCTGATCGATAATCTGATAGGGATATTCAGTCTGTCCGAGTATGAAAAGTCCGACCCTCTCACCCTGAGTCAGGGGCAACGGAGACGTGTGGCAATGGCGGCTATGCTGGCCTCAGGTGCGAAGGTAGTCCTGCTGGATGAACCTACTTCCGGTCAGGATTATATGCACAAGCAAAATCTTGGAAGAGAGCTGGTCCAGCTGAAGGGATTGGGATACACCTTCGTCATAGTCACTCACGATTCCAGATTTGTGTATGAGTTCGCTGACTGGGTGACGGTCTTGGATTTCGGCAGAATTGTACTCCAAGGCACCCCTGAGAATGTTTTTGCTAATTCAGAGATTTATGGTATAGTTCCTCCTTCCGAATTCAGTCTGAGGTTTGAGAATGAATTACTTGTTGGTTGAATTTATCAGTTTGTCTATTCTTCTCTTTGGAGTCGGGGCGCCACTTTACCTCATTTTAGCTGCAATAGGAATAAGGGGATTCAAGGAGATTACGTCGTATGAACCCTACAACACTCTTCTTTACAGAATTAACCCGCTGATAAAAATCGCTCTCTCGGTCACAGTAATGATTGTTGCAGCGATTACTATCTGGTGGTTTGGTGCTCTCCTCACTGTGGCAATTCTTGTCTCCTATCTCAGTCTCAGGAATGGAGGAAGGAAAGCGATGATAGGCGCGCTGTTCGTTATTGCGACCGTAGTGGGCACCGCGTGGGGGTATGCACCATTTGTGAGCTCAAGCATATTGAGCGTTGCGTTTCCAGGATATCATCCCCAAGTAATCTGGACGTGGCCGGATTATTTCTCTGTTATGGGGTACCAACATCAGCTCACCCTCCAGGCACTCGAATATGGTCTCCAGATATCCTTCAGAACTTCCGCAATAATGATGTCCGCCCTCCTGTTGGTGATGACTAATACTCCTTCCCAGATACTCCGAACACTCCACAAAGCCTCAATTCCCGACTCAGTCATATTCTCCCTAATGGTCGGAATGAAGTCAATTCCGATGGTGTTTACTTATCTCGATGAATCCATAAAAATACAGATGATGAGGGGACTAGGGTCAAGACATTCGAAATACCTGAGGCCTGTTTACATGCTGATTGGGGGGATGAACGCTATTGTCCCTACGATAATTCATCTCCTCAGGGGAGCTAAGGATATAGCAATTTCTGCCGATACTAGAGGGTTTAGGGCAACCAAGAAAAGAAGCTACGTCGAAGAAGTACGATTCAGTAGACCCGACTACTATGCGGTAGGAGTTATAGTCGCAATAATAGCAATCGCAGGAATATCCATACATTTTGGATTCGGGAGAACGATACCATACATATCTTAGTGTCATGACAATGTGATTATTTGCCATGTTTTTGATCATCATTCGAACAGAGTCTCCGATGAGATGCATTGAAATTTATCTCGATAGGAAATCGGTATCACAACTGGGAAGTATCTTGAGAAAGGGGAAGAGGAGGGGGGCGTTCAGAACCGTGAAATCATTCCTTGATGTAAAACAGGTATGCCGTTGCAAGGAGGAGAAAACAAAGACTTATGTGTCCATTTGCATCTTTTCTCTCCTCATTGCAAGGCTGTTTGAGAAGGCTGTGAAAGATGTGATGACAGCATCCTCAATATCTGAAATGCTCTCTGAACTGAAGGCAATCCCCGTGAAAGTTCCTGAGGGGATGATAACACTCAGATCGGAATCCGAAAATGCCAGGAGGATACTTGAAGGGATGAACATTCCATACCAGGGAAGGATAGTGGAATCCGTTCCAACATAAATTCTTGAAAAATGTTTCAACAATGAGGAATGGATTGCATTAGGATGAAATCGCTCATTTTCATTCTTACGAAACACAAGGTTTACCATAATTTCATGATATCTGGGTGATGGAATCTCACATCCATCAAGGAAGAATCAAAATATGACATTCCTTGCTATTTGTTGATCAAAATTACCCATACATTTCTCGGAAGAACCTCAATTTTTCTTCTTTCTTTTCCTCATTATCAGGACAGAGAACACTACGAATATT
>CAYMEF010000062.1:0-6427 GCA_964389625.1 uncultured Thermoplasmatales archaeon
CTACCTGACACTGACGTAAACTATACTTCTTTCTCCTTTTTTTTATTTTTAATTTTTCAATTAACATTTTTCAGTTCTAATACTTCCTACGGGAATCCGTTAATAAATAACGATATCTAGAGCACTCTCTCCTTCCTGTATGACGTCATCACCGTGAAATAAACTGCAAGCGCTATGACAGAAACCACTAGGAGTACTAGACCTGCTGTCTGGACCAAGGGGTTAGTATTACCCCTGTTTGGAATAACGATTGTATAAGAGACATTTACAGGGAATGATTTCCCATTTGTAGAGATTATGTTTATCACGTAATTGCTTCCAGTCGCTCCTGGATTAGATCTATTGAATTCGAAGCTGTGATTCTGATAACCTGAACCGTCCGGATAGTAAAGGAGGGTCACAACGCCGTATTTTAAGTAGGAAGCATTTATCATAATGAAATATCTGATACCATTCCGGGCGGGGAAGGAAACGTTGACTACTGTATTGTAGTTCTTGTCTGTACTGAATTGGAACGTCTGATTTGACTTTGAATTTACCGTCTGAAGGCTATATCCACCAATATTCGTGTAGATTGTTGGGTGATATTCTTGCGAGAGAAAGAGGAAAGTTAAACCTACTATTAGAACCACCAAGATCGTGATGAACCTCTTATCCTTCCAAACTCGTAGAAACCGCTGCCTGAGCGTAGAACTCTTGTGGACTACTACCTTGATTCCACTCACTGCTGCGTAATTGAAATTATGATTAATAATTTTTTATTGATAGCCAACACGATTTTACAGGGTTCTGATAGGGAATTTTGTCCCAGCCAATGGTTATAGAGAATCGTCGTCCTTTCCTCTACTATCTCGATTTTGCCGGAGACTCAGTCATCTTCCAATTTTTGAGTTATTTTGTGCCCTATAAACAGGGACCCCTTTGGCCAAATTCTGCGATACCCCTTGAACTGATAGAAAATCACCAATGCTTCAAGAGATAGTATCAACAATCCCAAGATGATGTCCTTGTACGTCGAGTTAGTCAAAACTCCCCTGCTTAGATAGCTAGATGGAATGAAATAGTATAGATACAGAATTACGAGTCCATCAAGGAACAGGCAACCAATTATGTAAGACCCCTTCAAGAAATCGTTAAAGATGTACAGAACAAGCTGCTTCTTCGTCAAGTCCTTAGAAGTAATCCCTTCGTTCTCATCTGTAAGTTCACGAACCTTAGCTCGCGGCCTTACCGACATTACTTCCTCTGATTCCGGTCGTTTCAGCTCCCGTCTCATACATGAGGCAAGAAGCGTAGTGTCCTGGTTTCACTTCCTTCAAGGTTGGGACGTCTGCATCCCTCATTGTCATGACGATGGAGGTACCGGACTGCGAGACTACTATGCTCGTAATCGCCTTGAATTTCACCCCGTTTGGCTTCGCCGCCGCCTCATTGATGAAGCTCTTGAAAGTTTCGAATTGCGTCGGGGTTACAACACTCTCGAATATTAGTTCGACAGTATTGTTTGATTCATCCGTAAGAATTTCCTTGGTGGTTGGAAGGATGTCACTGCTCTTTACCCGTAGAGGCTCTAGCAGTTCCTGCATTGGCACTACCATGTCTCTCGGGGACCATCCGCAGTTTGTCATAGCATACTTGCACCTTGGATGGAAGTAGCATCCCTTAGGCGGATTTGCAGGACTTGGCACTTCACCCTCTAATATTATCCTTGCCTTGCTAACCTTGGGATCCGGAAGAGGAATGGCAGAGAGCAGTGCTTCAGTATATGGGTGCAGCATGTTGGTGAAAAGTCTCTCGGTATCTGCAAGTTCCACTATCTTTCCGAGGTACATTACAGCCACCTTATCTGACATCAATCTTATGACGTTTAGGTGGTGGGATATGAAGATGAACGCCAGATTCTTCTTTACCTGCAGATCCTTTAACAGGTTCAGGATCTGTGCTTGCACTGACACGTCAAGTGCAGATGTGGGTTCGTCCAGGACCAAGAGTCGAGGCTCGATTGATATGGCCCTGGCAATTCCTATTCTCTGCCTCTGTCCACCACTGAATTCGTGCGGGAACCTGTAGAGGTGATCCTCGCTTAGCCCTACCTCACTTATTAGTTCCATGCTCTTGTCGTGTATCTGCTCCTGTTTCATATCTGTCAGAAGTTTCATCGGCTCAGCCAGTACATCCCTGATGATCTGCCTGGGGTCCAGCGAGCTGAAAGGATCCTGGAAGACCGGTTGCATCTCCTTCCTGAACTTCCTCAACTTTCGTTGACTCATCCTGGTCAGAGAGTATTCGTTGCTGATTTGCTTGAGTTCCTTCACGACTGATTCGTATCTATCCTTGTTGACTCCATCCTTGGCATCTCTAATCTGTTCCAGTTCCTTCTCCAATTGGACTATTTTATCCAGTACATCCCTGGGTAAGTTAAAATAAACGTCCCCGTCGGTCGCGTCTAGAAGCCTCAATACCAGTCTTCCCAGGGTCGTCTTCCCGCATCCCGTCTCTCCTACAACCCCAAGCGTTTCATTTCCGTTCAGGGTAAAGGTAACATCGTCCACCGCTCGCACGTGCCCTGTGACCCTGAATCCAGACTTAGAAATATCAAAATACTTCTTCAGGTGAGAAACATAGAGAAGAATGCTTCCGTTGTTGGCATCTGTGTCGTTCATTGAGCCGAACCCCCTGCTTCTTGATAGAGGAAGCAAGCCACCTTGTGCCCGCCTCCTAGATCATCCAGCTCCGGCTTCTTTTGCTCGCAGATGTCCATCTTGAACTTGCACCTTGGATGGAATCTGCAACCTGTTGGCGGAGTTATAAGATTTGGAACCGTCCCTGCCACTGTATCAAGTTTGACCATTTTCCCGGCTATTCTGTCTGCCCTGGGAAGGGCCCTCAGGAGGCCAATCGTGTAGGGATGCTTAGGATTATCGAAAATGGTGTTTACATCTGCCTCTTCGACCACATTGCCAGCATACATAACGCCAACCCTACTACACATCTGGGCAATTACCGCAAGATCGTGCGTAATGAAGAGTACAGATGATCCTATCTGCCTGTTGAGGTTGCGTATAAGATCGAGTATCTGCGCCTGCGTAGTAACATCGAGAGCAGTTGTGGGCTCGTCCGCTATGAGCATCTGCGGACTGCTGGCTAGAGCCATTGCTATCATTACTCTTTGCTGCATTCCGCCGCTCAGTTCGTGAGGATATGAGACAGCAGCTCTTTCTGGCTCGGAGATGTTGACGAGAGTGAGGAGTTCTATGACCCTCCTCTTTGCTGCATCTTTTAGTGGTGCTTCGATTCTCCCTCGCATCAACCTGTACATTACTCTGAAAGAAGAGAAAGCGCCTCTTTCCTTCTTAATCTCGGTTAGGGCTTCCTTCGCCCGATCTATCTCGTCCTGGTTCTTGTTCGACTCAGCCTCCATCAGCCTGAGAGTGGCTTCGAACTCCTTTTCCTGATATATGTAGTATTCCCGTGCCCTGGCAAGTCTATTTATGTTTGTACCACTCTTTCTCTCGTTAACAATAAATTCCAGGCTCTTGATTATTGAGTCGGGGTCTTGGTAAGTTAGAAAGATGTTTCTTACGAGTTCTTCTGCATCAGAGATAGAATAGCTCTCACACCATTCGCGTATCTCTCTTCTTCTATGTTCCTTGTCGCTGATTGACGATGCGCGTTGCACGAATGACTCGTAATCCTTCCTAGTCGCCATTTCTCTCCTGAGAATGGCATTGGCCAACTCAACCTTGAGGTGTAGGAGAATGTTTTCTGAAATCTGATCGCCCACTCTTATTACTGGATTAAGTGCAAGTGTTGGTTCTTGGAATATCATGGAAATTCTATCACCTCTTATCCTAGAGAGAAGGTAATTGTGCCTCTTTATCAGCCTCTTGTTTCTCTTAATCTTGACGTTTGTTTCTGACTTGATGGTGATCTTTGCGAGCCGTTCCAGGCCCGTCAGCATGTTTACGTTGCCGACATATATCTTTCCGCTAACTATTCTTCCAGGTGGATCTGGAACGAGATACATGATTGACTGAGCTGTAACGCTCTTGCCACAACCGCTCTCTCCAACCAGGCCGAATATCTCCCCCCTCCTGATATTGAGATTAATTTCGTCCAAAGCTTTTACAATTCCTCTACTCGTGAAGAATTGAGTCTTAAGTTTCTCTACCCGTAGATAAATTTCGCTCTCACTCTGTGCATTTTCAGCGTTTTGCATCATTTTGACTACCTTCTCAGCTTAGGATCCAGAACGTCTCTGAGACCGTCTCCCATGAGGTTTATTGCGATGGTGAATATCAACAGGAATATTCCAGGAATCACTATGGGCCACCATATTCCAGCTACTAGGTATGTCGTCCCCCAGGTAAGCATATTTCCAATCTCTGGTAGCAGTGGAGAACCTTCATTGAATCCGATGAAATCAAGTGCAGCAAACAATTGAACGATAGAACCGAGGTCCAGTGAGAACTGGACAAATACGACTGAAAGCACATTGGGCAATACGTGAACGAAAACGTTTCTGAGACCTGAGGATCCGGAGGCCGTTGCTGCCTCAATAAATTTGTTGGACTTTATGGAAAGGGATACCCCCCTCGTCAACCTCGCATAGATTGGCCACCAGATTATGATCAGCGCTATGACCACATTTGTCAGCGATCTACCCAGTACAGTAGTCACGGCAATTGCTAGAATTAGAGTTGGAACGCTGAAGAATATGTCTGTAATTCTCATCAGAACTTCATCGTATAATTTTCCGAAATAACCCGACAGAGTCCCCAAGATAGTACCGATCAAAACACCCGTAATGACTATAGCTACCGAATAAGTTATGTCAACCTTGAGTGCTGCAAGCATGATGGGGAATATTGGAGCAAAGTACTCCGTCTCGCCAAATATGTACCACCATCCGTGGGCGAATGTTGGTCCTCCCGGGACCCCGCTAGACAGGTGGGGAACCCAGCTTGCCACTGTATTTATGTTACTTACACCAAGGTAGCTCGGATAGACGTAGTCCAGTACCGCTATAGCGAAGTATACGAGTACAATGGATAACCCAATAAATGCAAGTCTATTCTTGATAAAAAGCCTGAATGTATGCTTAAAATCCTCTGTCCTTGGTCTGTGCTTGACTGGTTGTGTCTTCAGCATCGATCCACCGACATTTGTTTCGTTTGCCATGTATTTCACCACCTCAGTATCTGATCCTCGGATCAGTTAGTGCATAAACGACGTCTACCACGAGATTTGTCAGCACAAGGATGAGGCCAAACACAAGAGTTGTACCAATTATGAGCCATATTTGATAGGATAGTATACCCTGCGTGGTAAGATAACCCATTCCTGGATAAGCAAACACGTATTCAACCAATACGACTCCCCCCAGCAACCCAGCAACGAGAAGCCCCAGTACGGTTACGGTAGGAATCATGGCGTTCTTCCTGATGTGCTTCTTGATCACTAGTTTCTCTGGAACGCCCTTTGACCTGGCTGTCTTAACATATTCTTGATTTGAAGCGTCTACCATTCCAGCCCTCATAAACCTAAGTATTCCTGCCAGCAGGGCGTACGTCAGGGTGAGCACTGGAAGAACTATGTGCTCAAGGGCATCTATAAACAGAGGGAAATCGCCGTGGATCAGCGAGTCGAATATTACTAGATGCGTGGGATTAGTGTAGCCGTTAACGAACCAAGACGGGGTAGGGTAGGGTATGGCGATAGGATTGTAAGATCCGGAGATGGGGAAGACCCCCAACGGATTTCCAAACAGAGTACCCTTTCCAAGCGCCAGTTGCAGAAGAAGGGCCAGCCAGAAAACAGGTATTGCATAGCCGGTTAGGGAAAATACTCTGCTCGCCTGATCGGCAACAGAGTTCGGTCTTGCACCAATGTACGTACCCAGTGGAATTGCGATTGCGATTGAGACGATTGATGCAAATATCGCCAGTTGAATCGTATTTGGAAGCGCATCAACTATTGCAGCTGAGACGGAGTTGGGATATCCTGCCATGGACATTAGACCTAGGTTGCCGTGCAAAAGCCTGTCAAGATAGAATAAGTAAGCGATTGGAGGTGGATAGTTAAATCCCAGCACTTTGAGAGCGTTCTGCTCTTGTATAAGATACGGTATAGTTGAATGCGGATTGATGTATGGAGTTACAAGAATAGCTTTCGGAACTGCTTCGATTAGGATGAACATAAAGATAGATAGACCCAATATAGTCGGGATGAGAAGCAGTATTCTTCGAAGTATGAAATATCTAAGCTCCATCCAATCTACCGAAGATAGAAGTATCATATTTAAGAGTTATTAAGAGAGTGAACTTTTTCCTCATCCCAGAACAAATTCGATTATTATTTTATTCAATCAAATTTAAGCAAGAAATTTATTTTTTGTGTAACCTAAACCAACGACTTGATCTAATTT
>CAYMEF010000063.1:0-2736 GCA_964389625.1 uncultured Thermoplasmatales archaeon
CCTTCATCGAATTCTTCACGAATTAGGTTGGATTCTATCAACTTTCTTAACCACTTTGAAAATGTACCCATTGGAAGCTTTGAAGGCCTGCCAGGTTTAGATGGCTTTGAGGGGGTGTATTCTTCAGATGTTTCGATGAATAACTCTCTGTAGCTCATTCTTCTCCCACTATCTCCCGCAGTTTCGTGCAGAATAGAAAGAATCCGGAACAGGTTCTCATTTTCAGATATCTCTTCAGCGTGCATCCTAGGGATGTTGAACTCAAGTATTTCCCCCTTCTTTTCGACATAGTAAGGTCTGCCATCAATCCAAACGGCCATGGTGAATAAGTAAAGAGGTATAACCTTCTTGCCGTGAGTGATGTTGAAGAAGATGTCGGCATTTCTGAACTGTTCTCTTATTCTCAAGATTTCGTTACGCACGACGTTTATACTGTTCTGCGGTACACTCACTTCCTCAAAATATAATTTGAGCCTCTTGGCCATTTCGAAAAGCTCTTTGGCCGCACCATCTATGTCCTTTTCCTCCTTTGAATCCAATCTGGATTCTTCTGTTTTTTCCCTGAAGATGATGACCCCATCGACTCTATATTTTCTTAGAACTTGGGTAAACGTGTCGTTCATGCTCTTTCCTGCAGAAATGATATGGATCTGCTGTCTACCTAGGTTGGGCGTTACGGTTTCCATCTGGATGTAAATCTGAGAAATGAATAAAATAGTTTCGATTTTTGGAAACAGTTTTCCGTAAACATTAAGTCAATTCTGTACATATTTGCCTGTGGAGATCGCATGAATCAATCCGGTTCAGGTGTTTCAATCAGTGATATTCCATCAAATCTCTATTGGGCACAATTGGGGCTCGAGAATTCTGAGGACGTCAAGGAACAGGTTACGTCAAGGGTGGAAAGATATCTTGATTTTCTGTATGGAGCTATAAAGTCTCTTAAGGAGCACGAATATCGATTTTCAGGAAAAGTCAACTCTCTCCTGAAGCTGGCAGGTCTTGGAGATAATGTATCCCATATTGTTGAGGGAATTTATTCTGATCAGCAATATCGCAACTTCCTGAACTATATAAGAGGACGTGAAAGAGATGAAATCATTGTTCCCGGCATATTCAAGGGAGACTTCATCTATGAAAAGGATGGCCATAAAAGGTTTAGAATTGCAGAAAGAAGATTTCTGGTAGCAGATCTGAAACCTGTTGAGGTGCCTGAGGAAGAAGAGAATAATGCATTGGATGCCCTTTTCGATTCAAGGGAAGTGAATGTTGCGGGGAATGGAAAGGATAAGCATGTAAGAATTTTAAGATCTCATCCAAACCGAAACGAGATAGAAATTGACGAACTCGAGGAAGTTGTCCAGACGGACATTTCAATAGTCGTGAAGTATAATACCTACAATCTGCAGAAGCAGGGAGAGGCTCTTGACTCTCTCATCATGTATCCGCAGCAGCACCAAATTCCCCTTCTCAACCTACTCAGGCACAGCGGAACGTTCCAATGGGAGAGCTTCGATAGAACCAGTATCATGGATTATGCAGTCCTTACCAGGAGTGATTTCCCTGGAACGGAAGAGCAGAGGAGATTTGTGGAGATAGCGCTGTCAACGAAGGACTTTGCGATTCTTGAAGGGCCTCCGGGATCTGGAAAGACGAGCACCCTTATGGAGATCATACTTAAGCTGTGTAAATCTGGGAAAAAGGTACTAATGGTTGCATCCACCCACGTTGCTGTAGACAACGTACTGGAAAGGATAGCAGAATCCTCTGAGGAGAACGGAAGCCTGATGGACAGGTTTGGCGTAATTCCATTGAGGATTGGGGATATTGAACGTGTCTCAGAAAATGTGAAAAGATTTACTGTCCAGTGGCGAGTGCAAGAAGAGCGGACCAGACTCAGGCAGAGATTAGTGGAAATCAAAACCCCCACAGAAGCGCAGAAGGAATTATTAGGGGCCCTGATGTCAGAAGGTGGGTCCAGTGTCATAGAAAGTCTCGTAATGGAGTCCACAAACTTCTTATGCGGCACCACAATCGGAATACTCCGATCTAACATCATAGAAAGAAGCCATGCATCCGGTCGCAGACCATTTGATTATATGATACTCGATGAAGCGTCCAAGACCACCTTTGCTGATTTCATCATTCCCGCACCTTACGCAGAGAGATGGATAATTTCCGGGGACGTAAAACAACTTGCTCCTTATATCGAACAAGATTTCATTCAGGCCATTCTCTCAAAGCTCCCCTCATTTGAAGGAACCAGTAAGAAGAGAACCGAAGAGATAAAGCAGATTTCACTGGACGTGTTCAATGCAGCGAAGGAAAACTCTTACAGAGGCCTGAGAGGTGCGGTCGTTATATCAGATGGAGAGAACGTATTGGAGAATCAATACAGGAAACAGATATATGCTATTGGTAGGAAACTTCAGCTAGGATCAAACGGACCAAGAAGACCATTCACTGAAGTCCCCCTTTTCAGTATTCAGGATGCTAAGGAGAGTACCACTAGATTGAAGCTTCTTGGATCCAAGATCATATTTGCTTCCTCGGACGACCTCCAGAAGTTCTGGAAATTTGTGCCTCCTCTTCTCGCACTGAGAGGGAATTACCCAGAAGAGTTGGGAAGAAGGGAGAGGGCATTTTCAGAGGGACGTGATTCTGGAGGAGACGGATCTGCTTGGGAATACGAGGTAGCGTGGAGACTCAACAGGGCCTTTGAACTTAGGGAGTCCA
>CAYMEF010000063.1:2836-6126 GCA_964389625.1 uncultured Thermoplasmatales archaeon
ATGATTTCGAGAGGCGTCACATCCTGCTGACGCACCAGCATAGAATGCACCCCGGGATATCCAAATGGGCAAGGGAGCTATTTTATGATTCCAAGGCGCTCATAGATTCTCCTGAACTGATGGATGAAAGAGAGTGGAGTTACGACCGGTACAAGAGAAAGGCGGTCTGGAAGGAAGTCGTCCTGAGGAGAGACCCTGTTCAAAACTCAAGGTCAAATTTCAATCCTTCTGAAGTCAGAGTTATCGAGGAGGAACTGAGTGCGTTCCTCGGCTGGGCAAAAGAAAACCCAAGGAGAAAAAACCAACCGTGGAAAATTGCCCTGCTAACCTTCTACAGGGGACAAGAGAAGAGACTTCAGACCATGATGAAGCATCTGGCAAATCAATCGCACACCAGGTATTTTGATATTCCTGAAATGAACGCAGAGGTCGAAGTCTGCACTGTGGATCGGTTTCAGGGGCAAGAGGCCGACCTGGTCTTTCTTTCAATGGTCCGTAACAAAGGCGTTGGTTTTCTAGACAACAAGAACAGGATGAACGTCGCAATCACGAGGGCGAAGTATCAGATGGTGATAGTAGGAAACAAGGAACCATTCAAGAGAAGCAAAATTGACTTCCTTATAGAAATGGCACAGGGCATGGAGGGACCAATACTATGAAAGAGAGAAGAGAAATAGTGCTGACCAGGAGACTCGAGGTTCAGAAGATAGCTCTCATGCTGACGATAAGAGAATTCGATTCTCATGACGAGATTCTGTCTGTCCTTAAGCTCTTCAAGAGAAACAGACAGATAACTAGGGAAGATGTCAACGAAGAACTTCTCTTCATGCCGCCAGACTCCTCCTATGGTCAGAATGTGCTCGAGGCAGTAAAGGAATACGGTCTCATAAAGGAAGTAAGGGGCGGACGTTTCGAGTTGACCAGCATAGGAGAAGACTCGATACAGAGGGGGGAAATCCCTATCCCAAAGAAAGGGGTATATTCGATAGTCGTATCGAATGATCTCCTTCTAACGAATGGGGTTCTAGATGTTGAGCCATACGAGATCCCTGAGAATGGGAGAAGCTTTACCGCCCAAGAAGTCGATATTCCTGTAGAGATCAAAAGTATCATAGAAAGCTGCTTGGATAAAACAATCAATTTGACAATGTCAGATATGAGACCAGTGATCATTGAAGAATATGGACTAAAGGGTTATATTTTCAAGGCTCCCGACGATCTGAAACTGAGCCTCCATCTGAAGATCGGCGGAGAAACTGCGCTGAAATTCTTTGGGAAGAAACAAGCTTCACTTCGACCGCCGGATGATGTTGACCCCTATAATGCTCTTAAACAAATTCTGAGTGATTTTGGTACCCTCACTACCGTGAAGGAGGAAGAAACTCTTCTTGTCAGCGCGGAGAATTTAAAAGTCAATGAGATTATGTCATTCTCCAAATCTTTCAGAATAACCGCTCCCATGCTCAAGAGGTTTGGCTATTTTGACCCTGTTGAGATTCATAATTTTAGCATAATGCCAAGTGACGAGAAGCAAGCAATTCTATGGGCTTCCAGACTTCTGGTGACCAAAATAGATAACTATGTCGCAGAACCCGAATACAACGTTTTAGTTAACGAAACAGCCAAAAAGTTTCAGCCGCTGTACTCTGAAGAAACAATCAAGGAAAATCTAGCTGGATATCAAGATGCGTTAAGAGCTGCCAGAAACAGGGAAAAAGAATACCTAGATCCATACTGGTACCTGATGGCTCCCTATGACCTGTCTATTCCGGAGAGGTGACACTTTTGAAAATTGAAGCAATATTGAGGAATGAAAAGGCGGATGACCACAGCGGCGATAAGATAGGACTATCCTGGATGTTGAGGAGAGGATATTCTGTGGATGTCAAGGGACTCAGGGTTAATGACTCGTCTATTTGGAACCCTACCTCATCAAGGGATATGGTTAAAAGTCACGCAGTGATAACTTCGGTAAGAAGTGAAGGATTGTTTGCGATTCCGAAGAGTTCGGATCTCGTTGAATTGATAAGTAATCTAATAGAGTCTGCAAGAGAAGTTGTATGCATTTCTTCGTATCTGATACAGAGTTCACCGGTAACTGATTCGATGCTTAGCGCAGCCGGGAAAGGAGTTAGGGTTTATGTTCTCACAGCTGGAGAGGATCAGCTGAAAGTGGCAGACGATGACGAAAGTTCCCCCGATGAAAGAAAAAATGAATTCATAAAACTTCTGGGTAAACTCAGTGGAAAGGTACTTCTTAGAACGGGAGATTTCCACGCAAAGTTCCTCCTTACAGATCCCGCATCATCAGATAGTAAGGGACTGATGTTTACAAGTAATCTTACTGTTGACGCTCTCTCTGGCGTAAATCAGGAACTTGCGGTCAGACTGACAAGTCAGGAGATATTGTCTTTCTTCCGTCAGTTCATTATAGGATTCTGGACTCTCTCCAGACATGAGCTCAGAGGGGGGCGTCTGCAGGAATTGCCGGAGCATCGATATGAGACGGATGTGGATGCTGTTAAGGTCTATCACCCCTGTACCTGTGGCGAAATCATGACTATAAAAGAAGTCGCTTTAGATTTAATCCAGGGTGCGAAAAGCACAATAATCATATCAGCGTGGACTTTCTCTCCCGATACTGAAATCCCAAATGCTCTTCTAAGACAGGCAGATAAGGGAGTGGAAATATTCATTTACACGAGACCAAATTACCTTAACGCAAGCACTCTTGAGAAGCTTGCAGAAAAAGGGATCAGCGTGATGGCACACAAGAGATATCACGCCAAGACCATAGTCATCGACGGCGACAGATCGTTGATAACCACTGCGAATTTCTCGGAACAAGGACTTAATGAAGGATTTGAAACTGGTGTCCTTCGCAGTGGAGAAGATGCGCTGATGTTATCCAATATCATAAATGAGTGGGAAAGGGACTGCGAGTGGATTCTTTCCAGCCAATCAAGACTGGGGGATCACCAGAGCAAAATAATAGAGATAGACAAGAGCAAACAAGAAGATGTTATAAAGAATGTTATCGAAACCAAGGTCATTCCCGTAGGAGACGAGCATCCGATAGAACTGAAAACAAAAGATGAGATAAAATGGCCTGAAACAATCTATAAGAATGAGGGGAAAGAACTGTGTAAGAAGATTTTATTCCAGCAATCCGTATTTATGCCGATGCTGCCAAAAGGAGCTGGAGAAGTTAAAAAAGGAGGGAGCAAATACACTCTCTACGAAAAGAAGGGTGATAAGCATTTATACCTCCCTATTTCTGACTGGGACGA
>CAYMEF010000064.1:0-6042 GCA_964389625.1 uncultured Thermoplasmatales archaeon
GTCGCATTTATTCCCAGTATTTTTATAGTTTTGATTGTTATGGATGAAAGAGTGGGATATATGGAAAAAGGGGACATCATAAGGCTTCAATTCGACACATATACGGATGATGGAAAATTAGTGGAAACCACGGACGAGAAGAAGGCAAAGGACGGAGGAATTTTCGACGAGCATTCGTCCTACAAGCCGGTCATAACAATTGTTGGTTCCGGGAGATTGCTAAAGGACCTCGAAGATGACATTCAAAAGTCGAACGTCGGAGAAGAGAAGGAGATCATGCTTACCCCAGAGAAGGCTTTCGGTGTCAGGGACCCGAACGGGGTGAGAGTGACATCATACAGAGAGGTCGAGAGGTCGCTGATCGAGGAAGAGAAGAGAGCAGGTAGAAGCGGCAAGGACGTCTACCCCGAACCAGGAAAGATGGTGAGGATAGGTGAAAAGTACGGTAAGATAATGACTGTCACGGCAGGCAGAGTGGTAGTCGATTTCAATCATCCTCTCGCGGGGAAGGGTATAAAGTATACTTACAAGGTCCTGGAAAAAATAGAGGGCGAATCGAACAAGATAGCCGCAATAATAGAGATCAATTATTCGAAGGACAGCGACAAGTTCAAGATAGAGGCGGGGGATGAAATAGTAGTGACGATTCCGGACTCTGCGAAGATAGACGACTCGTGGCCCCTAGCGAAGTTTGCAATAGTGGGAGCGATCAGGGAGTACGTTGCCAACAAGACCGTCACATTCAAAGAAATTTTTGAAAAGAGAGTTGAAGAGAAGAAGGAAGAAGACAAGAAGGTGGAGCCGGAACAACAGGCAAAGACCACCAGTTAGCGGAGAACGATGTCCGGACTTGAACAAAATAAAAAGGATATTGAAAAGTCTTTAAGGGAATATCAGTTCAAAAAGTATGTAGACCAGATCAGGAAGCTGGAAGGGAGAGGGACGGAGCTGATCTCGGTTTATGTCCCTCCTGAGAGGCAGATCAGCGATGTGGTCTCTTACCTCAGGGACGAGTATTCTACGTCCAGCAACATAAAGAGCAAAACGACGAGGAAGAACGTCACCACAGCGATCGAGAGCATAATGAGCAAGCTGAAGTACTACAAGAGCCCTCCAGAAAATGGCCTTGCCATATTTGTAGGATACGTCCCGACGAGGGGGGACAAGAGCGACATGGTCTCGTTCTTCATCGAACCTCCTCAGTCCGTCACGAGCTTTCTCTATAGGTGCGATTCAAAGTTCTACCTGGATCCCATACTCCCGATGCTCGAGAAGAGGGAGGTCTACGGTCTGATAGTCGTAGACAGGGCTGAGGCAACGATAGGTATTCTCAGGGGTCCGAGGATAGAGACGGTAGAGAACAAGGACTCAATGGTACCAAGCAAGCACCACCAGGGAGGTCAGAGTTCTAGGAGGTACGAGAGGCTGATAGAGATTGCAGCTCACGAGTTCTTTACGAAGATCGGAGTTATAGCATCGAGTGCATTTCTGAAGGAGCCAGAACTAAAGGGGGTCCTGATAGGCGGACCCGGCTCAACGAAGGATTTCTTCTACAAGCACGGGTATCTACAGTACCAGATACAGGAGAAGGTCATAGACCTCTACGATGTCGGCTACACCAACGAATATGGGTTGAAGGAGCTGGTAGACAAGGCATCCCAGACTCTTGACCAGCTTGAAGTAGCGAAGGAGAAGAAGATAATAGAGAGGCTTCTCGTAGAGATCAAGAAGGGAACTGGCCTTGCGGCCTATGGCGCAAACGAAGTCAACAGGGCACTGGATAGCGGGAAGGTCGACACTCTCATCATCTCAAAGGGGCTGAGAAAGCTGAAGTACACCTACAGGTGCGAGAAGGATGGAAAGGAGATAACAGAAATTTCACAGGAACCAAAGGAGCACCTCTGCCCCGACTGCGGTACGATCATGGACGTAGTGGGCCAGACCGACCTGATAGAGGAGTACATAGAAAAGGGGCAGAAAAGCGATTCCAAGATAGAACTTGTGAGCGACGAATCGGACGAGGGGTCTCTGTTCCTCAACTCGTTTGGCGGCATAGGTGCCATACTGCGGTACAGCTGATCTGGTAGTTCGATCCACTCTTCACTTTTCTACCATAATGGGGGGAAAAGGACCGAGATCCATTACAGTAAACGTTAAAATTCCAGCTTGGATATTGGACTATGTCTCCTGATCCTAAATACGTCTATAGGTTTGAAGAAGGCTCAAAGGACATGAAATATCTTCTTGGTGGCAAGGGTGCTGGCCTGGCCGAAATGACAAGGATCGGCCTGAAAACGCCTCCAGGATTCACAATCACTACGGAGGCATGCAACTATTACTTCCAGAACAACAGGCTACCTCCGGGCCTGTGGGACAGCGTGGTTCAGTCCGTGAAAACGCTCGAGACGACGACGGGCAGAGTGTTTGGCGGTGGGTCCAAGACACTGTTGGTCTCGGTACGTTCCGGCGCGCCGGTCAGTATGCCTGGAATGCTGGACACGGTCCTAAATCTCGGCATGAACGATCAGAACGTAGAGGCGTTCGCAAAGGAGACGAACAATCCGAGGTTCGCGTGGGACTCCTACAGGCGCTTCGTCCAGATGTTCGCTAGAATCGTTCTCGGGCTCAAGGGGTCGAAATTTGATGAGGTGCTTGAGCAAAAGAAGAGCAAGCTCGGGACCAAGAACGATTACGAGCTCAGGGAGAGCGACTGGAGAGAGGTCGTGGGGGAGTTCAAGCAGATCATAAAGACCGCTGGAAAGGAGCTGCCGAGTGACCCATACAGACAGCTCGAGCTGGCCATAATAGCCGTTTTTGAGTCGTGGAAGAATGAGAGGGCCGTGGTCTACAGGAGGATCAACAAGATTCCAGACACCCTTGGGACTGGAGTGTCAGTCGTCACAATGGTCTACGGCAATCTTGGGCCCAGCTCGGCGACAGGGGTCGCCTTCACCAGGGACCCGAACACGGGAGAAAACAAGCTTTACGGCGAGTACCTCATAAATGCGCAGGGAGAGGACGTAGTCGCCGGAATAAGGACACCATCGAGCATTGACAAGCTGAGGGTGGAGATTCCGAAGGC
Organism: uncultured Thermoplasmatales archaeon; assembly: GCA_964389625.1. Taxonomy (GTDB): domain Archaea; phylum Thermoplasmatota; class Thermoplasmata; order Thermoplasmatales. Next base: position 3,083 of record CAYMEF010000064.1, read on the forward strand.
ATACGAAGACCTGAAGAGATCAGCTGAGATCCTGGAAAACCACTACAAGGACATTCAGGACATTGAGTTCACCATCCAGGACGGGACGTTCTATCTACTCCAGACAAGGTCTGCAAAACGCAGCGCGCAGGCAGCGCTGAAGATAGCTCTCGATATGAAGAGGGAGGGGAAACTGACCGATGCAGAGGCAGTAGACCTGGTGCAACCAGAACAGCTCAACCAACTGCTCCACCCTCAGGTGGATTCAAAGAGGGCAGGCACTCCGATCGCAAAGGGACTCGCAGCCAGCCCGGGGGCCGGCGCAGGCAAGATCGTCCTTGACCCGGATGAGGCCGTCAAGATGAATGAGAATGGGGAGAAAGTGGTGCTGGTCAGAAATGAAACTCTGGCAGACGATGTCCACGGGATCGCCGTTTCTGAAGCCGTACTGACCGCAAGAGGAGGTATGACTTCGCATGCCGCAGTCGTAGCGAGGGCAATGGGTAAACCAGCAATAGTGGGTTCAGATGATCTCAAGATCGATCTAGAAAGGAGGGGTGTTAATTTCAGGCAGGACTTCATGTGGGAACACCAGGAGGTCACTGTAGACGGAACAACGGGCCTCGTTTTCAAAGGAAACGTTCCGCTGACGATACCAGAAATGGGTACCGACTTCCAGGAATTCATGGACATGTGTCGCCGGGTCAAGAAGCTTGGAGTTCTCGCAAATGCCAATACGCCAGAGGAAGCAATACTAGCAAGGAAGAATGGCGCGGAGGGTATCGGGTTGGCGAGAACGGAGAGGATGTTCCTCGGGGCCGACAGGATTCCGATCATGAGAGAAATGATCATGAGCGACACACCAGAAGAGAGGAAGGCCCTCCTAGAGAAATTGCTCCCGCTGCAGTACAATGATTTTGTTGAGTTCTTCAGAACGATGGACGGTTTCCCGGTCATCATAAGGCTCCTGGACCCTCCACTCCATGAATTCCTCCCGAAGAAGGAGGACCTGATGGTTGACATAGTAGAGACGAGGCACAAGAGGAAGAGCGAGGCAAAGGAAAAGAAGCTGAGGGAGGAAGAGGAGATCCTGCGGAAGGTGAACTCGCTTGCAGAGTTCAACCCGATGATAGGCTTCAGAGGCATAAGGGTAGGAATAGTATACCCGGAGATATACGAGATGCAGGTCAGGGCCATACTGAGGGCAGCCCTTAAGGTGAAGGAGGAGGGCAAGACTGTCATCCCTGAGATAATGATTCCACTCACTATAGAGGTGAAGGAACTCAAGCTCGTAAGGGACAGGTTGCAGAAGGTAATAGACGAAGAACTTAGCGGGAAGGGCCTGAAGTACAAGTTCGGGACGATGATAGAGACTCCGAGGGGAGCTCTCACTGCAGGTGAAATAGCTGAGGTAGCAGAGTTCTTCAGTTTCGGCACCAACGACCTCACGCAGATGACGTTCGGATTCTCGAGGGACGACGTGGAAGCCACGTTCCTTCCGAAGTATCTGGAGTATGGGATTTTCAAGGTGAACCCATTCGAGTCCCTCGATAGGAACGGTGTCGGAGAGCTCATGAAGGTGTGCTTCGAGAGGGGCATCAAGACGAGGCCAGACATCGAGATAGGTATATGTGGAGAGCACGGTGGGGATCCGGACTCCGTCAAGTTCTGCCACAAGATTGGGTTGAAGTACGTTTCAGCTTCCCCCTATAGAGTACCGATAGCCATACTCGCTGCGGCCCAGGCAAACTCCGGAAAGGAAGGTGATGACTAAATGTCTGAAATTGTTGACTCGAGGATCAGGAAGATCCTGGACTCGAGAGGTAACGAGACTGTAGAGGTCGACATATTCACAAAGTATGGATTCGGAAGATCAGCCGCTCCCAGTGGTGCTTCTAAGGGTGCGACAGAAGTGAAGGATTATCCAGAAGGTGGTGTGGACCAGTCAGTCAAACTGTTCAGGGCGGAAATATCTAAGAAACTTCTGGGGATAGAGTCGAACGACCAGGCTGCGTTCGACCGCTTCCTTGAAGACATAGATGGTACGGACAATTTCTCATCAATAGGTGGAAATCTCGCCGTTACAATCTCGCTCGCGAACGCTTTCGCATCTGCCGACGAACAGGGAGTGCCGCTCTTCAGGTATCTCGGTGGCATCAATTCCAGAATGACGACTCCACTTGGGAACGTGGTGGGAGGCGGAAAGCACGCGGTGAACGGAACAACGATCCAGGAGTTCCTGATAGCATCACACGCCGATACTGCATTCGACGCCATAAGGACCAATGCACTCGTGCACAAGCGGATCAAAGAGAAGGCCTCGAAGGAACTCGATATTCCTATCGGGATGGGAGACGAGAAGGCATGGGTGCTTCCATTCGATGACGAAAAAGTCATCTCTCTGGTCAAGGAGGCGGCGGAGGAAGTCTCGGACAAGACGGGTCTAAGGATAGAGAATGGGATGGACATGGCCGCATCCAACTTCTATGAAAACGGACGCTACGTCTACAGGAACAAAAAATTGACTCCGGAAGAACAGGTCGACTTCGTGGAGGGTATAGTGAAGGACAGGGGGTATAGCGTGATAGAGGACCCGTTCGATGAAAACGACTTTCAAGGCTTCGCAGAACTGACCAAGAGAGTGGGTGACAGGGCAATGATCATAGGCGATGACCTCTACACGACCAACTACGACAGGCTGGCAGGGGGTATCGAGAAGAGGGCGAGCAATGCCATCCTCCTGAAACCCAATCAGGTCGGGACGCTTTCGAGGCTCCTGAAAACGTGGAGACTCGCCAAGGACAACGGTATGAAAACTGTCGTCTCCCACAGATCCGGCGAGACAACGGACTATTTCATCGCTCACCTCGCCGTCGCTATAGGTGCAGACTACATCAAAACTGGCACAGTTGGTGGAGAGAGATTGGCAAAATTAAATGAACTCGTAAGAATTCAGGAAGAGTTAGGTGCCAAAGAATGAG
>CAYMEF010000065.1:0-5836 GCA_964389625.1 uncultured Thermoplasmatales archaeon
GCCAGTATTATCTGGGTCAGGTTCGACGGGTCGATCTGCTCGATCCTCTCAGCCCACGTACGCGAGCTCCCCTGTAAGTCTACATCAATGCTGGCTATAAAACAGTTGTCGGAGATGAGGGTCGGAGGGAGTCAATTGTAAACGATTGATCTTCCATCGGTAACTCGGTGGTTGGAGCACTGCTTTGCCCTAAGAGTATGCCAAGAGGATAACTCTGTTGGTGTCTGATAATTCGCATCTCGGGCGCCTGCCACAGTTCGGGCAATTCATGGAAAAAGCATGTGGGCCATGTTTATAGGCCAGACCGCGCCTTCCACCAAAGGGTCCCCTACCCAGGATTCAGTCCTTGTCGAACCTGAAATCGTAGCCACACATAGGACATCTCAACTGGTACAGGACCACTTTCTCATGTCCCCCGCGACCATATTCCAACAGGAAAGTCTGACTCTCTCATTTGTGCATTGGAATAGTAATCTGAATAAATGGTCTAGCTTTGGTAGTTAATGATAGCGTAAGTGGCTGAGTTGGATAACATTTTATTACCTCACACATTACTGTTATATGTTTATATCAAAACTTGAAGAAGCAAAGATGGGTTATACCTACGACGATGTTCTTCTAGTACCAGGTCCGAGCAGAGTTGAGCCCGTTGGTGTAAACGTCGAATCTTCCCTGACAAGGCACATCAAACTCAACATCCCTATAGTTTCGTCCCCCATGGATACTGTGTCCGAAGCAGAAATGGCAATAGCCCTCGCTAGGCTCGGTGGAATCGGGATAATCCACAGAAACAACAAGAGAGAGGTACAGGCCGAAATGATACGGAAGGTGAAGAGGGAAGAGTCACTGATAATAAGGGATCTGTATACAATCACCCCCGACACCTCGGTGCAGGACGCTATCGGAGTCATGAAGGGCAAGAAGATTGCGGGACTACCGGTGATACTGAACAACAAGCTGGTCGGCATCCTGACCAACAGGGACATCAGATTTCTTAAGGGCAGCACACAAAGAGTACAGGACGTAATGACAAAGGACGTCGTTACCGGAAATGTGAATCTCTCTATGGAGGAGGCCCTGAGTATAATGAATAGGCGAAAGATAGAGAAACTTCCACTGGTGGATGACTCTGGGAACCTCGTCGGTCTCATAACTGCGAAGGACATTCTGAAGAGAGAACAGGACCCCCTTGCGGTTAGGGATGAGGAAGGCAAATTACTCGTAGGAGGGGCGGTTGGAGCTTTTGATCTCGAGAGGGCCAAGACCCTGCAGGAAGCAGGAGCAGACGTTGTCGTCGTCGATAGTGCCCACGGTCACAACCTGAACCTTATTGATTCGATCAAGAAAATGAGGAAGGAGATTGACATAGACATAATTGCAGGAAACATAGCCACTTCTCAGGCTGCAGAAGATCTTATTTCAGCTGAAGTGGATGGACTCAGGACGGGTGTTGGGCCAGGTTCCATATGTACGACTAGGATCGTTGCAGGGATTGGCGTCCCCCAGCTGACCGCAGTCGCACAGGCTGCGGAAACTGCCGAGAGACACGGAGTCCCCGTGATTGCTGACGGTGGAATCAGGTACTCCGGAGACATTGTAAAAGCAATAGCTGCCGGAGCGAGTACCGTTATGCTCGGTTCACTTCTGGCGGGGACGGATGAGGCTCCTGGTACAGAAATCAACATTTCTGGGAGGAGGTACAAGACCTACAGAGGAATGGGGTCTCTCGGCGCGGTTATGGGAGGGGACAATGACAGGTACGGAAAGCTCGGAATGGGGAAATTCGTGCCAGAAGGAGTGGAAGGGGCTGTCCCTTACAAAGGCAAGGTTGCAGATTCCGTATTCCAGTTGATAGGCGGTTTGAAATCAGGAATGGGTTATACTGGTTCCCCTACAATAGCCAAGCTGAGAGAGGGAGGGAAATTCGTGGTTGTGACTCAGGCGGGGATCACGGAGAGTCATCCACACAACGTTATGCTGTTGACGGAGCCTCCCAACTATACAAACAGGACATTCTGATCAATCGGTAGGTCAGTTAATCGGACAGATAATGGAACAGTACGGCGCATTCCCTGTAAGCGACGTGAGCCTGAGCAGAAAACGAAAAAGTGAGAGACAAGTAATATCTTCAAAATATCATTGAGCCATCGCAAGAATGAACGGGCAAAAGCTAGCTAAAGATGCAATCTCTGCGATCATTATCGTTGCAATAATATTACTTACCTCGTTCTCAATGACAGTCTCACTTCAAGGTTCTGGTGATACGAGCGCTTCCTCCTTTCACTCATACATTCCCAGCTCAACATATCCTGCCACGTCTAGGAACTTTCAGGTCCTGCCGCCGAATGGTACCGAACCAGCACCGATGGGAATCGCAGACTACGGGCTGGGACTAAACGGTGTTCCCTACAGCTACAACACATCCTCCTTCCAAGGAGTGATCAAGATCGATTCTCTCAGCACCTTTAACAACTCCACCCAGGTTCTTCACAACATGACCTTCCAGATGAACCTAAACCTTATCTTCAGCTACAGGGGGACCGCGTACGATTTCTGGGTCCAGGATGTCGCCTACTTGGACACTGCAAACAACTCGGTTACTTTTCTGGACAATATATGGAACCTCTCAAGTGCAAACGCCCCGCTGTTCAATTCAAGTGTTGCTGGTAACGGTACTGTCACGTCGTACGGAAACCTGGGGTTCTACTACTCGATCGCAACAAACTCATCACCCGGTAACAACGTCTCCCTGAGATATCCTTCGACCGTCTACCTCAGGATGAATGCTACACTGAATTCGAGAGGCTCTCCTGAGGTCTATTTTCTCTTCAATGATGGAAAGGGTTGGACGGTCTTCGATACAGCCGTATTCCACTTTGCGTCTGGTCTAAAAAGTGCTCCTGTGTTCTTGGTAAATGGATTCGCGTACAACCCGGCTGGATCCTACTATGATGCAGAGTTGGTAATGGGTGGACCTGGAAACGCGAGTAATACCAGAGACATGAACTCCTCGCTCCTTCTCGTGCTACAGTACTTCAATGGGCACAACTACCAATCGATACAGAATGCCTACAATTTTGGGAAGGATACTGGTGAGGGGATATACAACGTAAACGCCAGTAGAGTTTATAACTCCACTACTGGGGAGGTTTCTTCGGAAGTCCTTAACGGTTCTGCCCCTCTCGGACTAATCTATTACTCATCCCTATTGGCATCTCTCAGTGTAGCCACATCGATAACAGACGGTGCTCTTTTGATAGATGGAGTTAAAGTAGCAGATTTCACCAACAGGCTCGTGAACGTCTCACTTTACCCCGGAAACTATTCAGTTGGACTCCTGAACTACGCCGACGGTCAGAACACAAACCTCGGTAACGTTACGCTGAAAGCCGGTCAGATAAAGAGCATAGCCGAGGGCGTCTATAGCGTGGAGTTCAACGAATCCAGACTCCCCCCGGGAAGCGTATGGTTCGTCAATGTGTCAGGGATATCATCCGGTCCAATCACTGACAAGAATTACACCACTGATCTACCGAACGGGACGTACAATTATACCGTCTATACTCCTGACAAGAACTATTACCCGGAAAACAAAAGCGGTTCAATAAACGTAAGTGGGAAGCCGCAGAAGATAGACATAGCCTTCTTACCTATCCTGTACAACATTACGTTTCAAGAATCGGGGCTACCCGCCGGGAGTTCATGGTATGTAACTCTTAATGGGAGGGGTACGCTAAGCTCAACAAACAGCACTATTACTTTCGAGGTCACTAACCAGACATACGGATACTTGATCCCCAGAACCGGCGGGTACGCCCCAGCAAATTCAACTGGGTCTGTCACCGTTAGCGGAGGAGATGTGGTCGTGAATGTATCTTTCTCAGAGCTGAACGGTTACCTGACCGGATACATCCAACCGACCTATGCATCCATAATCGTGAACGGTACCCACTACAAAACTTCAAATGGTCATTACAACATCTCACTGAAACCTGGGACATATAAAGTAAACATTACTGCTTCCGGGTATGTGACATATTCTACAAGTGTTACGATCACTCCGCTCAACGCGTCCCACATACAGACCACAAGCCTAGCAATAAGATCTGCAACCGCAACAGTCATCGAGATAGTGATATTCATCCTACTCTTCCTTGGCGGCATCTGGGGAATGCTCAGGTCTAGACGAAGGAGGTGAACTACTGACTCTATAGTACGAGTCTCCCCTGGGCAGTACGCCAAATCTCGCGACTCCACTAAGAAATCCATTAATAACGTCACTGAGATAACGTTTTGTCTTACCTCTAATTTGAGATTCAAGCATGAAGACATTCACCGTTGATGACGGCATTTTTCAGAAGTTCCCCGAGTTCAAGTGCGCGGTGATAGTCTGTAGGGAAGTGAATAACAGAGGAGAAGACGCTGATCTAATCCAGAAGCTGCGGACGGTCGAGGAAGAAAATAGGAAGGACTTCGTTCTTGATAATCTAGGAAAGGTTCCCTATTTTAAGGAGTGGAGGAGGGCATATACATCCTTTGGGGTCGACCCGACGAAGTACAAGTGTTCGAGCGAGGCACTCGCGAGAAGGGCCATCAAGGGAGGCGTGATACCTCACATCAACACGCTAGTCGATTCGTACAACTACATTTCACTAAAGTATCACACTCCGTGCGGAGGGGGAGATCTAGACAAGATGTCGGGAGACGTGGTGTTGAAATACGCTGAAGGGGCTGAAAGGTATGTACCACTCGGGACAAGAGAGGAGGAAACAGTGAAGACTGGTGAAATCGTTTATGCATCTGGTGAGGACGTTATATGCGCCAAGTGGAACTGGAGGGAGTCGGAAAAGACAAAACTGACTGAAGAAACTACGAATGCGTTCCTAATTATAGAGGCCTTGCAACAGCTAACGACTGAAACTATCAGGAGTGCTTCGGAGGAGCTTTCAGGGCTATTATCAGAGGCGTGCGGGACTGAGCCCGATTATAACATCATAACGACCGAATCGAAGAGTTGCAATCTAATCTAACACCAAGTTTGCTTTTCTTAAGCATTCTAGAGGTTCGAGTTTGGTTTACCATCGGTGTATCCACTCGAAAAAAATTAAATGGGGTAGCACGACGGATGACTGGGGCAATGGTTTGACAGCCTCATTTGTTAAGCGATTTCAAATGCTTCCCATTAACGATAGGCTTAGTAGAAATCGTGCACTTCAACTCGGTTCGGTCATAATACTAGTGTACCTCGTAATCACGCTACTCGACACAGTTTATCCAAGATGCATCGGCGAATGGGATGCGTTAATCTGCTCTCCCTCTCAAACCATGGACTCAGAAGCGTAATCTATATGCTCCCTTCTCTGCCGACGCAAATGACCCAATAACAATAAAGGAAAATCACGTTGGGAATCGATTTAGGCTTAGGGTGGATTGACGCAATGGCGATTGAGAGTGCAGTTGAGGCTGCTATCAAGATCAAAGTGAACTTTATGAAAGCGTGTTCGAGTCTCTTTATCAATAGCCATATCAAAAACAACTCGCAGAGAATCAATACTAGAGCAACGGCAAAATTCTGTAAGGTACCTTACGCTTAAAGGGAAATTCAACAGAGAGAATTATAGTTATGTCCTCAACAATACTTAATGTCCAGCAGGCACATGTTGTCCGCAAATTTATCATATAGCCAAACAACAGCATCGTATGGAGTGAGAAGCCGCAGGACGAGTCAGCGATAATAAACCGGCAAAGGCAGATTGGAAATATCCTTCTTTCCAAAAGATTAATCCCGGCTGCCGGATTTGAACCAGCGACCTGTGGATGGCGGCGGTTGCGCCAC
>CAYMEF010000066.1:0-5498 GCA_964389625.1 uncultured Thermoplasmatales archaeon
GACTTGAGATCTGGTTCTCTCACGAGATCGGGAGTTCAAATCTCCCCCACGGCGTTCCGAGCAATGAAATTGAGCCATTATACGAGAAGAGTTCCAACTATTTTGCCGTCTTTGTCTAGATCGATTATAATCGTGCTATCGATTTCTATTGTCCTTGAAATATTCTTTCTATCTATCGGCATATAGGCTGCGTCAGGTTGCTGATCATATTCAAGGAGATACTTATTCATGATACTTCAATAGAAACAAAGTAAAATCGTACAGTATTTTAGGACCATTCATAAAGGTATTAATAGAGGGAAAACTGTGACGAAACTTACTTACAGTCAGGGAGAACAATGAAATCGTTAATCAAATCAGTCAGCAATAAGCTTCTTGGAGTTATCCCAAGACTTTGGCGAAGGTAAGGCATTTTTTGAGAGCGCAATCCTATGTTGCTTGTTAATCAGTGAACTTCTCGATCACAGAAGTCTTTCCATCACCAGCTCGTCGTAATAATTCCCGTCGATTTTGAACTCCTTCTCTAACACTCCAACGACATTGAATTTGTACTTCAAGTAGAGGTTAATGGCAGCTGTCTGTTCCGAAGATACTGACAGCGCTATTTTTGAGACCTTTGGGTTCTCTTTCTGAAGTGTTATGACCTTTTTTAGTAGCTTTTCTCCGATACCCACGCCTCTGAAATCCTTGTTCACATACACGGCAAAGATGTCCGAAATGTGTTCCGTTTTCTTTCTGTTCCGCTGAAGGAATGTCATCATACCCACTGGTTTCCCGTTAACAGTTGCAAAGATGACATTATTGATTCTACTCTGCCATACTTCTTTGCCCAACTTTGCTTCATCTTCGTATGAACTAAGAAAAGCTTTTGGTTCGCGCTTCAGGCTCTCCAGTCTCAACCTCTTGAAGTCCTCCCACCTTTCGGGCGGAAGTTTTGTTATTCTCAGTCTCAGTTTTCTTCCTTTCTTTAGAGATTCTTCGCTCATTTGTTTATCCCAGATCTTTCGTACTTCCATTCCGTTCTGGCTATATATAATTTCATTGGATGCAGTCACCCCTTCCCAGTGTTTTCTATAAGATACTTAAGCCCTACAGTGATATCGTTTGGAAATGCGCGACTGGAACGTCAGAATCTTGGTGTTCACAGAATCCATTCATTCCAGCCAATTCACAATTGACAAATTCCAGATAGTCAGAACTGGAAGCGATTTTACAGAGAGAGACGTGAAGTTCCTCCGCCTAAATGATGGGCTGGAGTTTTTGACGGGCGTCGATGGGATTAGGGAGCTTTGCATTTTTCAAAGGGGCGAATCTTTAACTTTGAATAGCTCTGCAGAAATTAGAAGGGGGATCATCGAAGGATTCCATTCCATGGAAGAGGAGAAATACTGGCTAGCGCACGAGATGTTCGAGGATTACTGGAAGCACTTTGAAGGGAGACCCAGCAAGTTCTTTCACGGCGTCGTCCTGCTCTGCGTAGCAATGGTTCACCACCAGATGCATCACGAATCGAATGCAGCTAGAATATTCAAAAACGCAAGGGACGAGCTAGAGGAATTCCTGAGTTCCGCAGTCAACTGGACTTTTTCTTATCCCCTAAGCGGGTCCATCCTGGATAAAGTTAGGGATTGTTCGTTCGAAATAATACGGACATAGATCTTCAGTTGCTGGAGACTAGTTTGAAGTTTCCGCGCTCTTTCCCCATAATGTGTATGAATATCGCAAATGTGGATGTGAAAAGAAATATCGCGCTGAAAATCAGGAGCGTCTTCTTGAGCCCGATGACGGAAGCGGAATATCCGAGAAAAGGTTCCGCGAATGCCGTAAGAAGGGAACTGACAAGGTATATAACAGAAAGTACAGTAGCTCGAACTTCGGATGGAACGAGAATATTTACCTCCTCGCTGAGGATGTTTGAGTAGAAACCAAATATCACAGAATTAAGAATGAGGAATACCAATGAGAATACATTTTCTATTAAACCGGGGATGTATATCGTGAAAAAGGTGAGGGAAGTGAAGAGGAGCATGGCAAAGAACCTGTTCTTTGCTATGAAAGCGAATCTCTGGGTGTTAAGGGATGCAAGACCCCTGAGAAGAACGTCTGCAAAGAAGATGACACCTATGAGCCCCGTAGCTATCCCCATCTCCTTGTAGTACGGCTGCTTGAAGATGAGCATCATATTGAAGTTTAGCAGTAGTGCTACACGAAGGAGGATTATGCTCATGATCCTCCTGTCCCTGACATAGTTACCTAGTTTCTGGGGAAGCATCCCGTGGTTCCTGTCCTTCTTCCTCTCCCTCAATTTGAGGGTGTTGAACGACGAGATCAACACGATTGCGCCTGTAAGGAAAACCACAATCCTCAATCCAATGTACTGTCCTATATAGCCGCCCAAGAGTGATGCGACCGCTACGGAAAGCGCAGAGAGGAAGTTAACCATCCCGGTGGTCCTAAGATACTTCAGGTCGTGAGACGTCGAGTACTCGTAGGTCACGCTTTCCAGGGCGCTGGAATTTATGGCGATACCCACACCCCATACAAAATAACTCAGCGCGATACCTAAGAAGGATTGGAAGAGCCCAAAGAAGATTATTCCAATGCCTGTCAGTATTGAAGAGATGAAGAGGGCGTTTCTCCTCCCGATAGAATCGGTTATCCTTCCCATAGGGATGCTGACCAGAACGATAGTGAGGTAGAATACAACGTCCAAGACGGTCACGTAAAAAATGCTGTACCCCATGTTCAGCAGATAGAGTACCCAAATCGGATTTAGAAGGAGAAATGAGAAGAAGAAAGTGTAGATGTAGATGTTACGTAGACCACTCCTCAAGCTTTAGCTCCTGAGGGATGGATTACGACCAAGATATTACCTTTTTTATCTCCTGCTCTTCCTTCTCGGCGAATACCTTAAGGTCTTCAGGCTCGTACCTGCCAGTAATTACTCTGTCCATCCTCATGGCGCTGCCGTGTGCGCTCATGAAACGTATCGCTTCCGCGTAGTGTTCTTTGGCCCCGTCGACGCTACCTACGATAGAGATGTTCCTGTCGACTATGTTTTCGAGAACTTCGTAGCTGGATGAAGGGAGCTGTCCGCTGGTTCCAAACATTATCGCGATTCCGTTGTTCCTGATGTTGTCAGTTATTTCCTTCAGAACGTCCATCGAACCAACGGCGTCAATTGCTGCATCCATCGGAGCATCCTTTGTCTTTTTGTCTAGTGTCTCTGCAGATGTATCCAGGTAGTCTATCCTATTGGCGTCTAGATAGTCCATCATGTTCTCACCGAGTGGATGCCTGTTGACCTCCACAATGTTCATTCCAAGTGTCTTGAAGACTGTGGATATGAGAAGCCCCTCAGTACCAGTGCCGAACACGTATAGATTCTTGCAGGACAGAGTTGAGTCTTCGCAATACCATGGAATTCTCAACCGCTGGAACTGAAAAATTTCTTTCATTTTCATTACATTCTTCAGAGGTTCCGTAAGCACCGCAAGTTCCCTTATTGATCTGTCCTCTACTCTTACCAGGAACCTGGGGTCGTCCAGGAATTCATCTCTCATGAAGCCATTCTTACCTCTTATCCCGGCTTCAACGAAATCCCCGTCCTCGCAAAAGTCCTGCCTCCCCAGTCTGCACATTCTGCAGTTACCGGGTCTCCTGACCATCGGAACCACAAGATCGCCATCCCTGAGGTTGGAGTCATTGCCTGGATCGGTGACAATACCGACAGCCTCGTGTCCCAGCACTAGTGAGTTTCCTGTTTCCGGTCTAGCAAACTTCAGCCTTCCCTCTACTATCTCCTTGTCGGTGCCACAAATTCCTGTACGAAATGTCCTCACCCTGATTCCTTTTCCAACATCTTCACCGACCTGAGAAAGAGTGACACCTCCCTTTGGCGGGACGGTCGTGATCGCCCTCATTGTTCGATCTCCCTTGCAATAACTCTTGCTGGTGCCCCATCCCCACCACTAATCAATATAGGGGAGACTTCCACGGTAAATACTCGATTGACAAGGGTTGAAAGGGTAGAGGAGTTGAGGTTTTCAACTATTGGTATTGAGTTCCCGAGCAGAATATGGTGAGCCTCAAAATTCCGAGAGTTCTGAATCTCCGCGGTAGGAGAATCTATTCCAACGAGCTTAACGCCAAAATCTCTAAGACGGATTGCATCATCCTTAGCTATGTACGTGAAATTCTCGAAAGTCTTGAAACTCTTCCAGTTACTGTTGTATCCGGTATAGAGCAAAATAATCTCCAGGTGTCTTTCCGGAAGCGTCAGTCCCTTCAGGGGATCGTAGGACAGGCACGTTCCCTCTCCTCTGAGGTCTTCGAGGTCTAGTTGATCCACCGTTTTCCCGCCCTCAATAAAGTGAGATGGAGCGTCCAAATGCGTACCAGTGTGGGACCCTATGTTCAGTTCCTTTATCGCGTATCCGTCCTTCCCTATAGTCTTGTACTGCCTGATCTCTGGTACTGGGTCCCCCCTAAAGTAAGGCATCCCTTCTTCGTAGGGAAGCGAAAGATCTACTAACTTCAACTTCCTCACCGCTTCTTGAACGTCCCCTTCACTACCCAAGGCGGTTCTTCGGGGTTGAACGGTTCCATCATGTCCGTTCCGTAGTTCTCCAATATCTTATCGTCTACATCTATGCCTAGACCCGGTTTACCGCTCAGAGTAAAGAACCCGTCTTCAAGTTTGTAACCAGACTTCACCAGTCCCTTTTTCCATTTTGGCCAGAACTTTTCAAAGCTCTCCTGTATCAGGAAGTTGTGGATGTTGTAGTCCAGGTGTAGCGTTGCGGCCGTCTGGATTGGCCCAAAGGCGTTGTGGTATGCCACCTCGACCCCGAAGGAGTCTGCGAGGACCGCCGATTCCCTGCCCTGTATGATGCCCCCAACGTTAGTGACATCGGGCTGGATGACATCCGCAAGATCACCTACAAGGTAAGGAAGGAACAGGTTCTTGTTCAGTACCCTTTCCCCCAGAGCTATTCTCATTTCGGTTCTTTCCCTCAGTCTTCTAAGTCCCTCTATCTGGTCCGGATGCACGGGCTCTTCAACGAAGAACGGGTCCAGATCCTCTATCCCTTCTGCAACCCTAATCGCAGAGTTTGCCGAAAACCTCCCGTGGCATTCTATGAGGAGGTCGAGTTTTGTGCGTTCCTTAAGCGTCTGAATTATCTTCCTCGCCTTCTCGACTCCATCCTCGTAGATGTTGTCGTAGTTTGGTCCAAACGGGTCGAACTTGGCGGCCGTGAACCCCATATCTTCTATTTCCTTTGCCTTCCTGAGGAAGTCCTGTGGCGTTGTGCAGTCGTCGTACCATCCGTTAGCGTATGCCCTCACTTCGTCCCTTACCTTCCCCCCAAGTAGGTCGTAGATAGGGGCACCGTAGATTTTCCCCACAATGTCCCACGAAGCGATTTCGAAAGCACTGAGGGCTGCAGTTGATTCCATCGACACCGGAAGATAGAAAGAGTGTTTGTAAAACTCGT
>CAYMEF010000067.1:0-5408 GCA_964389625.1 uncultured Thermoplasmatales archaeon
TCATCAAGAAAATCAAGATTCACATTCCAGAAGGGTCCATAACGAGCCTCGATCCTTATTTCACGTTCATCCTCTTTGTCCTCCTGGAAATCAAGAAAGAAAAGAGATGATTGTCGACGCTTGGGGCGGAAAGAACATCTACACCATAGACGAAAATAAGGGCATAAGGAAGTGGAACTACGATCACACGATCTACGTTGCGGGAGAGCGCCTAGAAAAGGTTACGGATGAGTTAGACCTCGTACCATGGATCTACTGGAGACTCGAGGAGCGTGCGGATATTTTTTCGAGCAAGAAGGTCATTAGTGTATCCCTGCCACCTAACAAGGTGAACGACGTGGTCAGGGCCGTGGAGAAGATTGGGAATTTCAGGGACTACAACGTTTACAACGCCGACATAAACATCATCCAGTCGTTCATGGTAAAGAACAACCTTCACTTTTTCAGCGATGACGATAGAATGGACTTCGATGTCCCCGATCTGAACATACTGGAGGTAAGATTTATAGACTCGCTGGAGGAGATAGAAATCAACGGCGAACTGTTCACAAACCTTCCGTCCTCATTGGACTGCTTCTTTTCGAACATGAAAGACGCAAATATCATTGTTTCAGAGGGGGGCGACAAGTACTTTCCAGAGTTCTTTGCATCTGCGAAGATTAGGGGGTATTCCGCCTGGACTTCCAGGAGCAGGGAGAGGACATTTACCTCCTATGGAAGAATCAGCCACCGGACGAGCGGCTTCATCGTCTATGGAATACCGCACATCGACAGAGATACGTCATTCACTTTCAGCGAGGGAGGGCTGGAGGGACTGGCCACCATATCCAAGATCACATCCCTACCGCTATTCCATACGGCGCGTATAACGCCAGGAACTGCCGTATCTTCATACGAGGTCAGGAAGTCTCTAGAGAAGGGGATAATGATACCGCTCTACAAGGACGATCACGAGATGATAAAGGACATTGACACGTTCATAAGCGCGGACAGGGGGGGACTTTATCTTCAGCCTGTTCCGGGAATATACGAGGGTGTCTATGAGATCGATTTCAGTTCGATGTACCCCTCCATAATAGTGAACTACAACCTCTCACCAGAGACTATAAACGTGAAGTGCAGAAGGAGCGAAAGAATAGACGATCTCGGATATGACATCTGTCTCGACAAGAGGGGAACTCTCTCCGAATTCCTATCAGACCTGCTGGACCTCAGGCTGTACTACAAGAGCAGGAAGAACTCGGACGAAAGGTATCGCAGGAGGGACGCCGTACTGAAGTGGCTCCTGCTGACATCATTTGGGTACACGGGATACAAGAACGCAAAGTTTGGCAGGATAGAGGTCCACGAGTCGATAACGTGCCTGGGAAGAAAGATTCTGACTGAGAGCATTAGGATAGCAAACGAAGAGGGTTTTGAGGCCATACACGGAATCGTAGACTCCCTCTGGCTCAAAGGCAATGGCGACATTTACAGAGTCATGAAGAGGATAGAAGAGATGAGCAGACTCCAGATAACTCTCGAGGGATTCTATAAGTGGATCATCTTCCTACCTGCCAGGGACGGGAGTGGCGCTCTGAACAGATACTTTGGTCTCATGGAGAACGGGAAGTTAAAAGTGAGGGGGATAGAACTCCGAAGGACCGATTTCCCGAACGTCTGCAAGGAGATGCAGGAGGATATCCTCAAGGTCTATTCAAAGGTCGATAGGGTGGAGGAGTTTGAAAGGCACTTTGACCATGTCAGGGGCATCTACGACTCTTACAGGGACAGGATCGTCAATGGGAAAGTACAGGATTCGGACCTCAGGATTTCAGTGGTGGCAACACGCAGGCCAGAATACTACAAAGTCGACGGGATCAGGAAGAGGGCTATCGAAAAATCAAAAGAGGCTGGGCCAGGGGACAGAGTGTCGGTGTTTGTCCTAGACGAGAAGAGGGGAACGGTTGATGTGGAAAACCTCGAGGGTAGGTACGACAGGAAATACTACCTAAGGAAGCTAGATATGGCGTGGGATAGCATATCATATCCGTACAGACATCAATCTATAATACACCAAACCAGTATCGAACAATATGATACAGATTGAGAACATAGCGATTGACGGCGAGGTCTACACGGGAGTAAAGATTGAAACAAAGCCAGCGCCAATAATCGTAATAAATGGAAGGAGAGGCTTCCTAATGTGCGGATACCTGAACATGGACGCAGCAGACAAGTCTGGCGCTATCGCGGCATCAATATCCGGGGTGAACTCGTTCGACGACATCCTAGACAAAGAGGTAGTAAAGATAAGTACGAAGGCTAGGGAGTCAGGGGTGAGAGATGGGATGAAGGGTAGGGAAACGCTAAAGTTCCTATGATCTTTATTAAAAAAAAAGCTACGGACAAGGGTAAAATAGGACTCTCATTTCTACTCTTTGATGAACTAATCTCCAACGGAATTTGAGTGTAAGATATGCCATCTCCACTACGAATCTGCCGACCTTGCAAACAGGTTTGAAAGCTGGTGTTCGACTCACTCTCGCTGCAACCTGGAGATTACGGAATTATCAATGGAAGCGCACAGAGGCACGGAATTAAGATTCTAATTGGGTTTAAAAAGTACACTTTTGCAGATGGGTCAGGATCAAACTACGAAGGAAGCGTCTTCCTGATTACCCGCATTGGATTCTCCCAAAGGACCTGTCTTGAGTGAGAGCCGAGTAACTTCGATAGATCAGTAATCTTGGAGACATTTTCAAACCCCTTTGGAGTATCGTCGATGCCGAGAAAGTCACTGCCAAGTGCGACGTGATCCCAGCCAAAATTGTCTCCAACGTACTCCATGTGCTTAACGATGTCACCTATTGAGGGTGCCCTGCTTAGGGTCTGTCTGATGGCCGTTATGCCAACAACACCACCCGTCTTCACAATCGCCTCGATCGATTCATCGTCTAGGTTCCTCGCGTGGCTATGTACCTCTTTGACGTTTCCGTGCGAGGATATCACTGGTTTCCTTGAAATTGAACAAGCGTCCGAGATGGTGCTTCTGCTTCCGTGAGCGACATCCACCAGTATTCCCTGATCATTAGCAATTCTGATGAGTTCCTCTCCGAATCCGGTAACACCATAGTCCTTTCTGGACATGGCAGCTGCGGCAAACTTGGTATCATAGTTCCAGGTGAGACCTATGGCCCTGAGCCCCAGGTCATTCAGGAGATAGAGGTCGTATGGGTCTCGCAAGCAATCCGTTCCTTCGAGGCTCAGAAGTATCTTGATTCCCTTATTCCTGACATCTCCCCTTTTAAGAACCAAGGAGACGAGTCCTTTTCGCTCCATGTGCTTGTAAAACTTTAGCTGCTCCATTAGATCCTCCCAGATTGCTACCGAGGCTCTCGAATGAGTTCCATTCCGTTTGCTCAGCTCTTCTGCCCTATCATTGACTACGAATATGTGTGGGAAATTGACTCCGAATATCAGGGCATCCTGAAATTTCCTTATCGAATCCAGATTGGACTGTTGGGTTGAAGAGACAATATCCGCCCGTTGTGAAGTTATTCCCATATCCTGGTGGAGATCTACAAATCTCACATTTGTGAAGGTATGCCTTATTATTTAAGTCTTATTCCGCGAGCACTCGAGTTTGCACCTGCATGGTTTGAGACGATTTTAGGCACTACTTGTAGAGTTCATAGACTTTAAGGTAAGCCCCTTTCTTCCTGTCCCTTATTTCTGACTCGTCAGAGTCAACAGAGGCAGATCCAACCTTCCTACCCTGAAGATCTTCTATTATGCAAGTCGAACCTTTCTTGAGATTTCCACTGACGCTACTTATTCCCGCCGAGTATAGATTGGCCCCATTCTTGATGCCGTTATATGCCCCATCGTCTATTACCACGCTTGGAAACCCCTTGGATATCATTATCTTGAGAGTTGGGAGCCATTTCTCCTGGTATTTCAATAATATCGGGACGGTGCCATCAAAAATTATAGAATGATCATTTTCCTCGATCTCTAGCGTCTTCGATTCTATCGTTATTCCAAAACTATCCAGAACATCTTTGTATTCCTTTGTCTCTCTCTTTGATAGAAAGTGTCTCTTCACTCGATTAGAATCGATGCTTCTTGTATAAACATTACGTTGTCGAGAATATGCAATGAGCCTACTACATTGCTATTCGTCCGTTCCGTTCAACTGCTTCCCTCTTCTCGCCTATGCCTACCAGGACTATGGGTACCTTTAGTTGGTCTTCTATAAATTCTATGTAGGCCCTCAGTCTGTTGGGCTTGTCTTGCCACGGCTCGAAGTTCTCATAAATAACCTTGGTCGGTATTTTCCCGGGATCAAACTCGCTCAATTCGGAACCGTTCCACTCGTACGCTACTCCTACCTTGATCTTGTCCATCTTACCCAGTACGTCTACCTTGGTTAGAGCCAGATAGTCCAGAGAATTCAACTTTACTGCCCTTCTGAGCATGGGAATGTCGAGAAAACCTACCCGCCTTGGCCTGCCAGTTGTGGTACCGAACTCATTCCCCAGTTTACGCAGTTTCTCTCCTTCCATACCGAATAGTTCGGTAGGAAACGCCCCCTCTCCTACGCGCGTTGTGTAGGCCTTGGCAACCCCTATGAATCTCTTAAAGTATTTGGGAGGTAACCCTGTACCCACCGTAACCCCACCAGAAGTGGTGTAAGATGAGGTGACGAAGGGGTACGTCCCGGATTCTACATCAATGAAGGTGCCCTGAGCGGTTTCAAACAATGCACTCTTTCCAGTGTCAAGTTCTCCTTCCAGGTATGCTCTTGTGTCATAAATGTAGCGCTCTATTTTTTTGTAATCTTCCATCAGTTTAAATACATAATTATCGTCAAACGGAATCTGATATATACTGCTCAACAGGTTCAAATTCGCACGCAACTTATTCTCGTCTCTAAAGTCAATCAACCTTATTCCATACCTGCCAAACTTTGATTCATATGCTGGCCCTATTCCCTTTAGCGTTGTACCTATGTGCTGTTTTCCCCTTATGTTCTCCAGGTAACCGTCACGCTTGACGTGTAATTCAGTTACTATGTGTGCATTTTCTGAAATCTTCAAGTCGAAGTCTTTCCTGAATGTCTTTAGAAATTCGATCTCCTCAACGAGCCTACTGAGATTGATAACTACCCCGTTTGCTATTACAGAAGTCCTTGCTCCAAGAAAACCAGCCGGTACAAGGTGGTACTTTATTGTCTTGTCGCCTACCACTACAGTGTGTCCCGCGTTTTCTCCTCCATTGAACCTGACATTAATATCAAAATCCTTCGAGATATAATCGATAATCTTCCCCTTTCCTTCGTCTCCAAATTGACAACCAACGAGAGTCAAGGTTTCCATTTGAACCTTTTAGCTATATGGGGATTCAGATAATAAGTTTTCATGGGC
>CAYMEF010000068.1:0-5339 GCA_964389625.1 uncultured Thermoplasmatales archaeon
CTTAGAGTGAGTGATCGAAAACCTGAGTATCTCCCCCGTTTCAAACTGCTTATTGCTTTGCAAGACAATTCCGTTTCCGTCTTCGAGTGTTCCGTGGATGAAGTAGATATTGCCCACACTTTCCAGAGTTTCCACGGTAAGAGAGAGGGGCCCATCGCCTATCGATGTCCATTCTGGCCTGAACCCTGTCCTGTCTATGAAGTTCATTGGAAAGTCTCCCACGAAGTCACCAATCCACTGTGTCGCAGGATTATCATATAGTTCTTTGTATGGTGCTACCTGTTCAAATTTACCGTCGTGCAGGACTCCGACTCTGTCACCCAAAGCTTCTGCCTCCTTTTGGTCATGGGTAACAAAGAGAAATGTTTCCTCAAGTTCCCTTTGAATTTTTTTAAGTTCACTCCTGGCCGAAAACCGGACCCTGGCATCTAGATTACTAAGTGGTTCATCAAGCAAAAACATGGACGGACTCCTAACTATTGCCCTAGCGAGGGCGACTCTTTGTTGTTGCCCTCCGCTGATCTGCTGTACTCTCTTTCCCAATATATCTCTTATATTGAGTTTATCGGCAACACCCCTGACCTTGGCTGGAATGTTTTTTCTCCTGTGCATCTTTAAGGGAAAGGCGATATTTTGATAGACGCTAAGGTTCGGATATAGAGCGTAGTTTTGGAATACCATCGCGATGTTACGTTTGTTCGGAGGGAGCTTTGTAACGTCCTTACCATCGATCATTATCCTTCCTTTGTCAGGTTGTTCTATTCCTACGATTAGCTTAAGGAGTGTTGACTTGCCTGTACCTGATGGACCCAGAACAACAAAAAACTCTCCAGTTTCTACCTCAATTGACATGTCCTTTATCACGTCAATCTTCCCATATCTCTTGGACACATTCACCAGTTCAAGCTTTGCTACCATCTTACCTCTCCCTCAAACCTGCCGTCACTTCACTTTCTCTCTCAATTAAGAAACTGATAATTGCACCGGTGGACCAGGATTGAGGATAGCACGGGACTACCCTCATCTCCCTTGCAGGTATCAGTTTCCCCCCTCTGTCTACACCGAAATACTCAGGCATCTTTCCCATTCTTTCGTATGCATACAACACTTTTTCTCTTATTTCTCTGTATTGGTTCAGATATCCCCTGGATTTCAGTCCTCCAGCAATTATCCAGTTGTCCTGAGGCCATATGGATCCTCTCTGATATGCCTTGGCATCAAATCTCCTGTCCTTGGTCGAGAGCGTTCTAATCCCGTAATCTGTGATCATATCGGAATCGAATAGCGCATCTATGACATCCCTTTCTCTTCGTTTTGACAGTACACCTGAAAATAAAAGATGACCTGGATCACTAGTGATAGCTCTCTCAGCTACACCGTCTCCGTCAGTTGCGAGGGCATAGTAGGAGTTCTCGTCAATCCAGAAGCGGGTTTCCAGGAGGTCTGGGAGATCCGAAATGTGCTGTTTCATCGACATCATCAGCTCACTTTGGTGTCTCCTATCACCCTTTAGTAGATCCAGTCCAGAGTCCAGGGCTTTGAAGAGATATCCCTGTGCCCCCACGGTAGCCACGGGGGACTTGAGTCTATTCAATATATCACCTATTCCATCCCTCCAGCTCTGGCTCTGCAGAGTGCTGTCATTTTTTTCATACGTCAAGAATCCTGTTAAGCCTGCATTGTCAACAAGAAATTTGAGTGCCTTCACTATGGAGTCCTGAATTTCTCCCTTTATTGACCTTGGAAAATGCTCAAGTTGTAAACAGGCCACTATCACATACAGAGGGGTACTGTCTACGGAGAAATAATTTGGTCCCTTTGGTATCCATTTCACCTCTCTTTTCCTCTTGATGTATTCAGAATAGGAATCGAAATGTTCATGAGGTATCTTCCCTGATCTCTCTCCAGTTTTCAAATTGGTTCTCCTTCCCTGAAGCTCAGACAGAGCCCTGACTGCGTTGTTTGGAAAATCCCCTCTCCATTCCATCAGTTCCCAGCCAGTGATCAGGGAGTCCCTACCGAAGAGGGCCTTAAACTTAGGGAGACCTGCGTAAAGGTAACCTTTTGGGGATTTCAGCAGTTCAATTTCCTGCTCCAGTTCCTTAAGATTTCCCAATCCTGGTTTGGCATCCCTGTCTTGAGCGTAAACATTTACCACCCATGTCACCCCGTAATACCAGATGTGAGGTAGCCTGCCTTTATGAATTTAGACAGTATGACTGTCAGAATTATCACTGGAATAGTAACAAGAAGTGCGAAAGAAGTGGCAGTAAGCAAATTACCCCGGGCTGAAGCATACAGGAATATCAGGATGGGAAGAGTTGGATGTATGGGAGACAGTATTACTGCAAAAGTAAACTCATCCCAGGATAAGAGCCAAGAGAGTAGGAATGCAGAGACCACTCCTGGTGTAACCAGCGGGAACAAAACCCTGTACAGCGTCTGAGCGAAAGATGCACCATCAACCCGTGCCTGCTCCTCGAGTTGTTTCGGCAGGGCACTGAACGTCCCCATCATTAAGAAAACGGTCAGCGGAAGGACTGTCAATTCCTGGGCTAGGGCGAGTCCAAGAGAGGTGTCATACAATCCAAGCCTGATGAATGTCTCACTGATGGGGATCGCCACCGTGATTGATGGGATCATCGTTGAGAAAAATAAGACTCCTACAATGGTACTGCTGATTTTGAACGGCAGCTTATTGAGCCCATATGCAGCGTGATATCCCAGGAGGATCGCAAGAGCAGCAACTATAAACGCCGTTGTAAGGCTCTTGACAAATGCATATTCAATGGCTTTCCCTGCCACACTGAAGGCGTTTAAGAAGTTGTGCAGGGTGAACTGCGTTGGTATTAAATGAGGATAAAGAGGCAGAATAGTTTGACTCGGCACTGCAAAGGATATTATGAAAAGAATGTACAGCGGTAACAGAACCAGGAATGAGAAAAACACTGCGCCAGTATATGTGTAATACTTTGTCATTGGGCTCTTATATTCACTTACCACCCTATCCAGGCCTCCCGTATCTTCCTCTGTAGATCATTATTAATGTAGCAAATACCAGCACGAATGCCAAAAGGATAGTTGCGCCTGCATATGCAGGGTGAGGGTTAACAATATCAACGAGGCTATAAGTCATCGTTGTAAGGAGCTGGTAAGGGTATAATAGCAGAGCCATTGCGAAAATGTTGAATTCGCTTATTCCTCTAATCATCAGTGCTATTGCTATGAACCCCTTCAGATTGGGTAGAGTGACCCTCAGGAATCTCTGAAAAACACCCGCACCATCAACCATTGCCTGGCTGTATAGGTCTGGGGAGATCGAGGTCATCCCAGCCAGAAGTATGAGCGCAACGATCGGAGTATTCTTCCAAGAGTCAGCAAGGATAAGAACTATTGTTGAGCTTAGGTAGGATCCTGCCCAGTCTATTGGATGCACGCCAAGCAGAACAAGAAACGAATTGGTGTAACCACCAAATCGTGAGAACATATTACTGAATACCACTCCAGTAACAATAGTGGCTACTCCGAACGGTATAAGAAAAATTGCAGAAAATGCAGCCCTTCCCTTGAACGGTTTTGAAAGCAGTGTTGCGATGCCAAGGGCAAATACAAATTGAAGGAGTAGGGCAGACGCAGTAACTATGAATGTGTTGGTAATGGGGCTTGCTCCCAGCTTGAGTGTTTGAGAGAGTTTGTATACAGAGTTCACAAACTGATAATTGTAAAGTGTAAATCCACCCTGTCGTACGTGGAACCCACCATAAACAGCTTCCATTGCAGGGTAAAAAGCCAGGTAAAAAACGTAGATAATCGCCGGTAATATCATTAAGTATGATGTCCAGCGATCACTCCATTTAATCAAAAAAAATCACCAGAATAAAAAAATTAAACAGATATGGGTGCGTAGTTACTGTCGTTCTGATATAGAGTGGCGTTCTGGCTCCCGTAGTTTTTTAGGATGTAGTTGTACATTGTAGTATGTGCTGTAGAGAGAAGAGAGGGTAGATCGCTGTATCCAGATGTCTTTTGTACAAACACGGGGTTGTACACATCATTATCTAATATCACCTGCCATTCTGTGATCCACGGGGTTGGATTTCTAAGGAATACTCCCGCACTGATAGCGTTCCCGAGAGCGGTATCTATAGCTGAGTACTTTGAAGGTAGATTTTGGTATGCGTCTTTGTTGATTGCTACCCATGAAAGGTTAAGAAGCGTTTCCTTCTGTGCCTTACTGCTCAGCAGGAATTTTATGAACGTTTGCAAAGTCTGCACGTGGGTTGCTCCCTTGGGAATGAAAAGGACGTCCCCTCCCATCAGATGGTTTCCGTTAACGGGTCCTGCAGGCCCAGCATATACTCCGAGCGATGAATTTGTCATGTTATATGGTGAAGTCGTGAGAATGTTGTAGACATAGGGCCACTGATAATCCAGAACCGAGTAATTGCCCTGATACAGTCCCTTGTATGATCCCCAGTATCCACCAGTAAAGCTGGGTGAGAAATACTTGCTAAGATTATATAGGAATTGCATCGCGTGCAGATCGCCGCTGTCCTTCAGGTACAGAGGATTTCCTCCGTATTGAACCATCCATTGATAGAGTTCGGTAGCTGTGCTTGACCCGGTGTGGCCAGAGGAAGTGGAAGCCCCTTGAATCATTACCGCTCTCTGACCTGTTTTGTTGTATATCGCTGCCGCATCCTGCATGAGAGCTGCATCAGTTGCAGGCGGAGAACTTATTCCAGCATTCTGAAACATTGTTTTATTGTAGAATACCATCGGCACATTCCCCCTGAAGGGGAAGAAATAAATTCCTCCGAATACACTCTTCTCAAAGTTAACGAGATTTGTAGCCGATGGGATCAGGGTGGAAGGCATGACTGAAGATGCATTTGCAGTTAGGTTCATCAGAACATTTCCCTGGGCGCTGTAGATTAATGACCCGATTTCGAGGTTGTCTTGTCCCGCTACAATCGATCCAACGTCTCCCGTTTGTTCAAGTGCAAGTATATTTTGCGATACTCCTCCGCTCCCGAAGTTTACGAATGTAACATGGACGTTTGGATATTCTGCTTCAAATTGGGGTATTAACGTCTTTTCAATAAAGGACTGCTCCGAGGTGGCAACGCTTTCGTAAAACGAGATGTCAACAGCACTGGACGTCGGAGTTGTTGTGGTAGCGTGGAATGGGAAATACCCCACAGAAAATGCTACCACGGCAGTTATAACGATGGCGACAACAAATGGCCACGTCTTTTTGCGCTCAAATTCTTCAGTAGGTTGTTTTTCGTCTGTCATAAATCTTCACCATAAGGCCATATTTAAGTTTAGCGATTTCC
>CAYMEF010000069.1:0-5030 GCA_964389625.1 uncultured Thermoplasmatales archaeon
AGCTTCTGCATCACAATCAATCGTGATAAGTGCTCTATATTAACATTTTCTGTCCAAGATTTAGCTCAATTCGCTGTGTCAACCTTTATTTATTGATTATAGTTTCTTGAAGGAAATGGATCAACCGGATAGTGAAGAACGAAAGATAGTCTACAAGGGAGTCTCAAGCTCCGTCAAGGAACCCTATGTGAATGAGTCTTTCATTGGATTACTGGAGTCTTTGGAAGCAGACAAGAAAGACGGACTGGTCAACCTGATCATTTCTGACAGGGAAGTTGGTACCCTGAGGATAGAGGGCGGAAGGATCCATCTGAACGAGATCGTAGATCAGACTCCTCAGGAGATAGAGGTGCTCAAGAGGTACCCTGTTTACTGGAGGATTGCGCTAAGATCTCTGATGGAAAAGTATGTCGACACTATCGCAGATGACGCGATTGAGGACGTTGGCTTCCTCAAAGAAATCAGGGCAGATCCTGACAACCGGAAGATCGACAATCAACACTTCATCTTGCTCCTCTGGGACAGGTACTGGAACGTCACATCCAGGTTCAGGGGAGATGCAAAGGATGGTATCTACATAGTTTCCGAGAGGAACGTCTGGGACGAGAGTGACCAAAACTCCTTCAACGCCAAGGATTAGCTCGTGCCTCTGACCTTCTTTAGCATCTCGGCTGCCACGTCTGCCCTTATCTTTCTATCTCTCACCATCATCTCCGCTACCTTGTCTATTTCTTCTCCCTTTGCTCCTGCTGAAACAGCAACGTTTCTCGCGTGTAGCTCCATGTGACCTTTCTGGATCCCTTCCATAGCTAGCGCTCGTACCGCACCAAAATTCTGTGCGAGCCCGACGGAAGCAAGAACGTTTGCAAACTCCTTTGCGGATGTAATACCCATGATCTTTCTCATCATCTTAGCTTTCGGATGAGTTGCAGTCGCTCCTCCGACTATCCCCACTGCGAGTGGGAGTTCCAGGTACCCAACCAGGTCTCCATCCTCGTTGACCTCCCATCTGCTTAGGGAGGTGTATCTATTGATGGCGGCATATGAGTGGGCGCCTGCCTCAATGGCCCTCCAGTCGTTTGCAGTCGCAATCAAGACTGCATCTATACCGTTCATTATGCCCTTGTTGTGAGTTGTAGCCCGGTACGGGTCATCCCTTGCAAACTTGTATGCCTCCGCTATGCCCTCTACGGCTTCATCCCCTCCGATAGTCTTCCTGTCAAATATGGCATAAGAGCTGGTCATCCTGTATGTAGCCAGGTTGCTCAGAATCCTCAAGCGCACGTTTCCTTTTGATATCTCCGAGATGTGGGGCGCAAGGTATTCGGCCATAGTGTTAACTGCATTAGCTCCCATGGCATCCCGGACGTCAACTAGTAGGTGCACGACGACCATCGGCTCCCGCTCATCGATGACCCTAACCTCTAGGTCCTTCGCACCCCCTCCGACTTTTACCAGAATAGGGTCCTGAGAGTTTGCCAGCTCCAGGAGCTCTTTTTTCCTCTCAAGTATCCTGAATTTCGCTCCATAAGGATCGGTCATTCCGGTGAGTTCTATCTGGCCTATCATTATTGGTTCCGTCGATACCGACCTGAACCCTCCCTTCACCCTCGCCATCCTCGCAGCATTAGAGGCAGCGGCAACTACACTGGGTTCTTCGATGGCCATAGGTACCAGATAGTCTTTCTGATTGACAAGAAAATTCACGGCAATTCCGATAGGTATCTCCATAACCGAAACGACATTCTCTATCATGTGGTCCGCTGCGGATTCTCCGAGCCCTCCCATGTTCCTCAGGATCGACATCTCCTCTTCGTTTAGGTTCCCGATCTTCTTCAGTATCTCCCTCCTCTCTTCCGGAGACAGTCTGTAGAATCCGGAAATGCTTGAACTGGGCATAGGAGATGATGAAGCCTGCAAATAAAGATTTATCTTCATTGACACTTCAAAGCTTATGGTGGGAGACCAACCGCTGATTCTTTACAAGGGGGAGGACGACCCCAAGAAGTGTTCAGCCAGAAAGTTGAAGAGGTTCGGACTCGCTGTCTTCATCAGCAGAATTCCATCCAGGAGCATCATCCTGTTCTCCGACTCGGCGGTTAGGCTTTCCCCGGGCGACTCTGTTTATCAGCACATCGTTGCCATAGACGTGTCGTGGGAGAACGTCGATAAGTATCACTTCCCCCAAGACTCTGTCCGGTCTCTGCCGTATATGCTGGCGGCCAACCCGGTAAACTATGGCAAACCGTACAAGCTTTCTACCGTCGAAGCCTTGGCTGCGTCTTATTTCATTTTAGGGAAGAGGGAAGTTGCCCTCAGGTTGCTAGGGAAGTTTTCCTGGGGCATCCAGTTCATAAACCTCAACAAGAATCCGCTCGAAGATTATTCCAAGGCGAAGGACTCTTCCGAGATAATGGAGATTGAGAAGCTCTACTTCTAGACCCATTCCCCGTTTTCGAGGTGAGTGGTGCCCTTGGTGTACTCCCCCAGGATCGCCAGTATCTTTTCCCTCCACCTCTCTTCTATCATGCGACTGTCGGTGAATTCGGGGTCCTCGTGTATCTTTTCCACGTGTTCCCTGTACGCTCCAAACTTCCCCTTTGAAATCAGATACCTTGCATGTTCCCTCTCGTCATCGTCCAGCCTGAATTTTCTCTCCATGTACGTGTTGGAAAAGTCGACTATATCCTGTTCCTTGTAGTTGATTATTCTAGGATCGATAGAGTTGGCACTCAGGAAGAGCAGAATCCCATCGCACTTTGTGCACCTTCCACAGGGTATTATCTGCCCACTCTCCTCGTGGCAGCTGTGACACGACCTCTGCAACTTTGCGAGGTCCGGATACCTGTTGAAGAGTATCCTCTCCTCAACGGTTCCTGTGATGTTCCTCAGGGCAGAGTAGAACTTCAGGTTGTAGCCTATGCTATGAAAATAGCTGTTGAGCTCTTGGTCGAACGTCTGCGTCTGGTCATAGATCCCGTAGTAGTGCCTTATGCCGTACTCCGGCGGAAAACCCCTCGGGTCGTCGAACTCATCGCCCTTCATTACTCCAGAGATGCCGAACTTCGTATAGTACGGGATGGAGGAGAAGATGTAAACTGGAAAAATGAAGAGCCTGACGGGATAGGTATCCGACCACATAGTCAATGCCCTGTCGTTCAGTGCCTTGACCTTTGAGCTCATCTTCCTGTAGAACCTGTCGACCGTTGTCCAGATCCTGAGGGTGTTTTGGTGGTTTGCTTGGAAGTGATCGTAGGCCACGCTCGCAGTCTTCCAGTGTCCACCCGATTCATTGACGAATATCGGGTACACGTTGGCGCCTATCTCCTTCATGATCCCATATGTTAGAAGGCTGTCCTTCCCGCCGCTAGACATTATTGCTACCGACCCGTTGCTCTCCAAAGCCGTCCTCGAATTCTGCTCTATCTCAAAGTTCAGGATGGGAGAATAGCTTGCTTCCTCCTCGCTGGGAGACTTGGGAATGAATTCCTCCCTGTAAAACTCCATCCCCCTCTTCAGGAGCTTGTTGACATAGATCTCCCTGCTGTTTATGACCATCATCTTTTTGATGAAATCATAGTCCTGCTGTGCGATTGGGAATTCTGCTTCTATTTCTTCTGTGAAGAGCGAGTAGTTTACCAGAGGAATGAGGGCCAGAAGCCTGAGATCCTGCCTGTTCATGGAGATGGGGAAGTCGTAGCTGAAGGATAGTGGAACTTCGTCTCCGTCTACCAAGTACTTGATAGAGATAAGATCACCCCGGATCTCCGGGTCCAATAACCTCACTCTTTCAATCGATGATAACTTGCCTCTTGCCTGCAAAACCAGCCACCAGTTCTCCTAATCTTTCTATGTCGAGCATCGGGATTATCGCCGGTATGTGGTACTTGGACTCGTACTCCTGGGTAGCCTGAAGGGCCTCCGGAGCAGTCAAGTTCTGCGTGTTGATTGTGATCGCAATCACTCTCTTTCCAGACAGCAGTTCAAGTATCTTTATCACCCTCTCGGGATCCGGCATCCGGTATTTCTCAAATCCGTCCAAGAGTTTTCTCCCCGGTGCGTCCTGAAGTATTATTGCATCCGGCCTTCCGGCAGCTATTATCTCGAAACTTCCAGGATATGCTGGATGAACCACCGATCCCTGTCCCTCTAGCAGTATGAAGTCGGGAGTGCTCTTTCTCCAGGCCTCTACGACCTCGTTCTCGATCGCTCCAGCAACGAAGTCGTTTATCGTTGCATCTATGACCGCTGTGTGTTCTATTCCCTGCATCCATGAGGTCTGTCCCGTGCCTACCATCTCGGCAGAGTAGCCTCTCTTCCGGAGCTCTCTCATCAGCATTATGGTGGTCGTCCTCTTTCCTATCGCGCTGTCCGTGCCAAGCACCGCAATCTTGAATGATCTGACCTTCTCTATCTCGCCCGTGAATGGAACTTTCCTGTCTCTGAATATCTTTCTAACGTCAATGATTTCGACGTCATTCTCCTGCGCCAATCCGTAGAGCTCGGGGTCATCAGAAATGAAGTCGTGTAGGCCGTTGACTATGCTCATTCCGTTCTGTATTGCACTCTTCACGATTTCCCTGTACTCTGCGGGGAGAGTACCGCCGTCCGTCGCTGCTCCTATAATGAGGTATTTCGGATCGAACTGCAGCGAGTCCTCGAGACTCGCGACTATGGGTATTCCCTTGTTCCGTCCCTCAAGGTATTCCCCTGCATCCATACCGACGAGCTGGGAATCTATGACCGCCACTATCCTGTACCTGGTGGAGAACCTTACGAGTCCATGAGCGGTCTTGCCGTAGGTGGAGGAGAATACCTTCTCAGCCAGTATGACTGCTCTCTCCATTTTGCTCACTGAATCACCCCGTTCGCCAACCGATACTTCGATGTAGGGCAGTTCTCAGCACTCAAAATTGCAGCGATTCTTTCAATAGTTATCGATGTGTTTAGTCCCGTCAATTTTCTAAAAAACGGATTGAGACCGAACACGTACTCTAAACAAGTGACACGTAAAACGGACGTGCCGCCTG
>CAYMEF010000070.1:0-4782 GCA_964389625.1 uncultured Thermoplasmatales archaeon
CCGTTGATCACCTTCTTCCTGATCCTGGATTGTAACTGCCCATATCGGCAGTCGTTAAATATAGGCATTTCCCCGAATTGAATAAATCATCAACTACCTAAATCAGCGGGATATCAGGATACAACAGGCTAGCGATCAAAATAGGCTGCGAAACTCAAGGTTGAAGGACTATGTTGTCCTGGAATGAATAGAAAAAATGTCAAAAAGAGAATGGTCCATGTCACGGTTGGACTAGTACACCTGAATCCCTATTATCAGTGCGATGATGAACGCTGCTATTATATAAATAATGTACCAAGTCATAGAGCTGTTCATGATCTTGTAGGTCAACGATCTTGCAAATGATCTGTAGAACCTACCGATCGAAAGCATCACCTCCCAGAATATGTTCCTCACTCCATCCTCCCGTTCTACCTCAACTGAGAAAGGTGTCAGTATCTTATTTAGCATCATTCGTATGTTATTAGAGTAAGCAAATGAGGTATACTTGGAATCCAGAGGAATTCCACCATTCCAGACTTCTACCGTGCGAGCCCTTGGTCTGCCAAATACTGCAACTGAAGCCGTTGAGAATCCTAATATGAGCAAGATAACAAAAGTTGGTGTAACAAGACCAAACATTGTTCCTGGGGTTATGCTGGACGTTATCATGAATCCGTTGGGAATAGCTACTGAGACATTCCCAGAAACAAATGATCGATCGACCATTAATGTTGAGACAACTCCAAAGAACAGGACGAAGATCCCAGAGGCTAAGACTGGGAGAGAGAAACCGGCAATTCCATTTCCCTTTCCTTTCAGTAGCTGAGTGAACGAGACGAACTTGATCATAGCTCCCGAGATCAGGCCCTCTCCAAGAGCTACGAGGGATCCAATAATTATGGAGAATATTCCAAGGATTTGAAATTGGACCGATTGCATGAACAAGGATTCCAGGAGCATCCATACGGCTACCCCTCCTATTGTCGGGAGCATACCAGAAAGTGACAACGCGACGAGTATCTCTCCTATTTCCGTGGCTAAGTTCTTGGTTCCCGCATCGTGAGTAAATGTTCTCTCTTTTGATGTGCCACTTATCATGAACAGCCCGGTTTTTGATATGGAATGAGATAAAGCAAAGAGGAGAATTACAGAGATCAGAAATCCCCTTTCATACTGAGAAGTTGTGGATACCAGCAGCCCAAGTGCGACTAATATTCCTCCATTGTTCTCAATAGTGCTGAATCCCGGAAGCATCTTTGTATTCTCGGAGGTGTAGGCAAACAGTGCTCCAAAAAAGACGGCGAACGCACCGATTGCCATCAGTACTATCCCAAAGGAGAGGCTGGACGGGCTTAGAATTGATATCTTCAATAATCCGTACACCCCCATCAGAGTCATCGTAGCGCTCAGAATAATCGAAGAATTTGCTGGGGCATTGCCGTGGGATATCGGCAACCACTCGCTTAGCAAGAATGGGAGCAATCCCATCTTCATGAAAAATCCAATAGATGTTAAAATGAGAGGAATGTCATTGCCAAGTGTGCTAAAGTCTATCGTACCGGAAATGGAATATGCGTACACAAAACCTGCTACTATGAGGACTGTCCCCATTTCACTGAATGCAGAAAAAAGGAAAGCGGGCTCAGCCTTCTTGCTATTGAGCCCTATGACTACATAGCCGCCCAAAGACATTATTTCCCACCCAGCCAAGAATTGTAGGTAATTGTTTGAGAGGAGGATTAGTACCATCCCGAATATGGAGATTGAGAAAGTGATAGGGAGCCACTTCCCATAAGTATCATACTTTAGCGAATACCAGGAAGATAATCCCCATACTATTCCGGAGATTATGAAGAAAACACTCGTGATCTTGAATGGTGAGATTTCCATTACTACTGCGGCAACAGAAGAGATAATTATCGCTACGTATGCAGCTTTCTTGTTTAGCGGAGCAAAAACGACAGAGATGCCAAACAAGAGCAAGATAATCAGATTCATTTTGATCCCTTCACTTTTAAGAGTGCGTCAAGTATTGTGTATGGATTTGGAGGACATCCGGGTATACGAACCACAGAATCGGCGATGGGTGCTTTCCCTAAGATTCCTCCCGTAATCGCGCATACGCCGAGTGCTACTACGGTCTTGGGATTCGGCATTGCATCGTATGCTGCAAAAAATGCTTTCTGCATCTGATCGGTGTGGATTCCTATCACTACTATCGCATCCGCATGCCTAGGGGTATTAGTAAAGAACAACCCGAGTCTGTTGAAATCGTATTGAGGGTACGAGAGGGCATTCAACTCAACATTGCATGCTCCACATGCCCCGACATCCAGTGCGTAGATGAAGAATGACTTCTTGAATTGATCGAACTTTTTATCGATTCTTATTTCGGGAATCTTACCGGTAGGCTTGTAATTAGGAAAACACCTTCTGCAATATATGCACTTATCCGCATTCCATTCGTTGCCAGAAATGGCCTCTGTGGGGCAGTTCGATTCTCCTGAGCCGCTAAGCGATGTAGACCAAGCAGCAATTTCCTTTGGATCACTATAGGGAAATTTCTCCGTCTGAATGCCTTTTGAAATGCCCTTTAGAAACCACGAGTTAGTCTTCATATTACTCTCACTCCTAGTTCAGAAATCCAAACTCCGAAACTCTCCCAGTTGAAATGAAAATCGGTAAAAACTCCTCCCCTCATTGACTTAGAGAACGCGGGTAGATTAATCTCTGATGGAGTTAAAAGGTTCACCTTCTTAATCCCGTTATTGTCAGCCTCTACCAAATAAGTCAGGTCGCCTGCCGGCGACTCGATTCTAGCGATCCCTTTCCCTTCATTGCTTGCATCGTTCCGGTTGTTATTTACGAACTTTACGCCGATCGTGCTGTATTCTTCCATTCTTTCTATCAACTCTAGAGACTGAGCTATCTCTGCCACTCTCTGCATGAACCTAGAGAAGGCATCACCCTCAAAGTTGATGATGGGCTCAAAGCCCTGTTCGGAATACGGAAGGGAGAGACTGTCTGCTCTAGCGTCATAACTGTACCCGGAAGCTCTTGCTATGGGACCGGTAGAATTACTTTCATTAGATCTTCCATTCCCCTGAAGTCTATCAACAAAAATCCTCGAAGAAACTAATGACTCTGTCAGATTCTTCAGTTCATCCACTAAA
The DNA here is from genome assembly GCA_964389625.1 of uncultured Thermoplasmatales archaeon. Classification (GTDB taxonomy): domain Archaea; phylum Thermoplasmatota; class Thermoplasmata; order Thermoplasmatales. Next base: position 3,156 of record CAYMEF010000070.1, read on the forward strand.
GGCGCTAGTTCGCTGTGGATTCCACTAAATTCTACTGAAGTGGAATTCAGACCATTGATCCCGAAGAAGAACCTATGACCGGTGTATTTGCCAATCAGTCGTGAGACCCTTTCCTTCAAGAAATTGATGAAATTTAGTGGAACTCCAAAGCCAGCGGGCTCGAGCATTCTCGAAAGAACGTGGAGATGTGACCTGATTCTCTCCAGTTCGATCTGAATTATCCTGTTTGCTTGAACCCCATCATCTGGTATAATCCCAAGCGCATCCTCGACAGAAAGGAGAAAAGCTATGGAGTGTGAAGCAGAATGGAAGCCATTGATTCGCTCTACCATCAACAATGCATCTTCGACCGATCTTCCGCTTACTCTTATTACCCTGAGTTTGTAGTCTGCATGTACGGAAATATTGTTTATAATTTCACCAGGAGTCAGTATTAAGAATCTAACAGATTCTAGCAGACCACCGGCAGATGGCCCATAACTAAAGCTGAACTCACCCGGAGAGCGATGCCCCGTTTCAGGTTGAATTAAGTAGACTATTGGTGCAAGAACTGTAGGATAGAGATCGAACTCGCCGATCCTTCCTATGAATCGACCTTCTGGATTTCCCTCTCTATAGTACCGCACTGTTGATCACCACCAAGGCGAATATTCCTATCGCTAGGGAAATTATTGCGGATATCATTGGTACCGCCCTCATTACGATGCCCACGTCGCTCCCCTCATCCTTCCCCTCGAACACCATTAGACTTATGTTGTAGTTCACCGCAATGAATGATGCTCCCAGGAAAAAGAGAACTATCCCAAATACGAGATATAGATGCAAGGAAGCCAGTCTGAATAGTATTAGATACTCTCCCACGAAGACACCGAATGGCGGTGCACCCGTTACGGCAAGAGACGAGAGCAATAACGCAGAAGACGTTGTCCTCATGGAGCTCCACAACCCCGTAACTTCACTTATGATCTTTGTTTTCTTTACTCGGAATATGTTTCCCGAAGAGTAAAAAGCACCAGCCTTCGCAAAGCTGTGTGACATCAACAGAACTGAGGCTCCTGCTATTCCCACTCCGCCAGTTGCCAGACCTAGCAGGGCCATACTTAGGTTCTCCATAGTAGAGTAAGCAAACATTCTCTTGTACCTGGTTTGATAGCTCATGAAAATTGAAGATGCAATCACAGTGATAACTGCAAATCCTACGTAGAAAGGCGTGGCAGGCGAGATCTGATAGACCATGTAGAGTACATAGAGTGCCGTAGGCACCAGTACTCCGGAGAACATTGCACTCACTGGGGCAGGAGATTCGCTGTGCGCATCGGGGAGCCAAGTATGCATAGGAAATAGGCCAACCTTTGTACCAAATCCAATCAGGGCAATTATCGTAATAATGTAAGAAAGGAGACTATCTCTTGAAGGAATAGATAGAATTTGAGTGACAGTGAGTGTATGAAAGTCATAGTAAATTAAGATGATTGAAATGAACGCAAGTCCAATTCCAGCCGATGCTATTACTAAATATCTCCAGGCTGCTTCCAGTGAGGTTTCACTCTTCTCTAACATTATAAGGAAGATAGAGGATACTGTTGTGGCTTCTATTCCAACCCACATCAGCCCGTAATTGTTTATT
>CAYMEF010000071.1:0-4623 GCA_964389625.1 uncultured Thermoplasmatales archaeon
GAACTTCGGATTGAAATCCAAAATCCTCAACGGTCTGATAGTTGATCCTCCTGACCTGCCCTACCTGGTAGTAAATCTTCTTTCTATGTTTCCTGACGATGATCCAGGAGAACCTTTGACCGATGATTTTACATTTTGTAGAAGTGCCATTGATCAGAACGATCCTGACGGTTGAGGTCATTTGTTCCCCTTCAGCTCCATGAGCCTCAATTTCAGGTAATTCATCATTACTGCAGTGTTGTAGGCTTCTCTCCCGGTCAGGTTGACAAGGTCCTTCTTCATCCTGGCGACGGTGCTCTCCAATTTCAGGATCTCTCTTTCTCTATCGTAGGAACGCGTCTCTGGGGCCTCGTTATCTATCTTGACCCCGATGATCCTGGATTTCCTGAACTGTTTCTTTTGTGAGATGTTAGATTTAGCCGGTATAGGTGTTTCCGGTTGATGATTTACGCTTTCCTCTTCCTTTGATACGTCAGTTATTTCTATTTCGGACTTGTAGAAGGAATCCAGTTTGTAGAAGGAATCCAGCGAAGCTTGAACAGAACGAGAGTTATATTCTGGGCGAAGGTGGACCTGGGACATTTCAAGCCCCCTTCTTGAAATGGACCCAATAGTCCCCTTCATCTATGCTCCTGCAGGACCTTATCTCATAACCCATTTTACCCAGGATGGGTTGCAGCTGCTCCTTCATCTCCAAGTCTCTGGAATCGGGCCTCATTTCTTCTCACGCTCCTTGATCATTCCCCAGTCCTCCAGAATAAACTTGAAGTACTTCTTGGAATGGCAGTTGGGGAGAAGTTTCACGTTGAACTCAGAAAGGAATTCTGGAGTCTCCTTCAATTCCTCAGAATGCCTGATTGCCCTGAGGAAATCGCTATACTGGATGTCGATTCCACTATTATTCCTGAGAGCCAGGACCTCTTCGTTGACGTCGTAATGACCTCCTTTCGCAATGGACTTGAACGCATTCACGAGATAGTGTGTGACCGCGTCCCTCTCGAATATGACTGCCCTTCTCTCGTCATCCTCTCTCCTTAGCCTCTCGATGATCATCTCCGCTCTAGCTCTCATTGCAGATAGCTTCGTCTCTTCTTCCTTGATTTCTGTCTGGATGTGAGCCAGTTCGACCTCCGTGCCGCTCTTCTCGCCTCTCTTGAATTGCATGAAGAGGGAGAATTCCCTGCTCAAGTTGTCTTTCAGATCGATCCCCCTGACCAATCCCTCCGGGACCGCCAGACTGATTATTGTCGGTCTTTCTCCGTCCGCGTAGTCTTTCCTTGGTCTCCCCACTTTTCTATTATTTGACATGAAGATTCCTCCCTTTGGGAAAAAGGATGAAGGGAAGGGAAGAGAAGAAATAATTTAATAATTTAATTAATAAATTAATTAATTCAAAAATCATCTGACAGCCATTTTTCGAGGCCACCAGAGCAGTGTCTATTTTTATTCTCTGAATTTTCTTAATAAGGAAATTCGAGGAGGGTATTGTATCCTCATTCTGTAGAACATCGACTGATTTATATTTTTTTGACATTTTCTTATAAAGAAATTCCATGCTTGGAGAACACGCATTTATCGTATCCGGTGCCCCCTTCCTCAGTTTCTTTATCCTATCGATCGTGCTTCTCTTCTCCCTCTCATGGATCTCGATACCAGGGTGCCTTACCTTATCAAAAGCGTCTATGATAAATTCCTCCGTGATGTTGTTCTTAACTGCATATCTGTGAAAATTCTTCAGGATGTTGTCCACGTCATAATCCAGGATCTTGACAACAAGCGGGTTCGCCCCGACAATCCTTGTCTTTATTTCCTGCGGTCCGTCCTCGGGATGCCTCATAGCCCATCTCTTCAATTCTTCCTCAGCTATCTCGATCTGTCCGTCGCAGAGGTTTATTATTTCATCCTGGTTCGCCCTGATGAACATCCCGGGCCTGAATGGGGTAATGGCTGCCAGTATGTCGAGCCGTTTCTGGTAGTCCGGAATGTTGAGAAAATTGAAGCCGTCCATCATTCGGCCACCTCCAGAAGGTCTAGCGAACTATGGGGTTCGTCGAACGGAAACTCTCTCTTGAAAGACTCATACAGTTGCTTTGCTTTCCTATATGAAATCCTCAACTCGTTGGCTGCCCGGGTGACGGCTAGTCTGTCGTCCATGCGAAGACCTCCGTGAATTTATCCATTTGTAGGCATATCCCGGCGCTCGCATGGAGTGCAGTATAGGATTCACTTCTTTTTGACCCCTGCATCATTTCCCTGACCTCCTTTCGAAACCTGGCATTATACACGCCATTGACCTCCTGAGCCACGTCGGCTCCTGAGATGTGAGTATATATAGCCGTGGTCTCCAGGCGGGCATGTCCCAAGTGGATTTGCACCATGCGCACATCGATGCCCGGTGCGCCCCTGTAGCCTCTCAGCAGCGAAGTTGCGCAGTAGTGCCTGAACGAATGCGGATGGAGTTGCGGAAGGCCAAGGCAAGCAAAAGGGAACCGCTAACCAGCGGTTAGAATAGATTGAAATATGCTCTTCAGATTTCTTGTAAGTGGAAGTAAGGCGTCATTTGAGCTTGCTGGAAGATGAGGTTCCTGAACTTGCAGGGGATCTCAAACGTAATTTCTGGAAAGACAGCAAGAGCAAGCGTCTTTACTGCGAGGTAACAGAGAAGAGCCTGGCAGGGGATGAACTTTCAGGTAAATACGTCCGTCTAGTTTATGATACCCTGAGATCCTGGCAAATGAACAGGGGCGGGGGGCTGTCTCCCTATGGAACTTTCGAAAAATGCATCAGGCTGAACAGGGACAGAATACTGGAACTGAGAGGACTGGGCCTTGCAAAAATTGACGAAAGAGAGTTCGGAGCCGTAATGGGTACACTGGGGGAATTGTTTTGCAATCTTGAGCTTGTCCGCCCAAATAGACCGAAGCTGGTGACCTTCTCCAAGGCTATGCATTTTATGCTTCCTGATCTGGCAGTACCTATAGACAGGCAATTCACGATCAAGTTCTTTTTCCTGAGCGCAAGGGTGGATTACAGAAGTTTCGACGCATTTGAAGCCGCTCACAGGGAATTTTTCTTATTTGCCAGGTCACATCCAGAACTTTCCTCTTACGTAGACTCCGGGTCTTCCCCGACTGTCTGCAAAGTTATCGATAACCTGATAATTAGGTGGATAAAAATGAACGGAGGAACCAACGAAAATGGCAAATGAAGGAAGACCAAACAGACAGTTATAGATCTGTTCTGCGGTGCAGGAGGGCTGAGCGAGGGATTCAGGCTAGCAGGGTACAGGGTTCTTCTAGGTCTCGATATTGACAGACATTCCACAGAGACGTCCAGGAGAAACCATAAGGGCACAAAGGTAGTAACGGTGACACACGCATAGTCAGAGGGGAATCTGTTGCCAGAATGATCCATAACGTTCCCATTGATGTTGTTGCCGGAGGCCCACTGTGTCACTGATTCAGTGTCGCCGGTGAAAGGGACCCAAAGGGTCCGATAAATTCCCTTTTAATGGGGTTTATAAGAATTGTGGCAGTCCTGAAACGTAAGGGGTTCTAACCTTAACTCCCTCGTTTTACCACCACTGAACCTTCTCAAGAGCCTCAACGATATCCTTCTGTTTCCTTGTTCTCTCCAGTTCCTTGAATTTTCCATCTCTTCCATATTTCTTAGTACATCCATTGTTTTGTTTAACAGGGGGTACATCCAAGTGCGTGAGATTTACCTCTCATATATCAAGGGAGCCTATACACAAAATGCGAGATACTGTCCAGAACAACTGTTGTTGTCAATTTCACCTCAAAAGATGTTCTAGTGGAAATCGATGTAATGGCATTCAAATAGCACTCTGAACCATGTTGCATAAACACTTAATCTAGGCTTTCGATGTTTATCCATGGAGAAGAACATAGAGGAAGTATTCAAGACTGCAGATAGTATGAATTCAGTGGCATTTTCAGAGCTTCTCACTAAAGAAGTGAAGTTTAGATTTTCCAATGGGGACCTATGGACGGGCAGGAAATCTGTCGTTGATGGGTTAAACTATCTTTTCTCCAAGATCGTCAGCCTGAGACATGATATTAAGGGTGTGTACAAGGATGGAGATTCGTTCGCGGTTGAGGCAATAGCTAACTACACAATGATCGATGGAAAAATCATATCACTTCCCGTTGTAAGCGTTCTCAAATACAATGGGAACTTAATTGATGATTATAGAATATACATGGATATAACTCCCGTAATGACCTACGGGACGAAATAGAAATTTGAAAATCTAGAAGCTTCTCTTTGACTTAAGGTCAGAGAGAAGAATTGACAACGGCTCTATCCGCCTTTCTAGAAGACTTTATCACAAATACAGTTTCTCTTTGTTTGCGAATTTAGTGTAGATCAATGCCTCTCCTAAAATGAGGACCCTGGATTGTTAACAGTTTCGTTTCCAATTCTGCCTGGTAAAATCTACGCTGTCAACTTAATCTCTAACTCCCGTTCTTTTGCATAACAGATATGTTGAGTGCATCTATGATGTCCCTGGATTTCTTTGGGATCTCTGACATTTCCCACTCTTAACCTATCTTAAGCATGCTGATGCGTTCCAGGTGCTCTATCACATCCTCGGGTGAG
>CAYMEF010000072.1:0-4472 GCA_964389625.1 uncultured Thermoplasmatales archaeon
CCAGCGGGATGTTCACCAATCGTTACTTTGATTTCCTGCTTTCCATAATCTCACCTTCATCACTTCATCGTTCTATTCAGGTCATCCCCTTTAGCTCTAGAACTTACCCTCCTTTATCGATCAGATGTGATTAGCTCTGCCTCGATAGGTACCTCTTACGTAATATGCCAGACCGTAAATTCCTATAATCAGGAGCACCATTCCCAGCAATAGCATGCCCATGAAGTCTACAGAGGGAGGATGAAACATAAGTGCTGAGATGAGATATCCTACTCCGAGAACTACGGAGAATGGAGAAAGAAAGGCTGCCCTCTTCATCCATCTCTTCTGTTTTTCTGAGATTGAAGCAGAGGGATAATCCATGATTAAACAGCAACATTCGAGATATAAGAATTCCTAGTTCTTCCTTTGTCCCGCGTTGATGATTCTAAGAACCGGTGTGACTGAGCAACCTAAGAACTTCGCGATAGCTCTCGCACTCTGCCCTTGCGCCTTCAACTCCAGAATTTTCTTCGGATCTAGCGTCTTCCCTCCCTTCACTTTTAGCGGCGGTTTACCAACCTTGATTCCAATAGCTCTGGCCTTCTCCATGCCCGCTCGTGTCCTGGAATTGATCAGGTTCTTCTCAAACTCTGCAAAAGCTCCCAGCACCTGCAATAGCAATTTACCGTAGAGTGACGTTGTGTCGATACTGGCGTCCTATATAGATAAGAATCCTATTACCCTCACCTTGAGTTTCTTTGTTTATGTCAGAAGGTCTATCAATGAATTGGCAGAGTTGTCTATTCTTTCGATTGCTATGACATTAGAATGGTCCCTCTAAATGCCATTCATCTTCTTTTGGAATTAGCCCCACGAAAGGAAAGTTCATAAGAGAGCAACTGCTGCTCCCAGAAGAACTCCTAATAGAAAAATAACGTGAGTTTCCATAGTTGGACGTCCTACAAACTTCCGCTCATTTCCTTTTGGCGATCTTTCTTCTCTGTCGCCCACGCAGTCGGAAAAGTGGGTATATACCTTGCCTCACGATTGATTATTTCTGACTTGATCAGCTTCAGATCTTTGAATACTCCAACGTAGTAATCTCCGTAATAATTCCCCCCTTCTCCTTTATAAAGTTCTCTCATCTGTCTTACTAGATCCTTCCTAAAGATTCCTCTGTTTAATGCAATTAAGTGCAGAACGGTATACCCGGCTCCTTGTACTTGTAATCCTCTCATTATGACTGTCTCCATTGGTTTCAGATACTCATCATCATCCATAATCTCTGCTATTTTTTTCCCAATATCAGTCAGTGTAACTTCTCCGGTTCTCTCGTCAATTACGAAGAGATTGGTTTCATTATATACATAACCGTAATTGTGGACGTCGGCTCTTGAAGTAACAAGATTCTTGCTACGAAGAAATTCAACCAACTTTTCCTCAGAAATTCCAGGATCGACCAGTACCTTCCTTAATAAGAGTTTCATTGCGATGATATTCTGATTCCACCACAACATAGGCAACTCCTCTCCTTGGATTTTTTTTCGCGTGCTTTCAAGCTCTTCTGGAGCCACTTTCTTTAAAAGCTCTTCTAGCTTATTCCTCTCCTCTTCAGTCAATGGCATATGTATCACATTAAGTATATATGACACTAATATAATCTTACTGGTTTAACATACTTCTTTTTCTAAAAAAAGAATCTTAGCAATTCTAAGCTAACATATATTAACTTGGAATTGATATAGGTTTCGTGAAGAATGATACTCCAGAAATTGTAAGAAAAATTACTAAAACCATATGCAGTGACATCAACGAACACTACGGTGAGGAGCCAGATACTGAATTTATACTGTATTTTATTAAGATATCTGATGAAAACTTTCAGTCTTTCGAAACAGAGAATGTTCTAAATTTGTTACTAGGAGGATTTGCCAACGTTGAGAAAAGTAGCGATTCATGGTGTTTTGTTCATAGACTTACCCAGGCTACTAAAGGTGACCCAGTTGAGTATCACTCCTATATAGTTACCCCTATGTACTGGCCTTCGACACAAACTGGTCCATTTGCTGTACAGAAATTCTATTCTTTTGTCTTCTCGAGCATTGCTACTACAGGATCAGGTGGTGGGTCTGTTACCAGAAGGGCCTTTGAAACGGCTTTCGACAGGTTCACTGATAAACTTTCAGTAAAAGTACTGCAAGTCGAGAGGGATCCCTTCCCGGAGTTATATGAGCAGGGATGTCCACTCTACATTCGAAATCCCGACCGTATGGTTCCTAGATACAAAGACCCTCTCTCTTATTAGAATGGAACGTCCAAAGTTTTCAATGAGAGCAGTATTATTTCTCGATTCCTCGTCCTCCCATCTTCTAACAAGATCTTTGGTTCTTTCAGACGTGAAAATGGAATCTTGAGTGAATGAGAACCTTTATATTGTTTCAGCTAATAGTACTATTTATGTAATGAAAACAGGAAACCGGTGGATGATACTCCTCCGGTTTTCCTGATATATGTCCTTGAGCAAGGTGAGAGGCGATGGCTTAAATGATCCTTCAGGTGGACCCGGATTGACGGGTTAAGAGACGTCGTTTTGTAGGAGGGTGACGCCGCCAATATGTGCGGATGCGAAGGTGTTTGAAAATTGAATATAGACGAAGTTTGCGATATGATAAACCTATCAAAAACGATGCTGGTGACTGCAAGGGTCGGAACGACCCTGCGGGTGTTCGTTGCCTATGCATCTTATGATCGAAAAAAGGGACGAGGGGTTGCTGACGCAGTATCACGGCATACTGGAGATGGACCTGGGACCGGAGGCGGAGCCAGACATGAGCCGCCATCCGCTCTTCGAATGGACATCAAAGATATCCATGAGGGGAAACAGGGACGATGTGTCGGACCTTGAGCCGTACCTGACAGAATACGACCTGATGCGACCGGAGGACATGCCGCACTGGTGTGCGAGAGCATGGATGGACAGGCACAGGCTTATGATCAGGACGGGAGAAATCAAGGGAAAAGTGGCAAGTAAGATGATACGCAGGATAGAGAGGATAGAAGCGAGGATTCTGAAGGAGAAGGAGCAGTTCAGAAAGGACAGGGAGCTGGCAGAGGACATAGAGAGAGAATGGGGGATGAAATAGATGATCGTGAAGGAAGAGATGAGAGGAGAAGAGGAAGACGTGGACGATGAAGTCGTCGAGAATACTGTATCAATAAAGTTACCAAAAGCAAGGCTAACAGCCAAGCTGGTAGTCTGGGATTCAAATGGAAGGGTTGTCGACATAGTTGTGACGCAGAGGGAAGAGGATATAGCCAGGATGCTAGCAGACAGGCGCCTGCTGGACAGCTGAGGTGAGATGAGATGGATCTGAAGGAAAATGTAGAAAAGATCAACAGGTGCCCAACAATGCTCGTCAGGCCCTTCTATAGCAAGGACTCCTGGGAGGTGTACGCCAGGCCGGCCGCATACAACGAGCGAATGGGGCTGGCGAGGGTGTTCCTGTACATAGGTCGCCTCGCCCCCAACAACAGGCCGCAGATGAGGGCCCGTGCGGGAGGTGAGGAGACTGTCTTTGGGGTCACGCTCAATGTGGGGAAGTACTATTCTGTGGAGCCGTTCGAGACGGGGCTGGACGTGACACCCCTCAGGGAGCTGCCCCTCTGGGCAAAGGACATGTGGGCGAGGACAATGGAGATGCTCCCGCCAGAGGGCAATGATGAGTACGTCGCAAGAACCGCAAGGCTGGTCGCGATGATGAACACCCTCATCAAAAGGGAGAGGGAGGGGGACGGGTTCGACCCCGAGGACTTCAGCAAGGAGACGCAGGGGAGGTACCTGAAGCTGTGGTTCTCTACCGAGGCTGTGGGAAAGATGACTGAGGGGCAGCTGAAGGAGGAGGAGCTGGGGAAGATGCTGCACCACCTGGAGACTGTGAGGGAGGCGCTTCCCCTCATGAACGAACTCCCCTGGTGGAGGGGAGGCATACTGGACCCCGGAGACAGGTTCGACTGGCAGGGTGCATACGAAGAGCTCGTACTGCTGCTCGTCCAGGTGACGAAGTCCCTTGAGGATGTGGTCAGGAAAATGATGGACGAAGAGAGGAAGGGGGAAAACGGAAGTGTTTGAAAGCGCCTGTGCTCAGGAACTCAGGGAGAGGAGGAAGAGGGAACTAGCTTCTTCCTTCGCAACAGAGATAGCGGAACAGATGGTCGGAACCCCGGAGAGAATGGTCAGGTCAGTAATGGCCGGGAGGGATTGCGATGGCAAACTGTTCATTTCTTTCACCCCTCCTTTTCCAGACTACGACGCCTTCACTGATGACGAACGCTCAAGAATGCACACAGAGTGGAGGAGGGTATGTTACAGGGAATTCACTCTACGAGTATACTTTTTATCAAAGCACGGGCACTATTAAGGGACCTGAAAATGGCATCAGAGATATCCCAGATATAGCTTTTGCTTCAACCAATATCGTTCTTTATGAAAC
>CAYMEF010000073.1:0-4351 GCA_964389625.1 uncultured Thermoplasmatales archaeon
CTCCCTGCTATCAAGCAAGAAGCGCCTCCTCATCATCCTGGACGAGGCGCAGTGGTTCAGGGACCCCAGGGGGACGTCAATGCTCCTTGCACATATCTACGATTATTACCACGATGAGATCACATTCCTGATCACCGGATCTGCCGTGGGAGTTATGAAATCTATATTGGACCCCGGGGCCAGGAGCCCCATGTTCGGGAGGGTGAGCGTGGAGAAGGAGATGAGGAGGTGGGAGGGGAAGCTCACAAGCTTCAACTTCCTGAGGGAGGGGTGCATACAGAACGGCTTCGCCTACAGGGAGGATGAACTCTCCGAAGCCGTGGACAGGCTGGACGGACTTCCAGGATGGTTGACGATGTACGGCTTCAAGCTTGTGAAATACGGCGACCATAGGAAGGCTTTAAGGGAGACCGTGGATGAGGGGATGAAGATCGTCGGTGAGGAGCTGAGAAACACATCCTCACTTGCACTTGGTTGGGAGAGGCAGATGATGATACTCAAAAAGATATCGGAAGGTGCATCGACATTCAACGTCATTGCCAATAAGACTGCCCTGCCGGATTCGGTGTTGAGCAGAAACCTGAAGATGCTCCGGAGGTTGCAGTATGTCGAGAAGGATGAGGATGGGAGATACGGGATCGTGGATCCGATCGTCAGGGAATATATTAGGGGGAGGGTGGGCTGATAGGATGTTGGATGTAGGTGAGGACTGAATGGTGAAGAAGAAGTTTGACGTGCCCGAAATTGAAGATAAGGAGGTCAATGAATTAAAAGAAGAATTAGAAAAAATCTATAATTCATTAAAATCAAAATTCAAGAAATATCCAGACTTTCAAGGGATAATTCTCTCTGGTTATTCATACCAGTCTGACCAGGTGATGAAAGATCAAACACCTGAAGAGCTTGTCTCCGAGGCCATAGTAGAGCCAGTACTGAAATACCTCGGCTACACTCTTGTCGGGCAGACTAAAGTGAAATCCCCGTTTGGATATCGCATTCCTGATTACACCATAAATTCTCTAAACGAAGAACTAACGCTTTATGTCGAAGTGGAACCGATGAATACGGATCTCTTTTCAAAAGGGAAGGGAGTCTCTCAAGTTGAAGAATGGCTCTTGTCAAGGGCATCTAAGACGGACATGGGCATAGCAACAGATGGCATATTGTGGCTTCTGGTCAGGTTCAACGATAGCACTTGGAAAGCAGACACCGTTCTGAGCGTTGACCTCAGACCATTTTTCTCGTTCAAGCTGGGGAGCTCACTTCAGCCAGAAATAGATAAAGAGGCACTCAGGAATTTGCTCCTGTTCAAGCCGGAGAACCTGAACAAATACTTGAACAATTATCTGGTAAACGTAGAAGAGAACAAAGAGGAAATCACTCAAAAATTCTACGATGATTACATAGGGTCTGTTTTTGGATTAGACCGGAAGGGTAATACGTTGGGGGGGAAAAGTCTTCTTAATTCCGTAGTTGTTCCTGAAAACTCGAGCGCCACTACTAAAGGATTATTTTCTGTTTTGACACTGAATCGACTCCTCTTCATAACATTCCTGGAAGACCAAGGAATCGTACCAAGACACCTCATAAATTCCCTTAATTCAAAATTCAAAGAATCCGCATCCCCCCAAAGCTTCTACTCAATGTACATCAAACCGCTCTTTTACGATGTGTTCAACAAAAACGTCAAGGACAGAAATCCAAATATAAGACAACTTGAACCATACAACCTGATTCCGTATCTAAACGGCAGCCTGTTCAGGAAGTCCATGGAGGCAGAGGAAGAATACGATATAGAAGATGAAGGGATGCAGCTTGTCATAGAAAACCTCCTGGAGAAATATAACTTTGGAGTAGGGCAAGACAAAGGGTCTGAGCTGAAACCGGAGATACTGGGTTACATATTCGAGAAGACTATAAACTACATTTCCGGTACAGGCACCAACACGCAGAAACTGACAGGTGCTTACTACACTCCCGATGATGTCGTGAGTTTCATCACCAGAGAAACGCTGGAAAAGACTGTACTTGAAAAAATGATAGACGGTCTCAAGGCAACGGGGTGGGTGAAAAGAGATATCGCTGGGTACAACAACGTAGGGGACGTGCTTAACAACATACCGAAAAACCCCATTCATATAAGGGAAATGTTGAAGCAGATAGAGTCCATAAAAATCCTTGACCCGGCGTGCGGTTCAGGGCACTTTCTGGTCAATGCGGCTAATTTCCTTGCGAGAATTGAAGCGTCATTGTATCTCGCCTTGGGTGAAGACCCGGACCTTTTTGCGATAAGGAAAAAAGTCGTTTCCGAAAGCATCTTTGGCGTGGATATTGATGAGATTAGCGTTGAGATCACAAAGCTCAGACTATGGTTGTCTGTCGTCTCGCAAGTGAAAGACGAAAATCATATAGAAACACTCCCGAATATAGAATTCAACATACTCGCCGGCAACTCATTGATAGGGCAGCAGAGAGAAAACCTTGTTCTCGCAATAGATAGACTGGTCGGTAATTACATTGATGCCAGAACAGAGGAACTCCTCAGGAACGCGGTCGGTGATGAGACGGAGAGGGTGATGACACTCCTTAAGAGCAACAGAGTGGACGGTCTTTCGAGAGCTTATCAGCATCTCCTCCAGATATACAAATCCAGGTCGGGGGAACAGGTTTCATTCATCCACGATACACTGAACAAGATTAAGGCGGATATATACAATAGCTACGACAGCGCATTCGTATCTTATATCGTGGACAGAACGATGACACCGCAGGAGAGAAAGAGAAGAGCTGTGCAAGAAAGAAAGGATAGGAGTGGGAAGGCTATCCTCGCTAACAAACCTTTTCACTGGTCATTTGATTTTGCTCCCGTCCTTAACAGCGGGGGCTTTGACGTCATCATCGGAAATCCGCCGTACATAGAGGACAGGGATTATTCGGAACAAGACCTAACCATAATCCGGAGCCAAACAAAGGGTGAAAGAAATGGAAAGAAAAATCGAATGGGAAACGGGAAAACCCCCCTTTTCTACCAAACATGGAAATGTGGGAATGTTTATGCATACTTCATAGAAAGGTCGATAAACTTGCTGAATCTAGCAGGCAGGTTTGGTTTTATCGTCCCTCTTGCCTTGGTTTCAACTGATAGAATGGCCCCTCTAAGGAAACTGCTGATAAGCAATTCGGATTCTGTTGCCTATTACAATTTCGATTATCGGCCTGGGAAGTTATTTTCGGGCCTCGAAGACCCGAGATCTACTATTGTCTTAACCAAAAAGGGAAAGGGAACAGATACAGTGACGACAAGTAAGTATCACCGGTGGTATGCAGAATCAAGACCTTCATTATTTGACGACCTAAAAAGTGTGAAATACAAAGTTGTTGATAGAAGGGAAGTAATACCAAAGCTAGGCTCTGAAGTAGAGTTGACTATTTTGAGGAAGATGGGTGAACTGTCCGGGGGGAATTGTCTGTCCAATGTTTTAGGGGGCAAGGAGAAAGTTTGGTACTATAACACACCACAGTACTGGATTCACGCGCATACCGATGGAAATGTACCCATGGTGGAGTATTACTCTGATTATTCGGTTGATAAAGGGGGCAAGGTAAGACTGGGGAATCGTACAAAAGCAAAGATTACAGACCAGTACAAATATGTCGAAACTGACGAGCATTATGCTCCGATTCTGGTTGCGATCCTTAATAGTTCCTTATTTTATTGGTGGTATGTGATTTTATCTGACGGAAGGCATTTGCTTGCACAACATATTGACCGTTTTCCAATGTACTCTTTAACTGTTGATGGAAGGACAATCGACCAACTTTCCAAGATAGTTTCCGATTTGATGAAGGATTATAATAGGAATTCAGATGAAAAAGTTCACAGAAGGAGAGGAGGTTATGCTATCAAAGTCTGTGAGATAATTCCACGGAAATCACGTGAAATTCTTTCACAGATAGATGAAATTGTGCTGGAACTCTACAGATTGAACGAGGAGGAAAAGGATTTCATTAAGACCTTTGACTTAGATTTTAGGACACGCAATGAAAACGAGTGAAATGCCATCTAAAAAGGAGAGGTTTCGATTCCCGTAGCACGCAGAATAAAGGGGAATCACGTCAATTCCTAAAATAAAGGGGTATTCACAACTCACGACTTCAGCAAGCATAACTTCATCGAGGTCACCACGCTCCTTTGACCCGTATCTTTGTCCATTTTGATTGAGGGCAGGAGTTGAGGGATATGATGAGGGGGGAGGGTACATGGTTATCGAACAAATACCACTTTGTAGTGAAATCCCCTGAATAGCAGAGGCTAATATTTGTTCTTTGTACAGTAGATGCAGTAAGAGGT
>CAYMEF010000074.1:0-4137 GCA_964389625.1 uncultured Thermoplasmatales archaeon
GCAGCAGAAAGGTTCTTGACGCCTCTCAAACTGTCACCCCCAGGACGACAATCAGAATGGAAATCAGTTTGATCGCTATGAAGGGAAGCACTATCCCCCCGAGTCCGTAGATGGTCACGTTCTTGAGGAATATCTTCATCGTACTCGATGGCTTGAACAAGGTCCCTCTCAGCGCGAGTGGAATCAAGGCTGGGATGATTATTGCGTTGTAGATAAGTGCTGAAATGACGGCTAAGTGCGGAGTGAGGTGCATCAGATTGAGTGCACCAAGCTCCGGCAATGCAGCAAACATTATCGGAACTATGACGAAATACTTGGCAATATCGTTTGCAATGCTGAACGTCGTGACGGCACCTCGCGTCATCAAGATCTGTTTGCCAAGCATGACCACATCCATGATCTTTGAGGGATTTGATTCCAGGTCTACCATGTTTGCGGCCTCCTTGGCGGGTTCAGTACCGGATGCCATTGCGAGCCCCACATCAGCCGCAGAAAGGGCTGGAGCATCGTTGGTACCATCACCTATCATGGATACGATCTTTCCATCCTTCTGCTCTTCCTTTACGAATTCGAACTTGGTTTCCGGCCTCGCCTTGGCAATGTAGTCTTCTATTCCCACGTCCTTTGATATTATACCTGCAGTCAGTGGCTGATCTCCAGTGACCATGACCACCTCAATATCCATCTCTCTCAGTGCCTTTATCCTCTCCTTGACACCCGGCTTGACCTCGTCCTTGAGCTTTATAAACCCGATAACATCGGCAGCTTCAGCAACAGCCATGATTGTCGCTCCATCCTCCGAGATCTTGGCAAGAGTGGAATCAAAGTCATCCGGTTTGACCTTGACGTAATCGATGATTGCGTCCGGGGCACCCTTTACTATCTCCATGTCCTGCTGTTGTTCGCCCGATTCGAACTTTCTCCTCAGTCTCTTCCTCTGAAGAATCCCCCTCCCACTCTTAGGCAGGAGGAATTCGTGAGTGTCGCTCACCTTTATGCTGCTCCTCCTCGTTGCGGCGCTGAACTCCTCAAATTCCGATCTTTCCAAGGTGTTAAATGAATGCGGTACGAATCCGAGGTTGTAAGCTAGTTCCACTATGCTCTTTCCCTCCGGAGTGTCGTCGTCCCATGACGAAAGAAGCGCTGCCTCTCCTACTTCCCTCTCTTTGTGTTTGCCGGAAGGTACAAACTCGATCGCCTTCCTCATGCCTCTGGTGATCGTACCGGTTTTGTCAAGGAGCAGTGCATCTGTGTCTCCAGAAGCCTCTATTGCCTTTCCAGACTTGGCAATTATCCTCTTTGCGGACATCCTGTTAATTCCAGAAATACCTATAGCAGGAAGCAGGGCACCGATCGTGGTCGGGAGCAAGCAGACGTATAGTGCAATCACTACTGCGAGGTCTATGCCTAGTTTCAGCGTCACTCCGAGAAAGAGAAGTGCGACTATTATTATTGTAAAAATCGCAAGGAATCCTACAATCAGTACTGTGAGCGCTATCTCATTTGGAGTCCTTGGTCTCGAAGACGATTCTACCAGGCTTATGAGCTTACTGACGTACGTATCTTCTGGATTTGTAGAGACCCGTGCAACAAGACTATCGGTCGTCACAATTGAGCCTCCTAGCAGAGCAGACCCTACAGACTTCCTCACGTTAGCAGACTCTCCGGTTAGAAGGGATTCGTCAACCATCGCAATCCCCTCCATTACTTCGGAATCGATCGGAACCTTGTCACCGCGATCTATCAGTATTATGTCCCCCTTGTGGAGCTGCTCTGATGGAACTAATTCGAAGTTCTTCCTGTTTGACGAGTTGAGCCTCTTCGCAGTCATTTGCTCCTTCATCTTTCTCAGGCTCGAGGCGGTGTTATGGATTTGCGCTTCCGCAATTGAATCAGAGAGCGTGCTGAACCAGACGGTTAAGATCAGAATGAGTGCCACTTCTGAATAGAATATCCTGTCTACGGGGTTGGAGACGACAGGGATCAGGGAGGGGTCAATAGCCATTATCAATACTATGATGAATGTCAGCTGAGTGACGAACATCACCATGTTTGTCCTGAGCGAGTAGGGGCTGAGCCTCTTCAACGAATCGAGGAGTATTGAAGACCAATTCAGCCTGTTCACTCTATTCAATGAAGTATCAGAGACCAAGTATCACACCTCCGAAGCTCGTCTTTATTCCCTGAAGGAATTGCAATATTGGGCCAAGAACGAGGAACGGGAAGAAGGTGAGAACCGTCAGGATAAAAATGCTGACTACCAGGACTATAACAAAGCTGATATTAGCAGTTTTGAGCCCCTGTCCCGGGCTTCTCTTTCTTATTGCCACGCTATCGGCAATCGCCAGCATGAAAAGCATTGGTAAGAACCTTCCCAGCCACATCACTATTCCCGTTGTGACATTGAAGAACACGGTATTTCCGGACGCACCCAGAAAATCAGAGCCATTATTTGCTGCAGAAGATGTGAATTCGTAGAATATCTGTGTGAATCCAACGGAGTTTGCAGCAAGACCAACAGTTTTCTCCGCTCCTATCGCAAATGCGAGAACGGTAGGCACAAGAATAATGAGGGGATGAGTGAGAAAAGCTGCCACTGCAAGTTTCACGTCCCTTCCTTCTATCTTGAACCCCAGATACTCGGGGGTCCTGCCTGCCATCAGCCCGACCAGGAATATCGTCACGACTACAAACATTAGGAGGTACATCGCCCCCATTCCCTTACCGCCAGGCGCTCCCTGAATCAGCATCCCAAAGAAACCGGCAAGGATGACCACTGGGTTGAAAGCGGCCAGTGATGCGTTAACAGAGCCTGTGGTAAAGGCTGTTGTTGTGACCGTCCAAAACACAGAAGCTACTGCTCCAAACCTGACCTCCATGCCCCTCCCTATTTGGGAATGCGGAAGGAAGGCGATAAGAAGATCGATCCCGTAAATGGCATAGGCTGCGAGAAAGAGAGTTCTTCCCTCCCTGTTATCTCCCACCATCCTTCCGAACATGAACAGAAGGGATGTGGGTACGAGCATCATGAGACCCATTTCAAAGAAATCACTTATCTGAGTTGGGTTCTGCAGGGGGTATGCAGAGTTCGCCCCGAAATAGCCACCACCGTTAGTACCGATCTGCATTATAGACACGAGAGAGGCAATGGGACCTTTGTAGAGCACCTCGTAAGCGTCCTTCTGGAGTGTAGGAATTGAAGAGTATCCTCCCAGCGACTGGGGAACCCCCAGAGCGATGAGAATAATTGTGGCTATAAACGTCAGTGGCAGGATTACCCTTGTCAGGGATCTAACGTAGTCAAAGTAGAAATTTCCTATGGTCTTTGCTTTCCCCGCAAATCCCCTTATGATTGCAACTCCCGCAGCCAGACCGGTGGCAGCTGAAGTGAACTGAAGAAACTGGATCGCAGACATCTGGCTCAGGTATGACAGGGTAGTCTCTCCGTTGTAGTGCTGCAGATTGGTGTTCGAGGAGAACGAAAGAACGGTGTTGAAGGCCAGAGACCATGACATACCCGTATAGTGCATCGGATTGAGCGGTAAACTCTGCTGGAACATGAGTATGAAGAATGCTATGACAGCCTGTCCAACGTTCAAATAAAAGAGGGCCTTGAAGTACTCCTTCCAGCCCATATTCTTGGTACTATCGACTCCCGCGAGTAGATAGATGAAATTCTCGATTGGAACAAAAATCTTATCTATTCTGCTCTTGGCACCAGTGAAAACGGTGAAGAGGTGTTTAGACAGATACCAAGCACTGGCTATGACCGTACCCCATACAAGAACGACAACGAACAGGTCTTTGAGAGCGAGCATTGTTTCACCTAATGACTAGACCTCCCCGGTGCCCGCCCCTGAAAAGAGACAGCCATAACAATCTTTACGCAATCCTCCAATAAAAGGTTACAGCACCAAGTTACTCAGGAACTGCCAGAGTGTGGTTTATGTGTGACTTCAATACTATGGAGGTGACGGTGCTCTTTATTCCACCTATCTTCATGATTTCATTCTTAAGCAAGTCCCTGAATCCCTCTATGCTTGCAACGTTGACAAGCACGATAACATCAAATTCCCCAGTAACTTCATAAATCTGGACTGCGTTTTTTATTTCTTTCAGAGAAGAAATCACCTCGTC
>CAYMEF010000075.1:0-4066 GCA_964389625.1 uncultured Thermoplasmatales archaeon
CGTTGGGTCGATCTGCTCGATCCTCTCAGCCCGCATCAGCGAGCTCCCCTGTAACGGTCAATCAGTATGGCATATAAAACAATTTTGAGTAATTGGATGCGATTTTAGGCTTGGCAGCATACCCCCTTTAGGGATCTAGATTGCAAGATTGCTGGATAAGATTTTATTATCAGATACATTTAGGTTTATGTTTATATCAAAACTTGAACAAGCGGCAATGGGTTATACCTATGATGACGTTCTCCTGATTCCGGGTCCAAGCAGGATAGAACCCAAAGGCGTAAACGTTGAATCTGCCCTTACCAGACACATTAAACTCAATATTCCTATCGTCTCTTCTCCAATGGATACGGTTTCTGAAGCGGATATGGCAATAGCTCTTGCAAGATTGGGAGGTATCGGAATAATTCACAGGAACAACAGGAAAGACGTACAAGCAGAAATGATTCAGAAAGTTAAGAGGGAGGAATCTCTGATAATACGGGACTTGTACACAATAAGCCCTGAAACATCAGTCCAGGATGCTATAAAATTGATGAAGGAAAAGAGAATTGCCGGTCTGCCTGTAATTCTCAATAGCAAACTTGTTGGGATACTTACAAACAGGGATATCAGATTCCTGAAGGAAAGCGTCCAAAGGGTGCAGGATGTAATGACAAAGGAGGTAGTAACAGGAAATGTCGACCTCACCATGGAACAGGCGCTTGAAATAATGAACAAGAAGAAAATAGAAAAGCTGCCTCTTGTGGATGGTTCAGGAAATCTAGTTGGCCTCATAACTGCAAAAGACATAATGAAAAGAGAACAGTATCCACTTGCCGTTAGGGATGAGGAGGGAAAACTACTGGTTGGAGGCGCGGTAGGTGCGTTCGATCTGGAAAGAGCCAAGAAACTTCAGGAAGCAGGCGCAGACGTAATTGTTGTAGATAGTGCACACGGACACAATCTTAACCTGATAGACTCAGTGAAGAGGATGAGAAAGGAGATAGACATCGACATCATTGCAGGAAACATAGCCACATCTCAGGCTGCAGAGGATCTAATCTCTGCGGAAGTGGATGGCATCAGAACGGGAGTTGGACCTGGCTCCATATGCACCACGAGAATCGTAGCGGGAATTGGCGTTCCTCAACTCACGGCAGTTGCACAGGCTGCTGAGACCGCTGAGAAGCATGGAATTCCTATCGTTGCTGATGGTGGAATTCGCTACTCGGGTGATATAGTGAAGGCTATTGCGGCTGGAGCAAGTAGCGTCATGCTGGGGTCTCTGCTGGCAGGTACAGATGAAGCGCCTGGCACAGAGATAAACATATCAGGAAGGAGGTACAAAACCTATAGAGGAATGGGCTCGCTCGGGGCTGTAATGGGAGGAGAGAATGACAGATACGGTAAATTGGGATCGGGCAAATTCGTCCCCGAGGGAGTCGAGGGGGCAGTTCCTTACAAGGGTAAGGTCTCCGACACAGTCTTTCAACTTATTGGCGGGTTAAAATCTGGAATGGGCTATACAGGCTCTTCGACAATTGCGGCTCTTAGGGAGAACGGCAAATTCGTTATTGTGACACAGGCGGGAATAACCGAAAGTCATCCTCACAATGTGATGCTCCTGAGTGAACCACCTAACTATACCAAC
Organism: uncultured Thermoplasmatales archaeon; assembly: GCA_964389625.1. Lineage (GTDB taxonomy): Archaea > Thermoplasmatota > Thermoplasmata > Thermoplasmatales. The sequence continues at coordinate 1,634 of CAYMEF010000075.1, forward strand.
CGGACCTTCTAAAGCTAATCAAAAACTTGTCAGTACCCTAGGAGACTGTTTCATGACGGCCTAGGAGGTAGAATATTCCACGAAAAACACTGCGTCAAATTAGTCGTGCTACTTGCAGGACAAGAAATATATCTGAAGTACTGTTTCCACTGTCAAACAATGAAATTTCAAAGGAGTCTGGTCAGGCAGACAATCGTTATATGCACGGTCGTTTTAATGTTATTTTCTTCTACCGTCATCTTCTCTGTTGACTCAAATCCCGGAGAGAAAGGAAAACAGACTGTGCCTTTGGAAACACCAAATTCATCGCAACTGTTTAACGCACAAGAATACCAAGTAAACCCATTTGGTAGTTATTCATCTGAACCTGCACCGATGGGCATAGCTGACTACGGTCTAGGATACAGCGATGTCCCTTACAATTATACGACCACGTCATTCCTAGGCGTTATAAGTATATACTCACTCTCAACCATGAACTCCACTGCAGCAGACGTACTAGGAAACATGACGTTCCAAATGAATCTCAACCTGGTTTTAACCAACAATGGTATCCAATACGATTACTGGGTTCAGGATGTGGCAAACGTAAATACTTCCAACAACGAAGTGTCTTTTCTCGATAATGTGTGGAATCTCTCCAGTCAGCAAGCAGCGATGTACAATTCGAGCGTAATAGGCAACGGTACCGTCACCTCTGCAGGCAATTCAGCATTTTACTACGATTTTGCCGCTTCTTCGCTAAAAGGGAACAACGTTTCACTGACTTATCCTACTGTAATACAGCTAAAAATGAAAGCCACTCGCAGTATCATAGGACTGCCAGAGGTCGACTTCCTTTACAATGATGGATGGGGTTGGATCATCTATGACAACGTAATCTTCCAATTCGCAAAGGAAACCAACTCGTCTCCCAGTTTCTACGTGGATGGTAACGCCTACAATCCATTCGGTACATTCTATGATGCAGAACTGATAATGGGTGGGCCAGGGAACGGGAGTCAAACGGACGATGTTAATTCGTCCGTTTATATGGGGCTTCAGTACTACAACGGACACAACTATCAATCGATCCAGAATGCATACAATTTTGGAAGCGATACTGCAGAAGCGATTTATAATGTCAGTGCTCAAGGCGCTTACAATGAAACAAATGGTCTGTTGTATTCGAACGCATCAAACGGACCGGGTACGTTGAATCTGATATATTATGCAAGTGAACTTTCAAACTTAAGAATTCTCACTGCCATCCGCCATGGGACTCTTTTTATCAACGATTCCAACATCACGGAATTCGAGAACGGGACGGTAAACGTCTCGCTATTTCCCGGCACTTACTCTGTTAAACTCTATGATTACTCCAGTGGCACATTCTCCGATCTAGGAAATGTGACTCTGACAGCAGGCAAGCAGTACAATATTGTAAACTCTCTGTACGTAGTGGAATTCATCGAGTCAGGACTCGGGTCAGGTATTACATGGTATCTGAATGTATCTGGACAGAATTTTGGTCCGATATCAGATAGTACTTACAGCCTCGATCTGCAGAATGGCACTTACAATTACAGCTTTTATTCCCTGAGCAATGAATATCAGGCGGTCAACGGCTCGGGAACCTTCGTTGTCAATGGTTCTTCACTGAAATTGCATGTAAACTTCATGCCACTGCTGTTCAATGTAACCTTTGTGGAATCTGGCCTTCCCCAGGGATCTAGGTGGACAGTAACATTAAACGGTAAAGGGAGCTCTAATTCCACTAACGACTCAATCATTTTTTACGTAACTAACGGTACTTACGATTTCATTGTCCCCAGAGTAAACAGTTACGGTCCGGCTCTTTCAACTGGTTCCGTCACCGTCCGCGGAAATGCAACAACTGAAGACGTTTTATTCTCAATCCTGGACGGTTATTTTGTGGGAAGCATAAAGCCGAGAAATTCGTCTTTAGTAGTCAATGGTACCACCTACAAGCCAGTAGATGGATATTACAATATATCACTATTGCCTGGCAACTACTCGCTGAAGATATCCGCTGCAGGATACGTCACGTATTACACGAACATCACTATATCCCCTCTGGAGGTTACACACATTCAGGTCACAAGTCTGGTCAAGAAGGTGGACTATATCCACTACGTTGAGTTGGGTGCATTAATATTGCTACTCCTGGTTATGATATTTGCTCTGGCTCTGACTAGGAGGAGGAAATGAGCTGCGGCAGGGCCCTCGTTCGATCACCTGAGGATTATGGGATTTTGTGCCCCATTCATTACAGGGATCAAGATGGTTGAATTCAATGTAGACGATCGAGTCTTTGAAGCGTTCCCAGAGTTCCAGAACAGTATAGTGGTTTGCAAAGATATAAACAATTCCGGGGGTGACAAAATCCCGGCTGCCGGATTTGAACCAGCGACCTGTGGATGGCGGCGGTTG
>CAYMEF010000076.1:0-3965 GCA_964389625.1 uncultured Thermoplasmatales archaeon
CGCAAAGAGGAGAGGATAGAGGCTCATGTGTTCATTTGCATTCTCTCCCTCCTCATTGCAAGGCTCTTTGAGAAGGCTGTGAAAGATGAGATGACAGTATCCGCAATCACCGACATTCTCTCTGAACTGAAGGCAATCCCCGTAAAGGTTCCTGAGGGTGTGATAACGCTGAGATCGGAATCCGAAAATGCCAGGATGATACTTGAGAGGATGAACATTCCCTACCCCGGCAGGATACTTGAATCCGTACCAACATAAATTCTTGAGAATTGTCTTAACAATGAGTAATGGACTGCATTAGGATGAAATCGCTCATCTTCATTCTTCCGAAACTCAAGTGTGAATGTAGTGATCAAAAAGGGGTAAAAGGATAGGTAAATAAGGGGAAGGTGGGTGAAGGTCGAATGGGTGCAAAAAAAGAAACCAGTAAGGGGAGAAAACAGAGAGGATTCATTCGACATAGAAACCGGTAACGGAGAAGATAAATACAGGAGGATTCATACCAGAAATGAATAATGCCGGCAGATGTACTTGATAAAATTGTGGCATCCTTTAACAATAAAAATATCGTACTCCTCATAGGGGCAGGGGCGTCAGGAGAACTGGGTTATCCGGATGCGTACGATCTCGCCCAGAGTATAGCTGCCCGTTTTCAACCGGATCTCAATGGGAAAGACATTGCTGCGGGACAGACTCCGCTGAACGGTCTCGTGAAAGCAATAATCGATAATTCTCAGGACCGGGAAGGCAGGAAGAGTGAAATTCGGGGATTCGTAAAGGATTTGATCCTCGCACATAAAGATGCAGTGACTGATGAGATGCGCCTCGAAGGACCCTACGTGATGATATCTAAGATCCTAGCCCATGTAGGCTTCAGGAGTGCAACAATCGTCACAACTAACTGGGACACGGAGATCGAGGAGGCATTGCACATGGAAAAGCTTGACTACAAGGCGTATGCCTCTTCCACTGACTATGAAAACCCTGCGAAGGGAGATGTGATACGGGTCTACAAACTTCACGGCAGTGTAGGCGAAGGGTGCATGCCCCTTCTGACCGAGGAAGAATGGAAAAAAAATAGGGAAGCTCTCTACACAGACGCGCTCTCGGCATTTCAAAACAGCGTATTACTGGTCGTTGGATATAGTGGAAGGGATCTCGATTTCAAGGAAATATATTCGAGCTTTAGACATTCAACTAAGAGGACAGACCCTGTTTATGCCGTCGTGCTTGACAACCAATTTTACTGGGAAACAGATCCAGCTAAGGTTACCGCACTCAAGCCACAATCTTCAGACCGGCCCTTGGGATCTTTTTTTGCAATGGTGGCAAAGTCCTTGACCGGGAAGAGTGCGGATGAAATACTCGGAAGGGACCTCGGAGCCGAACTTCAATTCGACAAGGACCTGGAGGAAAAGATAAAATTAATCGGTAATGAGGACAGGAGCCTAACCCTTGTGATTGGAAATGGATTTACCGGCAAGTCTCTCGCAACAAAAAGAGTCGTCAGGAAGCTTGGTTTCAAGGAAGGAGACATCAAGACCATATCGCTCAGGGAAAGTCTTAGAGAAGAGACCCAGTTTTCCGAGATAAAAAGAATAATCGCTTCTAAAGATGCCGTCGGAAAATTTATCGTAGATTCTACTCCGGCAACGCTACGCTATTTGCTGCATTATGATTTCGACGGCCCGGGCAGGAAAACTGTGCTGACAGTGGAAGATGCTCCCCGTAGAATTGGGCGCTTCATCGAGGACCTGTTCTTGAAGAGGAGAACTAAACAGTCGGAAGACATCGGCACAGTTTCACAGAAATCCCTTTCACAGGAGTTGAAGAAGGCCGTGAGTGGAGAAGTTCTGGACTTCAAGCTCACTGAGGAAGACAAAAATACACTCCTGGATTATTACGCTCGCAAATGTGGTATCACTCCTGACACTGACAGCAGGTCTCATCTTATCAATCTTGCTTCTGTTGACGGTAATCACTTGATTGTTCCGCTCTTGGGGGAAGTTCTGAAGAAATATGGAAAAAAACCGGCATCAGAAATCAAGGGCAGGAGTTCATATGAAAAGGACGCGTTTGAACAACTTGGACTTCTCTTCGGGCTTTCACTGTTCTCCGGCGGAATGTCGAGGGAGGCAGTGAACATAATACCGACGGTTATGGGCGCCACTGGCAGATTTTTCGGGTATTTGGAGTTTTTCGGTCCCGCCCTGATTCGCATAGCCGCATTCGGATCAATTCTGCTTGGCATTTCTGCGACGCTTACCTTTTGGAAGGAAAAGAAGGATTCGGGGTTCAAGAAGTATATCCAGATATACTCACTCTGGAATGGGCTCCCGGTACACAAAAGGCTTACGCTGTGTGAAAAGCTTGACGAGAGATTCGAACAGCCTCCGTCTACGTCCTACAATTTCCTCTCAGGCTGGCTGAGCAGGGAACCTACACCAGACGATACCAATTTAAATTTGCTATACAACAGTATTCAAGGAGTTAATAACAATCTCGAATCGCTGTCTGATGATCTCAAGGGCAAAATTCTTGACACTCAAAGGCAACTCGCTGAACATGAGGAGAGACTGTCAAAACATGAGGAGAGACTGTCAAAACATGAGGAGAGACTGTCAAAACTAGAACAGGGACTCTTTGCAGTTCAAGGGAAAATAAAGGAATGGGTAGCGAATCTGGAAAGTTTGAAGCAAGTCCAGGAACATCGTGAAATAAAAGAAATAAGTGAGCTTTCATCAATTCTGCGAAAGGAATGGTTCACCTCAGATTACAGACCGGTGCTGAGCAGTTCTCTGGAAGGGAAGGTGAAAGAGGCTATTGAACTTCTCGAAGAGAAAAAGAGCGTTGCTATAGTGGGTGAAATGGGTATAGGAAAGAGCACATTAATGCTCGAAGTGTGCAGGAGGCTCTTGCGGAAGGGCAAGATTCTGAAGTACGGTGTCGAGCATATAACTGGAGGCGGAGATGAGGTATGGCTTCTGGATGGTATGACTGAATCCCAAATGCAATTTCCAGGGACAGGAGCCACCATTCTCATAACCTGTACCAGCAACGTATGGAATGGCCTTGCGAAGAAGGGAGAGAAGCTCTATGAAATCCGCCTTACAGCCGACGATTATCAAGAAAAAAATCTCGAAAGAATACTCCGCCTCCAGGCGAAGGTTATGGGAGTGAAAATTGAGGATGATGAGTGCGTCAGCAGGGTTACTGACAAAAGTCAGGGAATACCGCTGTACTTTGACCTCCTTCTAACGGACTTGCAGAGGAAGGGCATAAACCTCAACGCAGAATCTTCTTCTGCCTCCCCGGCTGGCTATCTGCAGGAAGCTGCCCTGATGCTGAGCAGTATGGATGACATGAGCCTCGCTGTACTTTATTGTATAAGTCTGACCAGAAGGCATCGGCTGCACGACATTCACCTAAGTCTCCTGCAGGATATTCTCAAGTCTGCGGATTTCTTTGGAAACGATCTTGGAAGGATTTCAATCGAAAAGGAACTTTCTGGCATAATTACCTCCGGGTCCTTCGACGTGAGAAGCCTCAGGGTGGATGTGTGGTCTGATGTTTTGCTTTCGGAGTGGGAAAGCCCGTTACCTTGCAAACCTGAAATCGTTTCTGACAGTTCCAAGCTGACAATGTTGAAAAAAGGGCTTGACAGGTCTCTAAGAAAGTCAGTTGGCCATATAAGTGGCGGATCCCCCCGTAATCCACTGAGCATGGTGAACCTTGCCCAAATAACCATGGAAAATCAACCTTCGTTGTCAAGGGCGATACTGAGACGGTCGATCGATGAAAGAGTCCAACTGGTGAGTGAGTTCGTCGCCAGAAACAACGTTGAGGCAGTCAGATCGTACGTCAAAAAGAAGGGTCTGGATTCAAAAAAGATCACTGAGCTTGCTGATCAATTTAAAGAGGCACCTTCCCTACAAATAGCACTTTATCGCCCGTTGATCGATACA
>CAYMEF010000077.1:0-3839 GCA_964389625.1 uncultured Thermoplasmatales archaeon
CAGTAATGCAGAGTTTGATGCAGAAACCAATTTCGCTCCTGTTGAAAGACAACACTGTACTAGAGGGAGTTCTGGAGAGCTACGACGATTACATGAACATAGTCATCTCTAATACTGAAGAGATAACGGAAACTAACAAGAGAAAACTTGGCACAGTAATTCTGAGAGGAAGCAACGTAGTCAGAATCTCTGGGAAGTAAAGTCACTCCTGTCCACTCCATTTATCTGGAATCGGTCCGTTCCATAGAACCGTTTTATTCTAGAGCGGGTTCCATGTTCGAGAATTCAGATGCTTGTCCTGGGTATTGAAAGCACAGCGCACACCGCCTCGGTAGGTCTAGTCGAAGACGGAAAGATCGTTGGTATCAAGTCCGACGCCTATAGGCCGCCCAAGGGGGGCATCAACCCAAGGGACGCGGCCGAACACCACAGGTCTGTATTTCCGGGTCTTCTGATCGACCTTCTGGAGGAAAGGGGAATTGAACCCGCTGACCTGACAAAGATAGCTTTCAGCATAGGACCCGGCCTGGGTCCCGCTCTTAAGACAGGAGTGGAGCTCGCGAGGTACCTTTCGGTGAGATACTCCAAACCATTAGTACCGGTGAACCACGGGGTAGGACACCTCGAAATATCGAGGAGCATGTCAGGGTTCGAGAGCCCGCTATTCCTGTACGTTTCGGGCGGAAATACCCAGTTGATCACTATCGGAAACCACAGATATTCGGTGCTGGGGGAAACGCTCGACATCGGAGTGGGCAATTTCTTGGACAAGATAGCTAGGGACCTCGGTATACCATTCCCGGGAGCCCCAGTACTGGAAAAGATGGCAAGCAAGAGTGACAGGCTGCTGGACTGTCCCTACACGGTTCGAGGGATGGATGTCTCTTATTCCGGACTCTACACCTACCTCAAAAGAAGAATCAAGTCTGAGAGTGCAGAAACCATTGCCTTTAACGCTCAGGAATTCTCCTTCACTGCACTCGCGGAGATTGTTGAAAGAGGCATGGCGCACTTCGGATTGACGGAGTTCAGCATTACCGGTGGGGTCGCGAGGAATAAGAGACTGAGGGAGCTTCTAACTGGAATGGCCAAGCTTAGAGGATACAGGTACTATTTCCCTGATGACGCTTATCTATCCGACAACGGCGCGATGATCGCACTTGCCGGTTACAGGAGTAAGTTGACCTCGACAGAGAGGGTAAATTTCGAACAGCTGGACAGGGTAGATTCTAGGAACAGCAGGTGGATCGGGACGAGAAAGTTGAAACCCATCGGGATGGTGGGAGGAGAGAGCGTGATAGAGATATCCACGTTCGAAGGAAGGGAGTGCGTCGTAAAGACAAGACGGGGAGGAGAGTACAGGAATGCTCAGCTCAATGCCAAGATAAACGATACCAGGATCAAGAGAGAAGTCAAGATAATCAGTGCACTCAGACGTGCAAAAATCTCCGCCCCGACAGTCTTGTTTGTGGACATGGAGGGGGCACAACTTACCATGAACAAAATAGATGGAACGGGGCTAAACGAGCTAACGTTCTCCTCCAAATTCGATTCAACCGTGAAGAGAGTTGGCGAGATAGTGGCGAAAATGCACGATGGAGGGTTGAGCCACGGGGATCTGAATGCGGGGAACGTCATAGTTGGATCCGATGTGTTCATAATTGACCCATCAATGGGAGAACTCGACGCAGAGATTGAAGAACTCGGAGTAGATATTCACTTGATGAAAGAGTCCCTTTCTACGCTCGGGAAACCGAAAGCATTTTCATCATTTCTGCGCGGCTACAGAAAGTGTACAAGATACGAGGAAGTGTTAAGCAAGGTGAAGGAGATAGAAGAGAGGAGGCGATATACGTGATGTTGGTCACGTCAAACGAGGGAAAGTATCGAGAATACAGACGGATCTTGGAGGATGCCGGACTTGAGCTTGATCTAAAGCTAATTAACTATCCAGAGGAGCAGCTCGATACTATAGAAGAAGTGGCAGAGCACTCCGCGCTGTTTCTAACGGGAACTCTGAAAACAGATTTTTTCATCGATGACTCTGGACTGTTCGTAGATGCCCTCGGAGGGTTTCCCGGAGTCTATTCAGCTTACGTACAGAAGACCATTGGCAACAACGGTATCATTCAACTTATGGAGGGCAAGGAGAATAGAAGTGCCCAGTTCAGGACGTGCGTTGCATACTTTGACGGTAGGCTTCACCTCTTCACTGGCACGACAGTCGGTTCCATTGCCGCCGAGGGCAGGGGTAATCGAGGGTTCGGATTCGATCCCATATTTATTCCCGATGGCCACGCAGAGACGTATGCGGAGATGACAGTGGAACAGAAGAACTCGATTTCTCACAGGTCAAAAGCCGCGTGGGCATTCCTAGATTTCATTAAGAAAAAGAAAATATAGACCTTTAAAATGCCTGAGGGATGGAAAGAGGGAAAGTACAAGGAGTTCAAGATACCCATTTCTCTTGTTATGATCGCTATCACGCTGTTTCTGTTTGTGCTCGTGGTTATAAAGTTCTTTGATCTGAGCACCCTGCCGCTCAGTTTCCAGTCATTCCTTACAACACTCGGAGGATGGGCATACTACATTTTCGTTATATCTCTTGCGGGTCTTCTGTACTTTGGTTACCTGCTAGCAGTCACGGTGAGCCAGAGAAGGAAGTTCGAGGAACTCATCTACACAGACAGCAAGGCTGCATTTGTCAAAAATGTAAGGGACCTGGATTCAATATCGGTGAAACTCGGACCTGCGTTCAGGAAGAGATACGAAGACAAGAAGGAGCAGCTTCACGTAAAGTAGACGGTACTTTGGCCCCTAGGTCTTGATAGGTCATCATCCGACTATAGTTTTCTTTACAAACTCCGGCAGCGAGAAGCACGACAGGTAGATCTCATTGTTCATGTATCTCCCTTCAAAGTTTCTGTGCTTTTCTATCTTGCCATTTGAGGCCATGATGTACGACCACATTCCGGATGGGTAAGTCGGGACAAAGGATAGGTATGGTCTGACTGTCTTGAAGTGACCGTTCAATCCCCTGTATGCTTTCTTAATGAAGTCGGGGTTCATGAATGGTGACCCACTCTGGGTTGCTATGATTCCGCTATCGTTGAGGAGCCTGCGGGCCTTCATATAAAAGACGTCCGAGAAGAGGGAGGCAGCGAAGCCAATTGGGTCTGTAGAATCAACGAGAATCACGTCATACTTCCGATCCGAATCAACGAATTCGAAGGCGTCCATGTTGTAGACCTTAATTCTGCTGTCACTGAACGAAGCGGCGATTTCCGGAAGGTACGTCTTGGAAGCGGAAATTACTTCCTCATCTATCTCAACGAGATCGACCGACCTGACGGGATACCTGAGCACTTCCCTAGCGACACCACCGTCTCCCCCGCCTATGATTAGAATGTTCTTTGGATCTGGGTGTGAAACCATCGCAGGGTGCGCAAGCATTTCCTGATACATGAACTCGTCCTTTTCGGTGATCATGAAGCAGCCGTCCAGTATCATTACCTTGCCGAGAAACTCGGTTTCAAAAATGTCTATTTTCTGGTACTTGGATTCCTTTGAGAACAAGTGAGATTTAACTCTTACACCAAATTTAACATCTTCATTCTGCGATTCGGAGAACCAGAAGTCTACCTTCATACAACGTTATGTGGAGGACTAAAATAATCTTTGTGACTTTTGCGAGGGAAATGAGGACAGAATGTAGTCCTGCAGTGATAAATTGACAACCTTTATGAATCAAGATGCGATATCGGACTGCATTATAGGTGAAACAATGATGCAACAACCTAAAAGCGAAAAGAAACCCGAAGAACTCGACCCCTTTAAAA
>CAYMEF010000078.1:0-3688 GCA_964389625.1 uncultured Thermoplasmatales archaeon
TTGGAAATGAGCAAGGGACTACCCGGAATGAAGGGAAGGGACGTAGAGAAGATGGATGCATCTGAGAAGATACAGGGTCGCGGTTGGTAAAGTCCCTTAATGACGTTCTTAACCGTAGTTGGTCACGTTAACATAGACATAATATTCGATCTCAAGCAAATTCCATCATTTGGAAGCGAGGAGATAAGGTCAATAGACAGGAAACTGGGAGGCACAGGCGCCAATATAGCCAGATTTACCGCATCCCTCGGTACACCCGTGAGTCTGGTATCAAAAATTTCAAAAAGATTCCCGGAAGATATGCTCGTACTCCTCAAGAACGAACTTATCAGTTTGTCGCTCGAATCCAGCGACGATGAGGGCCCAGTGTGCTACATAGCGGATGCTAAGGACAACCAGATAGCTTACATGTATCAGGGCCCGATGAGCAAGCCCGGAAAGGATTACGAAATTGACAGCAAGTACTGTCATTTTGCCACATCGAACCCGGAATGGATACTCCGTCTCATGCGCAAGTGCATCGGTACGAAGGTTCTGGATCCTGGGCAAGAAATAAGGTACAGATGGAACCAGCAGAAACTGGTGGAAGCACTGAAAATGGCCGACTTGGTGATGCTTAACGAGGCAGAGTTCAACTACCTGTCCACCTTCACTAGAATCGATGCTGATAAAACTATTGTCACTCTTGGAGGAAAGGGCGCAATATTCAGAAACGAACTCGTCCCTACAAAACTCATTCCAAACGCCCCATCCCTTGGAGCGGGAGATGTGTTTCGGGCTGGGTTCTATGCATCACTATACCGTGGAAAGGATATCAAAGAGGCAATAGCCAGTGCCAACAGAATCACGAGTTTCTATCTGAAGAACGATATGAATACGGATATCAAGTTCAATTGGGATAACATTTATTGAGAGTTTGATCTTCGCCTCTGTTCTTAAAATACCACTTTGGTACTATTCCCGTATATAGAGTAGAGCATTTAATTAAAAATATGTGCAAAATATTACCTTAGAATGAGCGATCCTCCTGGGAAGGATAGGTGGTTCCTATCTTATTTCCCCATGAACACTTCAGCGGGCATTACTAGTCCGCTTGCTCCGCTCTTCATAACAGAGCTTCTCGCTGGAGGGATCATAGACTATTCGATTTATGTTGTCGTTTCTTCGATAGCTACAATTCTCGGTCTGTTAGTTTGGGGCAATTTCTCGGATAAGTTGGGCAGGAGGAGAATATTCGTATTCATAGGATTCATTTCACTCGCAATAACCTCTGTCCTCTTTGCGATCTCTTTCAACACCCTTTATTTCATTGTCATCTCTTTTCTTTCCGGATTCTTTGGAGCTGCCGCTACTCCAGTTTCCTCGATACTGATTATGGAACTCACTGAGAGAAGAGATTGGTCCATGAAGATTTCAAAATTCTCCAAGTACAACAGTTATGGCAGTATCGCTGGAGTCGTATTTGCTGCTGTCTTCACCGGTGCATTCCCGAAAGTGTTTATGTTAAGGTACCTCTACCTGTTCGCTTTTGCATTTTATGTGATATCAGCAGTGCTAGGTTATCTCTACATTCCAGAGAGCAGCATAAAAATCAGCAGGGACGAAATTCCCCTGAGGGCCTTCAGAATCATTGAACGAGTGAGGTACTTGCCCTCTCAGATCATTCACTTCAATTTCCATTTCAGAGAGCTTGCGAGTGATCTGAAATACATACTCATAGGATTTCTTATTATGATGACGGGATTTCAGCTATTCTTTGTCGCATTCCCAATAATGCTCAGGTCACTAGACGTCACGTCATCTGTTTACTTCATCATATACCTCGGGAACTACATATTCGGGGCCATTACTTTTGGATTTTCCGGTCAGACTACTCTAAAGTACGGAAATAGGAAAGTAGCCACCATGGCAGTGATAGCTAGAATTTTCATCTTCCCGTCAGTCATCGCAATCGTAGCCCTTGGTGCCACTCATCGACCAATACTTTTTATCGGTTTGCTCCTGGTCTACTCTGTCCTTGGAGCCCTTTGGTCGTTCATTTCCGTAGGTACCGGTACACTGGTATCAAACCTTTCAAGACCGGAAGAACGGGGAAGAGTCAGCGGAACTTACAACGCAGTACAGAGCTTTGGAGCAGTCATAGGATCCGCACTGACTGGTATAATAGTGACGGGAATTGGTTACTCTCCAGATTTCCTCATAGCTTCTGCAGTGGTGGCCGTAGGACTCCTGATCTTCCTGAGGGAAAAATCGAAGTGATTAATCCATCTTCACGATCTTTCCGTTCTTGAAGATTGGGATGACGTCAGTTACATCCTGCTGAAGGCAAAATGATAGGTCGGAATCAAATTTGTGATTCCTGAGCAGAACCGCCCCGTTACCGTTCCTTGACCGGTTGATGTTCACTTCTATGCTGGAGCCCGGTTCGAGAACCTTCTTGGTCAGGGCATAGGCAAACTCGTTATCCTCGGTAGAAACACCATTCTTCAGATTCGCTGGGAAGATATGGACTTCCTTGTTCCTGAGGTGCCTGGAGAGTGAAGTTATGTTGAGGAATGAACCGATGAGCGTTCCCTCACCAGCCCTCAAGATAGCACCAGATCCGTTGGTTGTCTTGAGCACGATCTTTGCACCTACCAGATCCAGCCCCGAAGTCTCCGTGGGAGAGTTGCCGTGTTCAAATCCCTCTATTGGCATTAGATTGTTCTCCCCGAACAGGAGATAACCTTCCTTCTTCAGAGCAAATGCCGAATTGACATCGTCAACGGGTATGACCTCCTTTGCTCCCTTATTGATCATCGTGACGATGTTTGACGTTGCCCTGAAGATGTCGGCTACGACTGGAACGCCGTAGACGTTCCTGATGTATCTTCCATCGGTAATTCTTATCATGGGACCATTTCCAGATTTATCTCGATACCCTCGTTGTTGAAAGCTCTCCAGGAGTACGAGTTGAATGGATAACCAACTATGATATGAATGTTCCCGAATTTGGAGTAGAGATTCCTGTCTTCATCGCTGGGACGAATTACACCAGATGGATGGGAATGAATCGTGCCCACATAGCCCAGGTCCATGGGCCTTGCCCAAAGCTGCATTATTGCGCTCCTGTCCCCAGATATTGTGCCAGGCAAGAGGGCGATTTCGTATATTATGTCCTTTTTCGCCTTCAGGATTGCTGCGAACTCGTTGGGGAGAGAGTCCTTGCTAGTCTCCATAACAAGCTCGATAACCCCTCTCCTGATCTTCATTTCATTTTCTCCCGGGTATTCTTGTAAAAATCAGAGTTGAATCTTATGAACCTGGCAGGGTGCTCGCTCTCCGTGAACGATATTTCGTCGTGGAATCCCACCTCCATCCCTTCCTGTCCGTCGAGCGTGAGCATTATGCCGCTTCCCTTATCTAGGGCAACCGCCCTGATAGTCGACTGGGAGGGAACTACCATACTCCTCGCACTGAGACTGAATGGTGCCATGTAGGAAATAATGAATGCCTTAACCTTCGGATCCAGTATAGGACCACCAACACTCAGGGAGTAAGAAGTTGATCCCGTTGGGGTCGCTATGATGATGCCATCAGCCCTTATGTTGTGTATGAAGTCGTCGTCCAGGTATATCCCAAACCACCGGATCTTCGACATAATCATCGTCTTCAGAACGGCCTCGTTCAGTGAATCCGGCAATCTCTT
>CAYMEF010000079.1:0-3552 GCA_964389625.1 uncultured Thermoplasmatales archaeon
AGCCATTCTCCCTAGCAGCAACTTACTGGATTGTAGGAGGGGTAGAATTCACCTACCTCTATTTGCACGTTCCGGTTTCGGACGAGAAAAGCCAAATAATGTAACAAGAGTGAATATCTTAGTTGTGTGATACAGTCTGCAGTCTTCAGGGAAACAATAGAGACGCAAGGATCAGCCTGTTCAGAAAGAAAGCTTATATTCTTATTTTTTCATTACAATTTTGGAGGATTTGGATATGATTGAAGAAAATAGAAAGTTCGAAATAATCGTCAATGGTAGACCTAAGCCTTGGCACGAAGACGCTATAAGCTACTCGCAAGTAGTTAATTTGGCATTCTCGCCGCCACATAAACCCACTGAATTATTCACGGTCCAATTTAGTCACGGCCCTAAGGAAAAACGTGAGGGAACCCTAGTTGAGGGACAGACAGTGAATGTCAAGAGCGGCATGATTTTTGATGTTACTAGGACTGATAGATCGTAGCCCCGACCTGAAGCACCTTAGAGACGAGGGCTATGACATAAGTGTGGAAAATACCTATCTTTTGGTCAACCATGTACCTTACGTAGACAATCAGAGGCGCGTTGCGTATGGAACGCTGATTTCGACTCTCGATCTCGCAGGCGAAAGAACCACGAAACCACAGACTCACGTTGCTTTGTGGGCAGGCTCTTATCCGTGCGATTCAAAAGGAGCGCAGCTTTCAACGCTAGTCAACGCGCAGAACATGAGCGAGAAGATACGCGAAGGTCTCGTAGCAACTTTCTCCTTTTCACAGAAACCCCGTCCTGAGGGCTATAACGACTACCACGAAAAGGTTGCAACTTATGTTAAAATACTTGAGAGCCACGCTTACGCTGTTGATCCCAACGCGACTGCCAAGACTTTTCCGGTGATAAAGCCTGAGGGGGGACAATCTGTTTTCTGCTATATGGATACTGCATCTAGTCGTGCTGGAATTTCTGCAGCTAATGAGAAGTTAAAGAGGGGTAAAATCGCTATCGTGGGATTAGGAGGGACTGGTGCCTACGTTCTGGATTTCGTAGCTAAAACTCCGGTAGAGGAGATTCACCTCTTCGATGGAGATTGTTTCCGTCAACACAACGCTTTCCGATCTCCAGGAGCGCCTGCCATCGATGACCTTGAAAAAGGGAGGTACAAGGTCGAATGGTTTGCTGAGATTTACTCTAAGATGAGGCACAATATATTCTCGCATGCCCAATTCGTTGATGAAAGTAACGTTGGTGACCTGAAGGACATGAGCTTTGCATTTCTTTGTATGGAAGGAGCTAATAAGAAAGTGATAGTTAACTTCCTTATTGAAAAGAAGATACCTTTCATAGATGTGGGGATTGGTATGTACAATGATAATGATGTCCTTGGTGGAAACGCACGAGTGACGACTTGTACCCCTGACTTTTGTGCGCACGTACGAAAACGAGTCGACTTCACAAGCGACGGAAACAACGAGTACTCACGTAGCATACAAATAGCAGACATGAATGCCCTGAATGCAGCCTTGGCAGTTATTAAATGGAAGAAGTTGTCAGAGTTTTATTTAGATATGGAAAAGGAGCACAACACAACGTACGGCATAATCACGAATGTTATAACGAATGATGATCATCTTGAAGAAACAAAGAACAATCGGGCCTGAATTCGTTGAGTTCATTCCCGATGATGTAAAGGAGAATGTATTGTATATATCCATTCGCTATGGCACAGCGACGCATAGATGCCCTTCTGGCTGCGGCGAAATTGTAGTAACGCCCATCAAACCGACAGACTGGACAATTATTTGGAATGGCGAATCCGTCTCGCTATACCCATCAATAGGCAATTGGAGCCTTCCGTGCAGATCACATTACTGGATACGTGAGAACAAGATTGTCTGGGCCCGAAAGTGGGACGCAAGCGAAATCGAGTTGGGAAGAGAGACTGATACTAGAAACAAAGCCCGTTATTTTGGACGTAAGAAGCGGTAATGTTCAGATGATGTTGAAGAAGAGTGGTGGAACTATTTCATGTAACCATCTATGATACTTCTGTTTGTTTTTCGTCTACTTTTTTCTAAAAGGTAAGGTCGCAATGCCGTGCAATTACCCCCTCCGAACAATTGAATAGGCAGGACGGTACGAGAACCCTTTCATATTGCTGTAATCCCGCATTGAGCGAAGCGGCATTGTGCAGTCAAAAATTCCCCTTTCTTGTTCCCCTCGAATTGCACTTCGCAGGAGAGAGTAATGTGCTCGAAGCGAGGCGGAAGTCTTGCGAAGCAAGACCGAGTGGTGTAAGCGTTAGTTTTAGGCGGTGTGAACACCAAGCAAAGGCGTGAAACACCCCACATACACCACGAGCGGCGAGCGAAGGGCACATAGTAATTGGCGAAGGCTCAAAGAGTGGTTATGAGTGAAGTTGAGCCGGAGAATACCAAAGGTATTAAAATCTGGAGAGATACGAGTATAGTAATGACCACAGCGAAATCAAGACTGGTAAGCATACCCAAATCTGACTTGGATAGCCTTGAGGCTACCATCGAGAGTCTTGAGAATGAATATGTAATGGGTCAGTTGGAGAGAAGCGAGCAAGATATACAAAGTGGCAAGGTCAGGAACGTCAGAGAATCCCTGAAAGAACTCTAATAGTATTTTTGGGCGTCATCCTCGTGAAGGATTGCTCTAAGCGTTGCCTTCTTATCGTCTTCATTAATTTAGTACCATACTCTGAATGGACCAAATCTGAGTTGCCACACTCCATGAAGCTTTCCTCTCAGCGGTTTTCCTGATTGGGGGTCTTTCTCCAATCTGTCAGACATATGGATTAACCAATCCTTCTTATCTTTATGATTCCGTGGTCTTAACCATATAGGTCATTTATTTCCACATATGCCTCTTTAAGATGTCCTTGATGTCTGAGGGTCTGAACGATACATCTGATTCCCACCTTCCGAATCTACCATCCGAGTTAACTGCGTCTATCCATTCTTTAAGTGCCGCTCTCTTGGTCCTGTTCTTTTCATCATCCACTCCCTTAACCTCAAGTACGAGCGTCTTTCCGTTACTGAGCTTGATCAGGAAGTCAGGATAATAGCTGTGAACTACACCCTTGTAAAGGTAACTTATTGCGAAACCCAAGTGGTCGTTCTTCGCCCAACTGACTATTGCGTTATTGTTCTCCAGCTCGTAAAACTCTGATGCTTCCCAAGCACTATCGTATACAACGTGGCTTATGTGGGATTTCTTAGTGAGTTCACACGGTTTGCTGGTGTACCAGGTTACCATCTTTCCAGTGGACTTTATCGGCATCTCCTTGTCAAAAATAGGAACAAGTTTCTCTGTATTTTCCGCTCGTATTGCGCTGAAAAGGTGCTGCACTATTTTGTTTAGATTTAAAAGGATAAGAAGTCTCTTTTTTAGGTCTTCTCTGTATGATTCGCTCTGAATAACCAACTTATCAGAGTTCAGGAATGCCTCAACTATTCTTATCAACTGCGCGATGAGGTACTCCTTGCTACCTTTCCACGATGGCTGTACCTGGTCGAAAACGTCCCG
>CAYMEF010000080.1:0-3499 GCA_964389625.1 uncultured Thermoplasmatales archaeon
ATTCCACGAGTCCGGTCTTGATGCTGTTAACGGACTGTGTGGATATCCACACATTAAGGACTCCGTTGTGATAGTCCGTTACGATCCCTCTCGGCTCAATGGGGTTGGTGGACACCCTGTCATTCTCGAGTATATCCTCGACAACGATTGGAGTATTGGGGTCCGGAAAATCCTTCCCTTGAGTGGCTTCTATCAGGACATTGCTGTTCATTCCGGAGTGAATCGGGCCCAAATTCAGTGCATCGTCTATCGTCACCACTGGCTTTAAAGGTTCATAATCAACTTCTATGGAATCAAGAAGATCCGTCGACACGTACCTGTCGGCGGCAAAAACAGCAGCCACCGGCTGCCCCACATAGTTCACGAAACCCGTGGCGAAAACTGGTTCGATTGAAAGAGTTGAGCTGGGACTAGCACCTTCTCCGACTGACGCCAGCTTTGCTTTGAAATCAGCGCTGCTCATCCCCCCCTTGAGACTCAGAATCCTAGCTCTTGCGTATGGACTCCTCAGTACTGACATGTGGAGCATATTGGATAGCCTGATATCGTCGACGAAATGACCTTTACCTTTCACTAACGCCGTTGCGTCGTAAGCCGTATCCGTATCTTCATACCTCACTGACGACATCTCTACCTCACCTGCATTTCCTGTTCTTCTTCTTTCCCTCTCATCAACTGAGCCCCGTATCTTATTGACTCAATAATGCTCTGGTATCCGGTACATCTACAGAGATTTCCGGATAGATTCTTCCTGATCTCTTCCTCTGAGGGGTTACTGTTCTTTTTCAAGAGCCATAATGAAGTAAGTAGCATTCCCGAGGTGCAGTACCCGCACTGCAGCCCGTGCTTCTCGAGAAACGCCTTCTGCAGTGGATGAAGTTCGTCATTCTTTGAGATTCCTTCGATTGTCGTGATCTCGTTCCCATCTGCATGAACAGCTAGCATAGTGCACGATTTAACTGCCTTACCGTTGATGAGTATTGTACAAGCTCCGCAATTGGAGGTGTCACAACCTACGTGCGTTCCTGTGAGACCTAAGTCTTCTCTCAAAAAATGAACGAGTAATTTTCTTGGTTCAACTTCTGCTTCGATCGCCTTTCCATTAATTCTTGTCTTTATTTTTACCAAACTCATTTATCTCACCATTGCCCTTTCAAATGATAGGTGGATGGCTTCCTCAGTTATTCGTCCAAGAATCTTCTTCTTGAACTCCAGGGAGCCATAGAAGTCAGGTGACGGATCAGATTCCGATACCACAATCTTTGCAGCTTCCTTTACAGTCGAATCGGTCAACTTTTTCCCTTCAAGATAGCTCTCCCCCTTGACAGCCCTGAGAGGTCTGGGAGCTACGGAGGTGAGACCTATTCCAGCACTCTTTACTCGTTCGTCGTCTTCGAGCCTAAGATGAACTGCCACGGCTGCTACTGAAAAGTCTCCTGCGTTTTTCTTGTGTTTTATGTAACATTCTCCAGAGTTAGGTCCTGAAATGGGAATCAATATTCTTTTCAATATCTCCCCTTTCTCCAGAACCGTAGTGAATGAATCTGTTACGAAAGAATCTGCGTCAACAGTTCTAGTGCCACCGAGGCCTTCCAATTCCAGCCTTGCCTTCAAGGCAATGATAACAGCGGGGATATCGTTGGAAGGGTCACCATGTGAAACGTTACCACCTATAGTACCTCTATTCCTAACCAATGGGTCAGCTATCAGTCCTGCTGCCTCGTGCAGGGCCTGATATTTTTCTTTCACCAAGTCATTCTCTTCCAGCTCGTTTATGGTTGTGAGAGATCCTATCTCGAGATAACCCCCCTTCTCAGTTATTTGATTTAGTCCTTTCAATCTAGATATATCCACGACGTAAGGGAAGGAAGCAATCCTGAGTTTGAGCAACGGTATCAGACTCTGTCCTCCTGCCATTATCTTGGCATCGTCTCCGTACTTCGTCAAGAGTTGTAATGCATCTTCCATTTTGGTAGGTGCAAAATATTCAAACGAATTTGGGTGCACAGGCAATGAGCAAAATTTCGTATTTAAAAATTAAGAAAGGTTGACTGCTTCAAATTGCGAACATGAACAAAAATGAAACCTCAATTCCGTTCGTTACGGATCTCTTGATGTAATGCTAAGCGGAAATATACCAGTTGTACACCCCGCTCGCTACGATGTATCCACCGTACGATATTCCGAAGAACGTCGCATTCAAAAATTCACCATGCACGAGGACTGTCGAGTTGACATCTGGAGCTGTACCGTTGTATTCCACGGCTATCAATGATCCACTGTCATTTAGAAGAAACACTGAAACATCGTTCACAGTAAGGTCAGTTTGCACCTTCCCGTATACGAAGTAGCTCTGCTTGTTCTTTAGATGGTGTGGATTTGCGGCCAATGTGACGGGTATCATTGCGTATATTGCAATGCCAACTACCACGATTACTACTACTGCAATCGCCAGCTTGCTTACCACTCCATATTAACAAAATTGCAGTATTATAATTCTTCGGAAACCCCATTTTATCGTTTAAGTGCCAGTTGGTAAGACGTACTTATTGGTTGGACTGATCTGCAGTTCAGCAAACAGTACAGGCTAATCAGACTGCATTCACCGCAAATCCCGCAAGAAATCCAACGAGGAGTCCCAGGTAGACAAGTGACTGCAATTTCGCCTGATCTGCCTGTCTGAACAAATTTCTGAGCATGGGAATTATGACGTAAATGATTGCCCCTATAGCTAGCCCATCAAACAGGATATTCATATACGGATTGACGTAGTAATACCCGATGAGGCTTCCCGCAATGGTCGGGAATCCGCCAATGAAATAGAGTCCGGCCAGATAAACTGCCCTCGGTCTCTCACGCCCAAAGAATGGAGAAACTATTGGAAACCCTTCAGTAAAGTTCTGAAGTATGAAACCTATCAGTATTACCAGAAAGAGGCCAGTCAAACCGACAACGTATGCCGATCCAAAGACCAGGCCCTCGGTCAGGTTCTGGAGTCCCATCCCAATCGCCACTATCAGAGCGACCCTCTTCGGAACAAAGGCATCTTTTGGGGCGGAACCTCTCCTGAGATTCTCTATTAGGTATAGGATGCCGAACAAACCCCCTACAGAAACTATGAATATAATCGACATAGCCGGATTGGCGACGTATGAACCCGAAGCATAGACCTGTGAAGCTACATCAGAAAAAATGTCACCCGCCAGGAAAACAAGAATACCAACAGCAAACGAGACAAGGAGTACAGTGAACTTTGCTCCCATTTTACGCCTGAGGATGATCGGAAATGAAAGATATATGGAAAACCCCATCACCAGTGCCATTCCTATCATCTCGTATAATGAGTTACTAATCATTCTCGTCCCTCCGCAGGATTATAAACCCTTGGTGGCTATATGTGATCAAGAATTAGGTCACCCTAATTTCCTTAACCATAGTACGATATAACCTTTGTTTAGCATTTCCCGTGACAAAGACCTATTCCAATTTTCTCAAACAC
>CAYMEF010000081.1:0-3357 GCA_964389625.1 uncultured Thermoplasmatales archaeon
GTCACTGGTGGTGCAGGTTTCATCGGGAGCAACCTTGTGGAAGAACTGCACAGGGAAAACGAAGTGGTCGTTTTGGACAACTTGCACACGGGGAAGGAAAGCAATATAAGCGGACTAGTGAAGGAGGGAGTAAAATTTGTCAAGGGAGATTCAAAGGACATCAAATCTTTGAATGATGGTTTTGATTACGTCTTTCACCTCGGAATCTACTCTGCATCTCCCATGTACAGGAAAGATCCGAATCTTGTCGGGGAGGTTGTTGAAGGTATGACTAGCATACTCGAATACTGCAGAGAGACAAGTGCACCCCTAGTTTTCGCTTCGACCTCTTCCATCTACAACGGTATAGAGCCACCGCACAGAGAGGATGTTATACCAGGAGTCACAGATTTCTATACAGAAGCAAGAATAGCTTGCGAGAGGATGAGTCTTCTGTACTCAAAGCTCTATGATGTAAATGTTGCTGCAATGAGATTCTTTTCCGTCTATGGTTATAACGACGTGGGGAAGCAGGGATATGCAAACCTGGTCACACAATTCATGCTATCGCTCCTGAAAGGCGAGAGACCCGTTATTTATGGAGATGGCGAACAGAGGCGAGATTTTGTATTCGTTACGGACGTCGTGGATGCATTGCAAAGGGCATCGAACGCAAAGGGGTTCAACATTTATAACGTTGGAACTGGAAAGAACTATTCACTGAACGAAGCAGTCGTAAAGCTTCACAAGATCACAGGTAAGGATATTCCTCCCGAATACATCAAAATGCCAGTAAAGAACTATGTGATGACTACCCTTGCCGATCCGTCCAGAGCAAAAAAAGAGATAGGGTTCGAAGCCAAAGTGGGGTTGGACAAGGGGATAGAATTGCTCTATTCCAGCATCTCGTCCAAGGCCAAGCAGATCATGTGAATTATAGCAATGTGAACCTCCTGTATTATTGGGGTAGAATCTGACCTTACACTTATGCATCTTTCCGCTATCTCCTTGACTCTCCCGCCGCTTCTTCCTGTCAATCCCAGAGTAAACGCCCCGATTTCCCTCGCTTTTCTCAGTCCTTCTACAACATTTTTTGAATTCCCAGAAGTACTTATGCCTACTACAAAGTCCTTGGAAGAGCATAGACCCACAATTTGTCTGGTAAAGATGTCAGAATAATCGTAATCGTTACCTATTGCAGTTATCGTTGAAGTGTTTGTTGTGAGAGCAACTGCGGGAAGCGGTCTTCTCTCCTTAAGGAATTTTCCTGAGAGTTCTGCAGAAAAATGCTGGGCGTCTGCCGCGGAACCTCCGTTTCCAAATGTTATCAGCTTTCCTCCATTCATGAGTCTGTTATAGAGGACAGCAGATATCTCGACTATCTCGTTTACGTCTATAGACCTCCGTGCTGATATTCCGTCATCTATGTACTCTTTCAGTTCTGACAATTCAGTCTCCAACAAATATCACCCTGCTTCCTGCATGACTGAACTTGAAATCAGTCTTCTTCAACCCAAGTTCATTCTCGATTATTTGATGCCTTTCTGGTTCTGCAACCAGCAAAATGAACCCCCCTCCTCCCGCTCCTACGATCTTTCCTCCTTTAGCCCCTAGAGCAAGTGCCTTGGAATATAGCGCGTCTATCCATTCGTCGCTTATCTTTCCAGAGAGCTTTTTCTTTAGCATCCAGTTTTTGTGCATCAGTTCACCCAGCAGGTCTATATTCCCGTCGCAAACAGCAGTGAACGTCTCCTCTGCAATATTTCTCATCTCATCGTAGTATTCCATCTTGTTCGTTGAGTTGTCCATTTGATCCCTGTGTATTTCCGATGAATTCCTTTCCTTTCCGGTATATAGAAGAAGGAGCGATCTCTGGATCTTTTCAATGTTCGTGTCGTGCGATACAACAGTCCTTAAATCGACAGTTCCGTCACTCAGGAACTTTATAAAATTAATATCTCCATAGGCGGCCATGTACTGGTCCTGCTTCCCTCCGGGTTCCTTCAATATCTCCCTCTCGACTTTCACTGCCTCCAGGGCAAGCTGTTCGGAGTTTACGAACTCGCCCCTGTAACTGTGTAGTGCGTGCAGCAACCCCACGAGAAATGAGCTGCTGGATCCGAGTCCAGTCCCTCTCGAAGGTATGTCTGAAATGCTCACAATCTCTATACCTTTAGTGATGCCGAGCAGCTTCAATGCTTCCCTAACGGTTGGGTGTTCTATCTCATCCACGTGGTCGACAATTTCAGTTTTGGAGTAGCTTATCCTGATGCTGTCGTCGAATTTCCTGTTGACAGTTACGTAGATGTACTTGTTGATGGCAGCAGATACGACTGCACCATACTGCCTCTTCTCGTAATAGAATGGAAGGTCCGTTCCGCCTCCTGTGAACGTTATTCTTAAAGGTGACCTGGTCATTACCATTCTATTGAGCATTGGCAGGTTATAAATGGCGCTGAGTTAATAACAGTTTCCCATTATTGCACTGAAAATACCCTTCCACGACCGTACAAAAGCAGATAGAAATTTATCTCACCGCCTCCTTCCTGATGATATGAATATTCTGGTTACTGGTGGATCCGGATTCATTGGTAGGAATATAGTCAAGGTACTGAAGGAAGATGGGAATACTGTTGCCACCCTGGACATAGCACCCAAGAATTCAGAAGCAGACTATCACATAATGAGCGACGTTAGGAACATCGGAATGGTGGAGAAAGCATGCAAGGGCATGGATTATGTCTTCCACCTTGCGGCTATTACTTCTCCACCCGAATTCGAGAACCCGCTGGCAGAAGGGTATAGCGTGAACGTGCTGGGCACATACAACGTTCTCGCCGCCAGCGCCTCTAATGGAGTTAAGAGGGTGATACTGGCTTCATCCTCATCTGTATATGGAACGGCGTCTGGAATCACGAAAGAAGACGACCAAATCAATGATTACTACAATCTTTATCCCCTCACCAAAATGATCAATGAAATTACAGCTAATTTCTTTCTCAAATACGATCTGGAAACAATCTCTCTCAGATACTTCAATATTTACGGAAATGGTGAGAACAGCAAGGGCCCTTATTCCAGCATAATATGGAAATTCATGGATAGCATTGCAAAGGGGAAGCCACCGAAGATTTACGGCGACGGGAAGCAGAGCAGGGATTTCATCTACGTCAAAGATACCGCCAGTGCTTCCGTGCTGGCTATGAAGAATGGAAGGCCGGGTGAAATTTATAATGTGGGGACGGGAGTTTCGACGGATTTCAATACTATTTACGACATAATAAGAGAGGAAATGGGGTACGAAGGAGAAGCACTGCACATTCCGAATCCGCTGAAGAGTTATCAAATGTACACTCGGGCGGATATTTCAAAGGCAAG
>CAYMEF010000082.1:0-3263 GCA_964389625.1 uncultured Thermoplasmatales archaeon
TACCACTGATGCACCGGCACTTTCGGCCTTGTACATGGTATACTGGATGATCTTGTTCCATCCCGCATCTGCTATGCTCTTTGCAAGGTGATGGTTCTTGACCATCCCTTCTATGTTCAGGTCTTCGAAGGCAATGATGTCACGGTTTTTCACAAGACTCATGCATGTTTTATGTGCGAAATCATCCCTCTGCCTCTCTATCTTCCTTTGGGCCTTCGCAACCTTCTTCCTCGCCCTTGCTCTCTTTCCCGATCCTTTCCTCTTTTTTGAGAGTTGTCTCTGCACCCTCTTCAGTTTCTTTTCAGACTTCCTCAGGTAATGTGGAGGTTCTATGTGTAGTCCCTCGCTTGTTGTTATGATGGACCTCAGTCCCATGTCCATGCCGATGGGTTTCATTGGTTCGGATTGAGGGTTCAGCATGGACGATGGTTCCTCACTTTCAGGTGTTCTGGTATCATTTTGGGCAACAACTGTTACGAACCAGTCTCCGACCCTATCACACTTTACTGAGAGCGTCTTGACTTCTCCCACCTTTGACAGCCATACATGGCCGTTGTCCATTATCCTGAATCCTGACTGCGTATAGGTGATGGAACTGTACCTGTCCTTCGACTTGAATCTAGGAAACCCTGCCTTTATGTGCTTTCCATCCTTTATTTCTCCAACCCTTCTGAAGAAGTTGTCGAACGCCTTGTCCAGTATTCTGGCTACGTCTTGCAGGACAAGCGAATGGGCGTCCCCGAACTCGGGGAGCACATCCTTCAGTTCTGGCAACTCGTTCTGCTGTGAAGTGTATCCGACACGCTTCCCTGATTGGTATGCGTATATCCTCTGTTCCAGCATTGCATTGTAGAGTTCACGACAGAGGTCCAGAGTGGAATTTAACTTGTCAGTTTGCTTGGATGTTGGGTATATCCGGAACTTAAACGTTTTCGTGACACTTGGCCCCTGTGAGTCTATGAATTATTCATCACCTATAAGCCTTCGGCTCGTTCTCATCCCCTATCTTGAGAAAGGGGAATTTTCACTCACGAATGTTAAATATGTTAGAAAATTCTTTATAATGGCCAAGATAACTTAGATGAATGTTTGATTCCTTGGATGAAAGCCGATTAAAGGACGTCCATCTACGATTAACTGTCCTGTCAGCAGGCGGATACTTCCTCGATGGTTATGATCTCTCGATTATATCAGTGGCAATTCTCGTTCTGTCCAAACAATTTTCATTTTCAACTAGCGGTATTGATGACACACTCCTTATAGGTTCCACCCTCATCGGGATGATTTTTGGGGGTGTTCTGGGAGGATACCTATCAGATCGCCATGGAAGAAAATCCCTTTATATGTGGGATATGCTTCTTTTCATTATTTTCACAGTGCTCACGGCCATATCGACTACCTACATTGAGCTCGTAATCTTTAGGCTGCTACTAGGGGTTGCCATCGGCGCAGATTATGCGATTAGTCCCACTATAATAGCAGAGTACGCACCTGTGAAACACAGAGGGAAGTTACTAACGCTTGGAGGTCTTTTCTGGTTTATAGGAGCCGCACTTTCATACGCTGTTGGATTCGTCTTTCTGCCTCTGGGTGCTCTCTCGTGGAGGTACATGTTTCTCCTCGGACTCATACCAGCCGTGATAGTACTCGTCCTGAGGACTACATTCAAGGAGTCTCCAAGATGGCTAGCCAGAAAAGGAAGAATAGCGGAGGCCGAGGAATCAATAGCGACAGTTACCAAAACTTCACGCCCGGTGATCGCAGTTAAACCAGAGAAATATTCCTTTAGAATTCTATTTAGCAAGAAATTCATTGCAGCCACTATATTCGTGTCCGTGTTCTGGTTCATTCTAGATGCAGTGACGTACGTGATAGCACTCGACGGACCCACTATACTCGTGAAACTGGGTCTTACTGCGTCCAAAGCATCCGGTACTGCATCCATAATTGCGATCGTTGCATTAGCGGGGGGTGTTCTCACTCTCTTCCTTATTGATATTGTCGGTAGAAAGAGTATCACGGCGATCGGATTTCTTGGGATGTCGATCACACTCCTGATATCTGGGTTCATTCTGCTTAAAGCGCCGAGTATACTTGCGATTGTACTGCTTTTCATAGTGTTCGAGATCAGTCAGGAATTCGGCCCGGGCATTACAAATTCCATATATCCTCAGGAACTTTATCCGACTTCAGTGCGTGCAACCGCACAAGGGTTCGGTACAACGATTAGTAGAATAGGGGCGGTTATTGGTATATTCGCCTTCGGTTTTATTGCTGACCCCTACGGATACGGAGTGGGAATGTTTTTCCTGGCGGCCCTTTCAATCATCGGAGTGGCAGTGACCCTTCTATTGGGGACAGAAACTAAGGGGAAATCTCTCGAGGCTCTGGCGGGAGAGGATAAATGATCACGTTCTGTTTAATGCTTTCAGAACTATATCGGGTCTATCAGATGCAATCAAATCTGCTCCGACCTTGATCATATCCTTGATATCTGCTTCGCTGTTGGGCGTCCAAACGCTTACAGATATGCGTCCTTTATGGCACATATCCACATATTCTTTTGTCAGGCCTTCAT
The DNA here is from genome assembly GCA_964389625.1 of uncultured Thermoplasmatales archaeon. GTDB lineage: Archaea > Thermoplasmatota > Thermoplasmata > Thermoplasmatales. The sequence goes on from CAYMEF010000082.1 coordinate 2,579, forward strand.
AGTAGATCGCAAGAGTGTCCGATCTACAGCTCTTCGCTACTGAAACAGGGTCCACGGGAAAACCCGCCATAAGGGCTCCTGTTGATACGTTTGGGAATCTTTCCTTCATTAGCAATATTGCTTTGTGATAAAATGAAATGAAGATGGATTTCTTCGCATAACCCGGATTGTTGGTAAGAAGTCCTATGACTTCCTTGACCGTCTCCATACTTTTGAGCTCGACTACAAGGGGTATCTTGATCTCTCTGAGAACTTCTTCAAGAAGAGGGATACTTTCACCACTTTTCAATTTCACTTTTGAAATTTCTCTAGAGGTCATCGCAGTTATCTTCTTGTTAATTCCAGCTATTCGATTAAGATCCGGGTCGTGAGCGATGACCAGCTTACCATCTTTGGTCCTGTGAATGTCACATTCAATTGCGTCCACACCGAGTTCCTCTGACTGTCTGAAAGCCGTAAGGGTGTTTTCGGGAAAGAGATCTCCTCCTCCTCTGTGGGCTATTACTAAAGTTTCTTTTGTGTTCGAATTAGTTTTCACTTAATCACAACTCGACTTTATGTGTCGAGAATGTCATTTGCGAGGAATACATAACAGTTTACATTCCTATTATTTCAGGTAGAAAATATGCGGATGTCAATGAAAAAAGTTCTTTTGTCCACGCTTTCATGACGGTGTTAGCGTGAG
>CAYMEF010000083.1:0-3210 GCA_964389625.1 uncultured Thermoplasmatales archaeon
CCTCCCTCAGTAACGTATTGAGTGTTCTCAGAATGAATCGCAGCAGGGAAAAACCCCGGAACTTCCTTTTCAGGAAATAGCTGTAGGTGGCACACATGGCACATTGTCATGATGTATTTCCCTGGAGGTGCCCTTTGTTTGCCTTCCCCAACAACGAATTCTGGTGCAACCTCTCTCATGAATTGGGAGGGGTCCCTCTCCCACATATCCTTTGTAGCGTTTACCGTAGAAGGCGCTAAGTTGTCTTGTCCTTTCTTCCTGAGTGACATTTCATATCACCCTTACTGAGTCGCCGGTTTCTTGATTCCGCCCTTTACAAGATGAGGAGCAGCAGCTATTGTGAAGATAGCTATCACGATCACTATTGCCACAGAAATGTAATTGGAAATGTAAACGTCCCATACGAAGGCGATTATTATTGCGATAATTCCTGTGTAAAGTCCCTCTCTATCCGCGCCGTACATGCTGTAGGCTGTGAAGAAGCTCAGGAGCGTCAGTATGAGGCCAACTCCTATTCCCGGATCGTAGTGGTATGCAAACTCGATAGCTGTCGTATAGAGGTTTGACAGAACCGCTATTATCCATATCACAATTGCCACCGTAACAGTCCAGTGCCTAGAAGTTATCGCCGGCTTTGCTTTCACGGTCTTGTTGTATGGCATCCCCTGCTGACCCTGAAAAGATGTTTGCTGGGGTACTTTTTGAGCGAAGCTTTTGCTTGGTTCGGGACTTGGCACTAATGGGGCTCCACAATGGGCACAGAACTTAGCGTTGTCCCTGTTTTCAGCACCACATTGCTGGCAGAACACGATAAAATACCCCTCACCTCTATTTAATCTTTTATACCAGAGTTAATATTTTTAACTTCATCAGAAGAACCGCTCTCCTTACAAGATCCAAGCTCGATTAAACAATACTACTTTTTTTTATTCGTATCTGAATACAATCTTGAGGTCTCGGAGAATTGTTTAATTGACTTCCCGATCATTGCAATAAATTGACTCGACGAAGGCACGTAAAATTGCGCAGGAATCAAATATGTACTGCAAAGATTTTAATGGTGGTTTCTGATTAGCCCGAATAATCGGTGGACTTGATGGATGCAATGAGCAGAATTAAGATTCTAGCGAACACGGTAAGGGACTTGAGCATTGAGTCGAAGACGGGGATTATACTTGCGTTGACTTTCTTCTTCTCGCTCTTTCTCAGCCTGTTCTTCGTGATCGGTCCGGCTGTTAAAGCCAACTGGGCCGTTTCTGGAGGTTCTGATGCTTACTACAACATGAGAATTGTTCAGTACATTCTGTCCACTCATCATCAACTGTTGTTTGACCCAGGCTTAAACTACCCCATGGGTATAGCGAATCCTAGACCGCCGTTCTTCCACTGGCTCATAGTACTGCTAGGCTACGCCTTCTCCCCCTTCCTGGGAGGAGTGAACAACTCAACACTTACCATGTTCCTAGCAAGCACTGCCATCGGGGGAGCCTTCATCGTCTTTCCGACATACTTCCTTGGAAAGGAGCTGTTCGGATACAAGGTAGGCCTGATAGCTGCCATTCTGGTTGCCATGTCCCCTCTCACCATGATGAAGAGCATAGGTTCGATAGGGCTCTTCGACATCTTCACGGCCCTCTTCGGGCTGATGTTCATCTATTTCTTCCTGAGGGCTGTCAATAGTTTCAAATACGACAGTCCAGACACTCCATTGATAAGGAGCATTTTTGAGTCTATCAGGTCCAACCCCATCTCCGTAACATACGCGCTTCTAGCAGGTGTATCTCTCGCTGCATCGATGCTGACCTGGGTGGGTTCAATTTCATTGATTCTCATACTTGTGGGGGCAGCGGTCGTCCAGATGGTGATTTTCACTCTGAAGAAGAAGAGCATCCTCTCGGTGTTTATCACCAACCTCATCTTCGGCTCTGGCTTCCTAGTCGCCTTCCCGTGGTACTACGTGGCTCACTTCGTACCCATAAGGTTTGATTACCCACTGATCCTTTGGGGACTCCTTCTGTTGGTATCGATCTACTTCCTCTTCCTGCGAAAGCGCCCATGGCTGATGTCCGTTGGACTCTTCGTTGCGCTAGCTGTTGCTGGAGTGGCACTTCTGTACAAGTTTGACAGCAGCTTGCTGTATGCAATCCTCTCTGGTCAGCACTACTTTGTGAAGAACAAGATATACGATACAATCGCAGAAGCGCAAGCACTTCCGCTAGGAGAAGACCTTCTCGAGTTCGGTGCATTCCCTTTCTTTGCCTCATTCATAGGCCTTGCCTATCTTGTGTACAAATGGGTCAGGACGGCCACTTTCAACATGACGGTTGCCGTACTTTACTTCGGCGGCATCATTGTCATAAGCATGATAGCTTCGAAGTTCCTTTACTTCGGGGCTACAGCAGCGTCCATACTCACGGGATACATAGTCGTGAAGGCATTCGAACTCCTCGCATTCAGAGATGCCATAGATAAGTCCAGAGGGCGTTCGATAAAGAATGCTCTGAGGAGGGAGCTCAAGTTTGCCCACTATGCGATCATACTGATCGTCGTCTTCCTCCTGATAGTACCCACGACATTCTACGCAGTAGATTCTGCAATCCCGTACAACAACAAGACAACCTATGACAGAGAACTCTACAACAGCACTCCATCATTCCTCAAACCGGTTAACTACTCGGCGCCTTATTACCTGGGCGCATTTGGAGCTAGTTTGGCCACACCGAATCAGCCCTGGAACACCGCGTTATCCTGGTTCAAGAACCAGGACGCTCAACTTGCTCCGAGCCAGCGGCCGGCCTTTATCTCTTGGTGGGATTACGGTTTTCAGACTCTGGAGCAGGGAGGCCACCCTGTAATGGCGGATAACTTCCAGGATGGAATATATCCCGCCGCCCAGATTCTATTGGCACAGAACGAGAGCGAGATAGTATCCGTTATGATAACACAGATGCTCCAGAACTATTCTCTGACTGGGAATTTCAATAATTCGCCAGCCATCCAAGTCCTAGAACAATATCTCGGACGGAATGCAACAAATTCGATAATGGGGCTTGAGACCAATTCCTTGAGCACACAGCATCAGAATGCCCTTATCGATCAGATAAAGGCTGATCCTTCATACTATGGAAGCCATTCGGCATCTATCCAGGGAGGAGATGCCATTTACATCGTGATGGAGCACTTCCTCACCAACACCTTCTCTCTTAACAC
>CAYMEF010000084.1:0-3197 GCA_964389625.1 uncultured Thermoplasmatales archaeon
TAGACGATGGATCTACGAAAGTTTTCACTGGATTCAGAGTACACTACAATTTCGCTAGGGGGCCAACAAAGGGAGGAATCAGATTCCACCCACAAGAGAGCCTCTCAACCGTAAAGGCACTTTCGGCCTGGATGACCTGGAAGACTTCCCTGGCAGACATACCCTACGGTGGATCGAAGGGGGGAATAATCTGCGACCCTAAGTCCCTCAGCGTTGGAGAGCTCGAGAGACTGTCAAGAGGGTACGTGAGAGCGATCGGTGAGTACATCGGACCAGACATCGATATCCCGGCCCCAGACGTCTATACCACTCCGCAAATAATGGCCTGGATGATGGACGAATACTCCGTCATAAAAGGGTACAACGTACCGGGAGTCATAACCGGAAAGCCCCTCGAGATAGGTGGATCACTTGGAAGGGGAGACGCAACTGCTAGAGGAGGAATGTTCATCCTCAGGGAGACAGCGAAACACCTCCACATTGACCTTGCAAAGGCAACCGTCGCAATACAGGGATTCGGCAACGCAGGAGAATTCGCACACAAGCTCGTAACCGAGATGTTCCATTCTAAGGTGGTAGCGGTATCTGACAGCAAGGGCGGAATATACAACCCTGACGGACTCGATTTCGTCGCGGTAAAGGCACACAAGATGAAGACGGGGAGCGTAGTTGGATTCAAGGGAGCAAAGGAGATCTCAAACGCTGAACTCCTTGAACTCAAGGTAGATGTCCTCATCCCATGTGCGCTAGAGAATCAGATCACCGGCAAGAATGCTGCCAACGTGAAGGCGAAGATACTCCTGGAACTGGCAAATGGGCCAACGACACCAGATGCTGATGAAATACTTGCAAAGAACAAGGTGTTCGACATCCCGGACTTCCTGGCAAACTCCGGTGGAGTCATTGTTTCCTACTTCGAGTGGGTACAGAACATCAACGGGTTCTACTGGGACATTGACGATGTATACGGCAAACTGGACAAAAAAGTCTCCAAGAGCTTCTGGGAGACGACAGAGACCATGGCCAAGTACAATACGAATCCCAGAATGGCAGCATACATCCTTGCAGTTGACAGGGTCGCAAAAGCCATGAAGGTCCGCGGCTGGTACTGAGCGTTCAACTGTAGTTTTTTCCTTTTATTTTTTTCAGTCTTTTCTTTTATTCCCTCCCCTCAATTTTTCTGGACATTTAGGTAAAGGGTCCTATTCGTGTTCCCTTAGACTGCTGGATTTAGGCCTTGCAGCCTCCTTGATTGTGATGTACACGAGGGCCAAACCTATGACAAGCAGACTCACCACAATTGGAAAGCCGACGAATGCTAAAATAACCAGAGACGTGACGAGTGAAATGATTTGCATCCATATGTTGACTATGCTCTCTTTCTTGCCGACTATCCTTATTGCTGCAGCGAAGCCGATTATGTAGATTATAATTGCAGCCCCACCGCTTGCTAGGAACGCAGTGTTGAGGTCGACATTGTGGGAATAGTAGATAATAAACACATGAATCATGCCCGCGAGCATCAGCGCAGGGGCAGCGCTCGGTGATCCGGTCTTCCCATTTCTGTGTGCGATAGCCTTCGGAAGCCCTCCGTCCACTACTGTCAAATTGAACACTCTCGACATACCGGTGGCGTATGCATTGATCACACCGAAAATTATGAAGACGGCGAGGACACCCATTGCCATTCCAGCATACTTTCCAAGAATGTGCCAGAGTATGGCTGCGAATGGAGCGATGCTGCAACCACTCTCTTATACGTTATTGCCTATCGTTACAAATGAAACGGATACGTACAGCGCGCTTACCAGAGTGGCACTGAGAACTACAGATTTTCTGAAGTCTCTTGCGGGATTCTCGAACTCTGACGCGACGTTTGAAACATTCTCATAGCCAAGAAACGACCAGAATATCAGGGGGGACGATGAGCCTATCGGAAGCAACCCATGGGGGGAGAAAGGCTGAAAGTTTCCAATCTTTACCAAGAAAGATGAAACGGCGATTGTTGCAACAAGAAGTGCAATTATAGCTACTAACACAGCAAGCTGTACACGACTGCTGAATACGATCCCTAGGTAACTGACCAAAAGCGATCGCGAAAACTACCAGCTTCCCCCTATGGAAGGAATAGCCAAGATAAGATGCAGCGACTATAGCTACTGTCGGTGCACCGGTTATGGTCCAGATATAAAACAGCTACCCGGAGGCAGTCGAAATCCTCGATCCGAACACCTCCCTAGCAAACGAGTATACCCCAACGGATTCCGAGCGCCTTGCAGAAAGTGAAGCGAAGGTTATGGCAAAGCGAAAACTGGCTACTGCAAGGAATATCCAAGCCAGGATGGATGCCGGGCCAGCAATCTTTGCTGTGAGACCGGGAAGGACGAGAATGCCTGAGCCAAGCACCGAGCTTGCATAGAGCGCTACAGCATTTCTGAGCTTAATAGTTCTATGCACGTTAGCGCTGGAACCTGGCACGTTTGTTCATTTAGAGCCGAATATCAACGTTGTTTCGCTTTCTTGCCTCGGTGCACAGGGGGGCTTTCTCATTTAGGTGGTATTTCCTTCGACATTACGAGATTAGTTGTCTTGTAGCCGGACTTCTTGTACAACTCAATTGCAATCTCATTGTGCCCAAATACGTGCAGGGATACGATCCTCTGCCCCAACTCAGAAAGTGCTACGTCTAGAGCCCTCAGGGTCTCTCTGCCATAGCCCTTGCCCCTCTCCTCTTCATAGATCAAGAAATCCCAAATCCATGCTCCGGAGATTTCATCGGCGGACTCTCTAATTCCGACCCATATCATTCCTACCTTGGTTCCCGTGTTCTTTTCCCTGACCACGAACAGATGCTGACCCTTGGTTCTAATTCCATCAGGAAGGAGCCTTTTGAATTCTTCCTTGGATCTTTCTACCGCATCCTTTTGGCCCCAGTTTCCTGATTTAACTTTCTCGTTCGCATAGTTCTCTATTGCTGTCTTTAGGTAGTCCTTCAGGTCCTGATCGTCCATTGAAACTAGTTCTATCATTGATTTAGCGAAATTCAATCCCCTTAATCTTCTTTGTGAAAAATTCATTTTTTCAATTTTTTCATTTTTTCTTCGTGTGTATAAAGTTAAAATACACACATACCGATTTTCAATCATGTTCAGAGCAAGTCCAAGGCATTCATATCTAATGGAGATGGAAGAGTTCAA
>CAYMEF010000085.1:0-3174 GCA_964389625.1 uncultured Thermoplasmatales archaeon
CCTCCTCAACCAGCAGGTCAGTTATAGTGAGTGGCGCGTTTCCGGACGTACTTCGTGCCGAGATGTTCTGATGCATGGAGCGGTCCCAAAACGCTCCTTTGGAGAAGTGATGATACGAATCTCTCTCAACCATTATGTCAGTCCTCCTCTCAATTCTAGACTCACTTCCTCCTTATTATCCTCCAGAGCAGAGGGTTTTATTATCAACACCCTAAACGACTGACGCTGCCTTCTCTTCCCTTCCCTGAATTGCCCCGACTGATAGGCCAGATATCCAGGATACGCATCTGCAAGGAGTTCCGTCGACCCGTAAGGAAAGTTGGGGTATCTCTTGAGGAAGTCAGCCCAGGCCGGCGGGGAGCAAACATAGAATCTCAGACCATCTTTTGTTTTCGTATCCCTCACATAGAACATATCACTGTAAGCTACCATGACGGCCTCATGCGAAGCATAGTCGGTAATGTCGTAATGCGTCTCTTTTTGTTGCTTCCTGAGAGTAAGCCGTATCCATCCGATAAACATTGTGAGGTAGTTCTCCTCGTGTTCCTCATAGGCAGTGAGTGTTTCTGTCAGAACGAAGTCTGGGTCTACCTTCCGTGTTACATCCTGAAGAATCTTTCCACCGAACTCCAAGATCGTTCTTTTTGCCGTGAGTCGGTCTGCGTGGAAATTTCTGAGGAAGGTCTCTGCATCATGCACACTGTTTGTGAAGTCCAGGTAGTATCTAGTGGTAGGCCACATTGCATCGTTCAACCTATCGGCTATCTCCTTCCATTCTGCCATTTCAGCAGGTTTATTCGCAAGGCTAAGCGCATGAATGAAAAACCTGGAGATGTTCTCGGGAGCACCAACCATTACGTGATTTGCTGACAGCATCATCATGCGCAGCATTTCATACTCTCTCAATTCGAGAGTAAATTTGTCTCTGGAACCATCTTTAGTATTCATCTCTTCTTCCTTGAGGTAGCTCATCATGAATTCCTACCCTCTCCTGTCCAAGTCGTTCACAATAGGCGGCATTCCCCTCCCCTCGAGGTTAGCCATGGTGGTGAAGTCCTTGTGATAGTCTCCTGTGACCTTGATGTTCTCCTCGAGATTCCATATCTTTGCACCAAGTAGGTTCAAGAGGGGGTTCTTACCGGTCTCCGGAATCCCCAGGAACAACAGGTTGGGGAAAAAATACCTCCTGAATCTGACAAGTGCCACGAATGGGGCATGGAGGGAGGCAGAAAATCCCACGACGAACGCTCTCTTGTCGGTTGTCAGTTGATACACTTCGTAAAGGTCTCTTGATACGTCTTCCGAGGATGGCTCCACAGGTACAGCGTCACCGAACTTTCGACACGTATCGCAGAGGCCCACGAGTCTGAACTCGAAGGGATTGCAAACACCTTCCTCTTCCATTTCTTTCATGACTCTGTCTGTTCCTCCTCAGACGTTCTTCCGTCCATCTCCTCCCTGATGCGTTTCTTCCTATCCGTCTTGGTTTTGCCGCTCAAGTGCAGAATGTAGCCGGACTCTTCGTAGGCTCCCTGAGTCGTGGCACTATCGACCAGGGCATTGGTGAGTTCAGCGGTTTCCTTATGAGAATGCGGGATTTCAAATCCCTTTAGTCGAAGAGCGAGCCCAGAAGCAGGGCAGTGCCCTTTCCTTCCCTGTGTTTCATAGTAAACATACGGTATCTGGTTCCCGTCTTTCATCATTGTATAGGGTTCAACTTTTGTTCTGGTTACGGCCTTTCTGCAGGTTGCCCCAATCGATATTCTTTCCTTCTCCCCGTTCTTATCTGATTTGGTATTAAACTCTTCTTCTACATGCCAGATAGCATCTGAATTGTGCCCGTAGAGATGGAATTCCAGATGTCCGTCGGTACAATCTACGAATTCCCCTTTGTCTGCATTTCCTAAGGGTACTGCTCTATCTCCATTTTTAACCGTTCCCTTTATTCCTTCTATTTCTCCTCCCATTATTTCGCCCCCCGACTATCGGTAGTTGTTGAATGCCTTTTTACTTCCCGCCCTATGCGGTTCGCTTTTGGAGGTAGAACCTTTATATTTAGCCTCCAGGTAGCAGGTAATGGCGTGGGACCTTCAGTGCTCCCATGTGCTCCCATCTCCATCCTAAGTCACCCTCCCGTTCTCGTCCTTCTTGCGGGAGCGGTTCTTGGATCTCTTCCGCGATCCCTTTCCCGCCCTTCCAGTGGTAATCTCCCAGTATATTCGATACCACAGCGGGGAACCGGGGGAAGGAGGTTTTACTGTAACTGTCACTACTGTCCGCCCCCCACATGTGTCCTGTAAAAATTCAGGAGGAAAGAGACCGCATCTGCAAACGTTACATGTCTATCACTGCTCTTCTGTAGCTGGGCTTTCAGCCCAATCAATTCAATCCGTGTATCCCTAGGAATCTTAACAGTCACCATCGCACGCAGCACGTTATACGAATCAGATTTCATATCTAAGTATACTACATGCATGGCTAAATATAAAGGTTTGCCAAGGAAATGACTATAAGAACAAACACGACAGGTATAGCTTCCATGCATCTGTGATTCATTCTAAGGTTTATAAATACATTCATAAAAATGAAATATGACACCTGTATGGATGTCCGTATGGATATACTCTCACATAAGTATGTATCCTCCGTACTTAGGCTGCTCTATCCAGACCGTATATTAGACAAAAAGGGGCTCAGGGATGCCGTAAGAAATCCTCACTATAGAGATAATCTGCTAGAATTACTCGAGGATGAGGGATACATAATGTATGGTCAGCACAAGGATCAGAGGATTAGGTATATGATAGCCTTGACGGATAAGGGCAGGGCCCTAGCCAAGGTGCTTGTCGAGGCAGAGAATGCGGCCGCTGAAGTCGAAAACAAAGAGCGTTCAAGAGATCGGAAAGAGCCGTCCTTTCGTGACGGTGAAGTCAAGCCATTTTATGGAACTTTGAAAATATCGAATGGGTGGATAGAAAGGGAGAAGGGACATAGTTATGCACATGAATACCCAATCCCAGTAATAATTCATGTTTTCAGATATAAAGATGGGAGTGGGTCAGGGGGGGAAGTTTCCTTAAAGCCCAGCGATATACAGCTAATGGAACTTGCTAAATGCCTTTCCGATTGGTCCGAAAGGAATCAACTCGAGATTCTTTTAGATTTTGATTTCCG
>CAYMEF010000086.1:0-3042 GCA_964389625.1 uncultured Thermoplasmatales archaeon
CACGACAGAGTAGGATATTTTGAGATTAATCCTTTCTCTATACTATGAACGATTCCCCGGGCTTCAAGATTGGTACCTTGAATTCGTCTCCCAGAGCATTTCGCAACTCATTAGGATCCGAGTCTATCGGCGGAAAAGTTCCATAGTGCATCGGAATTACCACCTCGGAGCCTATCAGTCTAGCAGCCATTGCTGCTTCCTTTGGGCCCATCGTAAAGAACCCGCCAGTCGGTAGGAGCGAAACCTTCGGTTTGTACATCTGCCCTATGAGCTTCATATCCCCGAAGAGACCGGTATCTCCCGCGTGATATATCGTGACGCCATCTCCCGTGATGACTGCTCCCGCACAATTCCCTGTGTGAACAGCAGGAACCAGGGCCACCCGAATCTTTCCAAAGTTTACCTCATTTCCAATGTTCATTCCTGCCAGATTCTCCTCAGGTATCTTTTCATTGTAGGCTGGGAGGACGTTCTCGAAAATAGAGATCAGTTTCGCCCCCTTTTTCTTGGTTATCTCGAAAGCATCGCCGAGGTGATCGTCGTGATTGTGGGTCACTACAACAAAGTCCACCTTCTTCAGGTCATCAGGCTTTACTGGCGATTTTGGGTTATTCCTGAGGAAAGGATCCACCAGAACCACGGCATCCTGGAAATCTATCTGCCACGCGGCATGTCCGTACCATGTAAGCTTTACCATTTTCACCGTCTCCAAGTCCACATCATCAAAGTCGAATAAAAGATTTTGTTATTTTTCCACCAGCCCTGGGTGAAAACCACGCGAATAACTATCCAAGTTATATAGCCTATTTCACTTCATGCCCAAATGGCCACATACACGGTTACATACAAGAAGAGCAACTTCTCAAAGAAAGAGCTCCAGGACATTCTTATATCAGTCGTTACGCTATCCGTGGCCCTGTTCTTGGTTATCGTACGCTCATCATTCAAGGTAAACAATGTCACCATCCGACTGCAGTGGCCGCTCGCGCTAGCCGTTGGATTTCTGATGACCATAACTGCCTTCCTGATACACGAAATGAGCCACAAGTTCACTGCGATCCACTATGGCGCCTGGTCGGAATTCAGAATGTGGCCGATGGGCCTGGTCTTGACTATAATCACGGGACTAATAGGCTTCCTATTTGCACTTCCTGGCGCAGTCTATTTTGCAAGCTACCGAAACCCCATTAGAGAGGGCAAGATAGCGATCGCAGGACCCATTGCTAACCTTGTGATGGGAGTTGCGCTCTTGCCTGTATTGCTATTTGCATCGCTGAATTTTGAAATATTTGCCGCGATTTTTTTCCTGGTCTACATCAACCTATGGCTGGGTCTCTTCAATCTAATACCGATACCGCCCCTGGATGGTAGCAAGGTCTTTGCGTGGAATAAGACATATTGGGGGATCATATTCGGAATCGCCGCAGTACTAGTCATATATTTCTTTGTTACATTTGGAATGGTCTAGACAGAGTCCCTTCCAGCAAGCGGAGATGTTTCCAGGCATAGCTCATACACAAGAAACAGGTGTCATTTTTTTCCCTCAGACACTTGAGTGACTTCTTTGGATTCGGTAGTACTAACTTCATTCCTCTTGACATACCAGCGGTAGAAGAAGTACACAACGAACGCTATTACAAATATAACCAACAGGACTATACCTATGTTTGTTAGTATTGGGATGATCTTGTCCCACGACTTTCCAAGGATGTAACCACCTGCAGCTAGCGCGGTGGACCATATTAGGGACCCAGAGAGTGTGAATATGGAGAACTTGAAGAGGTTCATCTTGGAAATACCTGCAGGAATGCTCATGTATGACCTGAAACCGGGTACAAACCTGCCAAAAAACACCGTCCACTCTCCTCTCGCATCGAACCACTTCTCGGTCCTAATAAGGTGCTCTTCCCTGAGTCCGGCGTATTTCCCTATGTAGAGTATCAATGGTCTCCCACCCAGCAGAGCTATATAGTACAGAATAAGATTTCCTACGAAACCTCCAATGGATCCGGCAAGGGCGAAAACGACAAAAAGTCCGATGCTCCCGGTAGAGAGAAAACCAGCAAAGACCATGATGACTTCGGATGGAAATGGTAACCCAACCCCCTCTAAGACCATCAGCAGGAATACCCCCGATGGTCCAAGCATACTCATGAGTGCTAGGGACTCTTGGACGAAATACTGGACAATACCAGATAAACTGAAACTCACCGATCCTCGAACCACCTATTGAATCTTCTTATTAAAGGTAACCAAGCATTAAGAAATTGCATTTTCACAGCAATAAAGTGAATGTTCGATTCGATGTTATGGGTACAGAACTAACTACAGGTCCTGTTACCTTTAGTCTAGCTCTGCAAACCTTTTGTTTCTTGATCTGATACATAACAATATTATTCTGCTTAGCATCCTACTCTCGGATTGTATCACCAATGAGGGACAACATAGGTGAGAAACTTGAGAGACTTAACAGGAAGTACTCACACTACGGGGAAGTATACGACTACGAAAGCACAGGTAGCTCAGAGGTGTTCTCAGCCTCGTGGAACACTTCAAAGCTGATCGCGCTTGAGAGAGACGAATACAAGTGCCGAATATGCGGGAAGGCTCCGATGATCTCGGAGAGCAAGGACGGAGTCGATCGTCTCAAAGTAGAGGTCGAGGTGCATCACATCATCCCTAGAATTGCTGGTGGGTCGGATTCCACCAAGAACCTCATTACCCTCTGCAAGGAGTGTCACATAAAGACATTCAAGAACAATTACAAAGGGGTACCATCGATAGCAAGAAGGCTAGATGAACGTGTTGAAGTGCTGACAAACTGCCAGGTATTATTAAGATACGGCGGCAACTGCCAGAGTCACACCCTGACTTCGTTTCATTACAGGAACGGCGAGGTGACCCTAACTGAACCGCTAGAGTGCAGCATTTGCGACTTCGCAAGTCTAAAAAGATTATACGACTTGATTTTCCAAAACGATCTCGACATCGAAGAAATTGTAATAAAAGATAAAAAAGGAAAATTTTGTGTGGGAATTATAG
>CAYMEF010000087.1:0-2930 GCA_964389625.1 uncultured Thermoplasmatales archaeon
TGCTGATATCGAAATACTCCAGTTCCTGAAGTATGTTGGACAGTGCGGCAATGAAACGCCGCATGACATAAGAAGCTCTGAGAGCAATGCCAAATAGCAGATAGAGATCAATATTCTGTTGTTTCTCATCCAGGAAGGCTTCAGATATCTTTCCACTGGCAGGATCCTGCAGCAGACGGGAGATGAGGATTACGGATAAAGAGTACAGGGCGTTTTTCTTGTTTGCTGAAACCCTCTCTTCGCTGAGGAAACCGTTTGCTATGAAACCCAGGAGCAGGTGATAGGAAGGAATATCCTCCGGCAATATGGACCGGAAATCCACTTTCTCTCTCAGGATGTTGAATCCGTTCCCTTCCCTATTTCTGATCTTTCTCGCAACAAAATTTATCAGTGCAGATAGGAGCGCGGCTTCAGCAAGATCTTTCAGGTTAGTTGATCCAAGGTGATCTCTGAATGAGCTCAAGGGAGGCTTCAGTTTCTTCATGGCAGGATTACCATCATTCGAGTCTATCAATTTAATTATTGAATCCCAGTGAGTTCTCAAACTAACAGTGAGAGCTTGAGATGTCCTGGCTTCATCGATTATCTTTTCCAGACCCTCAGCACGCTCTTCCAGGACTACATTTTCTGTGATTTCCCTGTACCAGGAATGGAGAGATACCCTTTGCCCATCTGGGCTGATGTTGAGAAAGCCTGTTCCCTCATCCCTCATTCCGAAGAGCCTGGTGAGATCTGTGACAAGCTGTGTTGGAAAATACGGGTAGTGGGAAGCAAGGTAGTACAGCAATAAAAGATCAGCATTTCTCCTTCCTTCTACCTTTAGAATCCTGAGTATCATCTCTCTTATACCACCCGGCAGTCCGTCCAGAATCTTGGGCATGTGCGATCCTCCTTCCATTTCTTTCCCAATCAGCTTTAGCGCTTCAGAAACGAAAATTGGGAGACTTTCAGATTTAGAGACAATAATTTTCACTATCTCCTCTTCCTCCTCTTTGGTCAAGGTCCAGCTATTCTTGAGTATCTGGTCGCTGAGCTGCCGTCTCGCCATCTCCGCAATGATTTCCTCGGTATATGAGAGTTCATGGAGCGAGATGCTGGGATTCGCAGAAAGTTCGTCCTGTTGGTCCCGAATGAATGCCGTGTTTGCCGACACGATAACTCTACGCAACAAGACTTTGCCTTCTATGTTCAGCACGTTTCTTAGGAATTCGGTCGCATTCTCCCCGTGTGTAAAATCGACTATGGCGTACCACTTTTCGTCCAGATCGCAGAAAGTTGACACATTGAAATTCTGGGGACTATTGATGTAGAAGAGGGTGTATCCCCTCCGAATAATATTCGTACCTGTCATATACATGAGCATCGTCTTCCCTACTCCAGATTCACCATGCAATACGACCAGCTTTTCCTCAGACGCTTCAATCAGTTCATCAGTCTTCCCTGCAACTGAAGCGTCCAGATGTGACTCACTCATACCAACAATAAGCTTCTGATCGGGTAAGAAACCAGAGCTCAGCTGAATCCGGAGCTCACTTTCATTACTCACTTCCTGCGCATTCGTTATATTCTTCTTAATTTCTATAATTTGTGATCTGATCTCCTCTATCCCTTCTTCTATTCTCTTAATCTCTTTTTCTAGGTTGATCAAAGTACCATTAAATTTGTCTGTCAGGGATTGGAGCATTTTTTCTTGAAACCCTTTCCCGGCATCGGATGACAGGAACTCTTTCCACAATTCGTCTGCGTGCTTGTCAAAATAATATCTAATCTGAAATTGCACCGTCTCAGGGACCGATCCCCGAAATAGACTGTCCAGAAAATCGAAACCTTTTCCTGGATCTAACTTGTTGGCAAGCTCAAACTCATAGGCAATCAACCTTCTCTCCCTGTCCGTCAGATTTTCGGAATTCCAGTTCTCTTTTGCCTTCGCCAGATAGCCAAGGATGTTCTTCTTCCCTTGCTTATGCTCCCACAGACCGATAATCAGTCCCACCCCCAAGAATGCCAAACCCACTCCGGAGGCCGAAATTGCTGCAGCAGGCAGAATTTGCGCTAGCAGAGGAATCTCTCCTATCGGAATAAGCCTGCTCAGGAATTCAAGGGAATTCTTTATGTTGAATCCTGCCCCGGATGCAATGAATAGCGCTTCAGACAGGCCTAAAGCGGAAAATAAGTAATTTTGCCTCTCCACCTTCTCGTCGAGGAGAGACTCCTCCTCCTTCAGGTATTTCTCCAGCAGGTTCGGATTGCCAATGCCTCCGTTCTTCCTAAGGCGCTGAAGGGAATCGCTTATGAGCAGTGGTATGAACGTCTCTTCCTTTCCCTTTCCTCTCTTGCTGGCATTGATTAGCTTGTCCGTGTAACTCTTTCCGTATTCCCTGATTTGCTGGATTCCCATTACGGGAAGCAGATTATCAAGGAATGATCGTGCATCCTCTTTGTTGAATTTGAAGGTTATATCCGTGTGTTCAAAGCGGTCGAAGATTTTCTTCCCTTTTCCTCCCCCGGGACGGTCGTTGAAGGATGAATAATGATGAGTGGTCAGGAAAATCGCCAGGGGTTTCCCCCGGTTCTGCGAAATGGCACGCTCAAGTGTGTCATAAGCATCTCTCGCAGACATCGAGTCAGAAGAGATGTCTATCACTTCGTAGCTGTTGAGCAACCCACCCGACCTTAATCTGTTTACGCACTGGGTTTTGCCAGAGTATTTGTAGCCGGTAACGACAATCGAATTCACTTGTTTAAGTTCATCTCCGATCTCTTGGTCAACCCACGGCGAAAAGTTGATCTCTGTTCCAGAAGAATTTGGTTGGTCCATTTCAATATAAAAACGGACTAAACTATTTCATTCTTACCGTCAGTGCCTGTGATTGAAACGCCTACCTGTAGACGTGATATTTTTTAGGATTGTGTGTGACTTTTTCCATTCG
>CAYMEF010000088.1:0-2886 GCA_964389625.1 uncultured Thermoplasmatales archaeon
AATCTCTGGAAGATACCTCCACATTTCCCACTCTGACCACCTTGTCCTCTGTGAGCCCGATGTCTGCAAACTGGCTCACAAGGTGGTTCTGCCACTCTGGTACAAGCGCTCCTCTGAGCGTCACGTTGTTGACCCCCTTCAGGTATCTCGGAATGGTGATCGGTTCGGGGTGGCCAACAAAATAAGTTTCCAGTCGAGAGATGGGTTCCGGGAACTCGATTTCCCTCTTGAACTGCCTGGCAGGAACGTACTCCAACTTCCCGTCCAGATACATGGGAACCTCTCCTGTTACAGCGTGGAAGACGTGAGATATCACAGCAATACCCGACGCATCAGCGGCACTCCCACTCCATCCTATGTTGATATCCGTTGTTCTATCCAAACTGTCATATCCAGCCCTCGCAAGAACGTTGGTGATGCCAGGTGTCCACCCCATTCCGATAAGAACCCTGGACTTTCCTCTCGCAATTTCTTCATCCCTTTCCAGAACCTTCAAGGTGGCATCATGGTCGTCGCAAATGTCAACGTAGTCCTTCCCGGCCTCAATGGTCGCATCCACTATCATGTTTTCATATCTGTAAAAGGGGCCTATCGTGTTGATGACCACATCAGACTGCGCGATAGTTTCGACCAGGCCTTTTCTGTCGTTTGCATCGACAAAAACTCCACGGACATCCGTTCTTCCTCCGCTCAGCTCCTTCACAAGCTTCTCCGTGGCTACCCTGTTAAAATCGCCGATAACAACTCTCTCAACACCGCTAGAAACTAAATCTCTAACCGTAGCGGAACCCATGTCCCCGGCTCCGCCTAAAACCAAAAAATCAGGCATATCCTCGAATATTATTAAGGATATATAAATATGTTCCATCCTTTTAGGTACGCTTAATTTCCCCTTCCTATTCAGTGAATTTCATATATCAGAAAAACCATACAACTGAATCCTATGGAAAAGCTACCACTTTCCAAGAAGATCACTTATGGAATCGGACAAGTTTCTTACAACACACCTGCCTTGTTCCTCTCTTCATACATTTATGTCTTCTATTCCCCGATACAGGGAAGAATCCTTCTTTCCGCCTATATAGTTGGCATTTCCGTTCTCCTCGGAACGCTCGTGCAGGGGTTCGCGAACCCATTCATAGGTAACTGGAGCGACAAAGCAACTTACAAGATAGGTCGGAGAAAATTCTTCCTCTTGACGGGATTTATTCCCTTAGCGATCTTCTTTTCCCTCATTTGGGCCCCATTTGGGTCGGGGATAAGATTAGCGGTCCTGCTTACCTTTTACCTGATAGGATTCAATTTCCTCTATGCCTATGTTGTGCTCCCCTATCTCGCACTGATTCCGGAGCTCACTACAGATTCCCAAGACAGGGTCGTCCTGACCACAATCTCGTCCTACTTCGGAATTCTTGGAATCATACTTGCTTCGCTCCTTCCAATAGTGCTCTTGTTGTTGAATTATTCCTTTGCGATAATCGGAGTCGTAATTGCAGTAATCATGCTGATATCAATTATCGTCGTCATTCTGACGGTCAAGGAAAAACCTGCAGGAATCATTGTCCCCAAGTCTTATTCAATAGCAACCTCTTTCGTTCAAACATTCAGGAACAGGACGTTCAACAGATACATAGTGGCATACCTCTTTTTCCAGTTTGGGTTTTACTTTTTCCTCTCTTCTCTGGGATATTTCGTGGAAGGGATAGTATTGCCCGGAAATCCCGGGTACAAACTCTACATTGCAATATTTGAACTCGTCGCAGTGCTTTCCGTGATAATATTTTCACCCGTGCTGGTCAGATACACAAAGAGAAGGGGCGAAAAGAGATCATTCATTCTCTTCACAGGACTGCTGGGACTTGGAATGGTACTAACATTCATCGTCGGTCTCACCCACATCGCCGGCAATGTGATCCAGATGACTCTGGTGATGGTGTTCGCTGGACTCGGCCTGACTTCGTACTTCATTCTGCCCAACGCAATCATCTCAGAGATCATAGATGAGGATGAGACTATCACGGGGTACAGGAGGGAGGGAATGTACTTTGGAGTTCAGGGATTGCTCGAAAGAATTCCGTCTGGTCTCTCCGGTTTCGTGCTGGGACTGTGGATAAGTTATCTGTATGCACCATCGGGCAATCCGATCTATATCAGGAGCCTGGGGCTGATTGGGGGAGCTTTCACTATTGCTACAGCCGTAATGTTCGTATTCGTTCCTCTCAAACAGGGGATAAAGACAAAAGGCACCGCAACGGTGAAGAATGACTGATAGGCTAGTTTACGCTCAAATGCACTGTCATTCGAGAAGCTCGATCAACCCTCTGAGCGGTGAAGGCGTATTTCACCGATTAGTATGGCCGCTCGAACGCCAGATAATGAGACTCGTCATGAGGAGTCCAAGGGGGCTTGTGAAACTCGCCGCAAAAAAAGGCGTAGACTACGTGGCCATTACCGATCACAACAGAATTCCGATTATCACAGGAGACGGCGAATTCGCGATAACAGGAGAGGAATGGGGTCAATCGAGAGGACACAGTAACTTCATTGGCCTCGAGGAGTCCATAGAACCCGAGTGTGGTTATTTCGATTCAGCAAAACCGGTCGAACCGAAAGACTTCCCGACTGCAGCGGCTGAAGCCAGGAAACAGGGTGCTTTTGTCTCAATAAATCACCCATTCAAGAGCGATTCGTGGGGGTGGGGAATAGAAAGCTATGTCCTTGCAGATGCAGTGGAAATATGGAACGGTGGGTGGAATGAAGCTAACGAGAAAGCGGTGGAACTGTGGCAGAGCCTGCTGGTTAGCGGCTTAAGGATCTGGTGCATGGCGGGTAATGATTTTCACGTGAATCACCTGTTCAATATCGATTCTCAGGTTCTGGCCTTTG
>CAYMEF010000089.1:0-2827 GCA_964389625.1 uncultured Thermoplasmatales archaeon
GCCTCCCATTTCTCAATACTGGGGTGATCGCAGGGACCCTCATCTCATACCTGATTTTTGTAGTGATATTGTAGCGAAAGGGGATGACGAGATTCGAGAGGAGCTCGATAGCTTCTGTTTACTCCGCCGGTTCGTTCGGGTCTTCCGTACCTATCTGTTGAACGGATTCGTGCCTGTTTTCCGAGCCCCTCGCGTAAGAGAATATGCCTGCGATACAGAGCATCGTAATCAGGACTATGAATGCTGCCCTCATCCCCAGGACGAATCCGCTCCCTATTCCACCTATAACCTTTGACGTGCCGGCAAATATCGCGAATGCAACATACCTAGGTACCGCCGATGCTGCGGCAACAAAGGCTATGATGAAGCTTCCGATTATTCCAACGCTGCTTAGCAACCTCATTGTCCCGGATGCAGCCCCTCTCTGTTCCCCTGAAACGTTTGCCATGACCGCACTCAGGTTGGCGGGCCAGAACATCGATCCCCCTACCCCCATCACCATCGCTCCTATCATAACGATGAATACCGATGAAGTTGCGTCAAGGAATAGTATGTAGAATGCCACTCCAGCGATCATAAGAAGTATTCCAAGAGTTGCGATGACTTTTGAACCATACTTGTCCGATACGTTCCCCATATAAGGTGCAAGGACGCCGCTGATGATGTACGCGGGGAATAAGACCAGAGAAGCATAGAATGGGGTGTATCCACGGACGCCCTGCAGGTACATTATGAGCAGGAACGTCACTCCCAGATATCCAAGACCCTGGAAGAAAGACGAAAACAACGAATTCTTGAAGACCCTGTTTTCGAACATACCGAAGTTGATAGTTGGTGAACTGACTCTCTTTTCGACGGTCACAAAGATCAGTGCAACGATACCACCCAGAGCGAGGAGAGTTAAGTTGAGGAGGGTGGCCCCCACAGAGGCGTACTCTATTCCGGCGTAGGAAATAAGTGCTACGGCAACCCCTAGCAGAGTCATTCCCAGGACATCAACAGTATCCCTGACCCTCTTTGAATCGACTATGTATGTCAGGCCGAGGATGGTCGCGACCACTCCAATTGGAATGTTGATGAAGAAAATGTACCTGTAGCCAATGAACGTCGTGATGAAACCACCGAGGAGTATCCCGAGCAGTGCACCGATGTTCCAGCTCATGGCTGTATACCCATAGGCCTTCCCTATCTTGTTTCTGGGGAAGGTATCGGCTATGATCGCACCGCTGTTTGAAGACAGCAGCGCCCCACCGATCGCCTGCGCAGCTCTGAACCCTATCAGAGTCAGATCCGTGGGTGCTATACCACACAGGAAAGAGGCAGCCGTGAAGATGACAAAACCGAGATTGAACATCCTGCCGCGGCCATAGATATCTCCAATCTTCCCGAACTGGCTAGAGAAGACTGCCACAACTATCATGTAGATCAGAATTACCCAGATCACCGTCGATATGTTCGAGTGGAGAGAAGTGGTTATCGCAGGAAAAGCAAGTAGAACTATCGTGGAGTCGATGGATGCCATCAGAACACCTATCACGATAACGGACAGAATCAGGTTTTCCCTGGATCGGCGGAAGGCCGGTAGGCTCGAATTCATTGCAAGGTTAACTTACCATATTTAATAATTATATTATAGCCATAATTGCTAATTAACTTGAAGGTGTGCATAGGTTGAAGAGAAATGATAATTCGACCACCGCCTTAGGAGATTAGTTACCTTTCACCGTTTCAGCTAAGCGCTACTTGTGTCTCGATGCTGGAGGTTGTCTGAACTTGAATAAGGACCTGAAATCTGAGAACATTGCTAAATTTTTCAACTTCGCAAGCATTTTCTCGGGGTCTTCTGGAAAGCCAGGTGGATCAGCTCTCATCCCGCTGACACAGAGAATTCCTCCACGTGTCTCTTAAATCTTTCGACCTGAGCCCCCAGATCTATCCTCGCTTGGAACCTATGCTCACTCGGGTCAAGCTCTGAAAACATGGTGGAATGAGCATGGACGGTCCAGGATGCTGATGAGATGACGTCGTTATATTTTACCGAGTCTGCAAGGATTCTCTTTAGGTTTGGAAGTGAGGACATGTTGTCAAAGAGTGTGTCCTTCCTCGTAGTATCGATGACAGTTGGGATTCTATTAGGCCCAGCCTCGTTTTTCTCAATTCTCATTGACGGATGTTTATCTGCATCATCCGAGAGCGATCCTCAAGTCAATATCCCTGACGAAATTGAACGGAAGTTTGTTACATAACGGTAGTGGTACTATTTTCGAAATGCTTGGATCGTTGTGGGCTAATGGAACTGTCTTAAGAAGGCAACACTGAGTCTAACAATTTGAGTATGTTCTTCTCACCACATCGAGAAAAACTCGATTACAAACCGACAGTCCCGTTGGCAAGAAAGTTTATTTAGCCTTTTCCTATGATAACTTCGATGAAGTGGATTACTAGAGAGAAGGCCAAAGTCGATAGAATTGCTTGCCCGTGGTTGATAAAGAAATTCGTGGATCCAGAAGCAATCTTTATATTCGTTCCGAAGGACAAAGTCATCGAAGAGTCAAAGAGAACCGGGGCTATCCCATTCGATACACCGGGTGCAGAACTCTACCATTACAAAGAGGGAGGTTACGAGTACGTGACGTTCGATTCGATAATCAAGAAGTATCAGCTGAAAGATGGGCCCCTCCTGGAACTCGCTAAGATAGTACGGGGCGCAGACGCATCGATTCCCGATTCCCCGCCGGAATCCGTTGGACTAGAAGCAGCGGCGATGGGGTACAACAGAATGTCGAAGGACGACTTCGAGAACATGAGACTCCAGTTTCCTATGTAC
>CAYMEF010000090.1:0-2734 GCA_964389625.1 uncultured Thermoplasmatales archaeon
GAACTTATCCCGGATATCCGGAAGAATACATCTGGGTCGATCACGGAGACGGGTCGGGTGAAGTTATCATGCTCCTTGAGAACCAGGACCTCGAGAAAGTCAGGGAATTTCACTCATCCACTGTTTCATTTCCAGGTGAAAGGTTCCTGTTCTTGCTTTCTGAAGATGGGAACAAGGACATTATTTCTTACTGCAAGGGGCACAAGATCACTCCGGTCACGAGGGACGAAACTGCAGGGCTCCTGGGGAAGGCCCTCATAGACATGCATCTTTCTACGAAAACAAAGAAGCGGCCTGTCGTTCGTCAACCGAAAGAGGAGAGCGATTTCATTCTCGTGTACCTTGAAGAGGGGAACAACCCGAAGTATATACGCCCCGTGGCAAGTGGCGAACTTGTCACCAACTCCATAGGCCTGCGATCAGACCTGATATTTGTTCCATATCATTTCTTCTCCTATACGATGAAAGTAGTCGAAGGGGAAAACATTGCAATAAAGGAAGGGACCTCGATGGTAAACGCGGTAAACGGTAAGGTGACCAGGTCAATCAACGGCTACGAACTACTTGACTCCTGGCCAACGACTCACAGGGAGATGGAACTCAAATGGGAACCGCTCTCTTCCATGGAGAGAGCAAAGAGATGGATCAGCGACAGCACGGAAACAGAGGTGGTGGAAAAAAGTGAGACGGAAGCGTTCATAATATACTCGAGAAGCAGGGTAAAACCGCTTGAAGATACGATCAAGGTGAAGTACATCAACACCTGTTTCTATCCCATCTACTCCTCATCCGCTCTTGTAATGGATGGATTCACGGGCGAGATCAAATCCATAACCGATTATGTTTGAATTGAAGCATAGCAGAGAAGGCGACCGACCACGATTTCAGCCCTCCGGACTGCAGTGAGAGCCAAAAATCATTGGTTGGAACGAATAGCTTTGTCATTAAATAGACGATAAAATGGCAGAAAACAGAATTGATTAACAAATGAGATTCTTTTGGGCGATAAGTAGATGTTTTGACCTTTAGCGATACCATCTACGTTTCAGTTCTTGGAACTACATTTTCAAAAATGACAGAATCCCTTCA
Organism: uncultured Thermoplasmatales archaeon; assembly: GCA_964389625.1. GTDB lineage: Archaea > Thermoplasmatota > Thermoplasmata > Thermoplasmatales. Next base: position 1,090 of record CAYMEF010000090.1, read on the forward strand.
ATTTGTCGAACCCTTGGCAAATCCGTGCCTTCCTCCTACGGAATTAACAGGAGGCGTCATGGTTATTCCATAACTATAGGATACTCGACACTTGCCACATAATTACTACTCGATCCGTGATATACCAGGAGAGTTGGAGTGAGAGCGATGGTGATGTTGAAAGTTGCGGTGTAATTTCCAGAGACATATTCACCACTGTGGAATGAACTGGGGGGAAATGGGAAGGTAAAATTAAAGGCCACTATTATCACATTATTCTTATGACTTTGGCCGAAGCTGAAGTCAATAATTGGAAGTTTGAAAGGAGCTGATGAATTTTCAATATATCCAGAGACCGCAATGACTCTGAGTCCAAGGGAAACTGGATTTAGATTTTTGCTCTCACTAATCACGTTAATGAAGAATAAGGTGGTGAATGTAGCACCTGTCGAAGGCACCCCCATTAAGGTCCTTTTAACAATCTGATTGTAATTGTAGACTATTATGGACGAACTGACCCCTGCAACAGTTTTGTTAATGTATGCCGGTGAATAGGATTCGAAAGTTGGTGGTGATATTCCAGGTACGTACGGAACAGTAGAATAACTATAAAAAGTAAAAATCAAGAAAAAGGAAACTGCAACGGTGATTATTATGGCTCTTTTCATCTCTCTGTCTACCACCTCACCACTGTGCTAGATATATAGGTTCCGTAACCGCCGCTAAATAGCCGTAAGTTTCGTTTGACGGTCCAACACTGAATTGTGAAGTAAAGGCAATCTGATTCAGATATGTGTTGTTTGTGTCATTGTATTGCGGTGCTTGTAAAGGAGCATTGAAGGTCATATTGTCAAACATCCCAAAATTGTATGCCACTTTCCAGTTAGGATACGAGGAACCTGGTTGTATAATGTAACCTGCCCCGTCATTCGGAATAGTACCAACTAATAGACTTACGTTGAAGTAACCATTTCCGTGGCCATCATTCGTGTACCACCCAAGATTCGAAGTGCTCATGTAATTTGCATAAGCACTAAGTGCGTCAGATACATATCCGCCTATATCGGGGATAAATGCTGCTGCGTATGCTATTGCTGTAATAACGGCTTGAGAATCTTGTGCGGTCGTTGTATCATTTTGTACCGTTGGACGGTTAGCGATCTGATACATCGACAACTTGTACCCGGTACTCGCATTGTTGTTTACTAACGTGCTGTTCATGTACATAGAATACACTCCTAACTGACTGTATGCACTTAGGGAAATGAAGGAAGCAGATACTTGCGTAGTAATTTGAGAACCAGTATTGAACGGTTGTGTGTCGTAATAGAACGATTCTGTGATCTTGCCAACTAGTGAACCGTTGCTGGCATAGACCGAATTCAGGCTGACTCCTTGTGACCATTTGTTTATAGTGGAGTGTGTATAGATTTCAAAGTTCCTCACAATAAACGGTCCGTTTGCTCCATAAGAATTAGATAGCACTATGTTAATTCCGCTGAAATATCCTGGCTGAGCGGACCACTTAATATTGATCGTTGTTGAGCTCAGGGAGTGACTGTATAATGTGACTTCAGTTGCAATTGAACCATTTACTGGCTTATGAGCTAGCCCATAAACGGTCAGAGTGTCTCCTCCAGCACCTAGGTCAGCAGTTCCATTAAGC
>CAYMEF010000091.1:0-2721 GCA_964389625.1 uncultured Thermoplasmatales archaeon
TGAAGATGGTGGACCTCAAGGAGAGGATTGGAATCCCCAACCACTGTTCTGGACTAGTGGATATGAGAGTGGTAAACGACGTAGGGGAGGACCTGGTGATAGACCGTCCAGTGATTGCAGAGATTTCAACTCCTCTTGGAACGTTCTCCCTCAGTTCCGACAGAATGAGAGTCATAGACAGAGTGGCCCTAGATAAGAAACTGTCTGCTAGGGCACAATCCGAGGGAGCGGAGCTATCCCTACTGACATCCCTAATTGAATTTCATCAGAGAGAGAGCCGGATCGTCGCATCACTGAAATCCAGAAATGGCTTAGAGAACGTTGAGGCGGATTTCATAATAGGAGCAGATGGACCGGCAAGTACTGTCAGAAGAAACCTTGGTATCGGCTCTCCGACGCTATTGAAATCGCTTCAGTACGACCTTTCCAGGAAGTCTGATAGAGTGAAGATCTACCTCGATAGGAAGAAGACTCCTGATTTCTTTTCCTGGGAGGTACCAAACGGGAACGAGACGGAGATCGGAGCCTCGGGAACTAACAGCGAAGAGGTCGTAAAGAGCCTGGTTGGAAGGGATACGGTAGTTAGAAAGAGGGGGGGTTTGATTCCTATCGGCCCTACGGATCTTGGCAGGGGTAGGGGATTCCTGATAGGAGACGCAGCAGGGCTCAGTAAGGCTACCACCGGCGGCGGACTGTATGCTGCACTCAATTCAGGGAATACACTAGCCGAAGCTGTCGCAAAGGGGGGTGACATTCTCGTAGACTATCAACGGAATTGGCAGAACTCATTCGGGGCAGAAATAGAGAGGGATTTCAAGATCAGGAGAATCCTTGATAGATTCGAGAAATACTACTCGCTGTGGGTCCCCTTGATAAGCTCTAGTGTTTCAGGAATAAACAGAGTTGGAGATGTCGACTATCCATCGAAGACATTGCTCTACCTTCTCTATTCGCTCCCTTTCAAGTTCCCTTCTGCCCTGATGGAATTTGTAAAGAAGTCAATTCTGATCCAGTAGCCCTGACCCTTGTCCTTTTAAACCCCCCTGGAACGAGAGACTATTCCTTTATTGTCTGGAAGACTAGATGGGAAAAGGTTGTTTCGACTCCTGAATACCCCCTAATCTTGTTTACAACTTTTTCTCCAAGTTCCCTCAAATTCTTTGCTCTCACCCTTGCGATTATATCAAACTCTCCTGCAATGATGTGTACTTCCTCTACTCCTTCGAGTTTTGAGATGAGTCTGGCAAGCTCTTCCTGAGTTGTGTCATCGGTCTTCTTGAATGAGATGAACACAAAAGCAAGAACGTCGAGGCCTAGAAATTCATAGTCCAGCCTCACTGTAAACCTCTTAATTGCTCCGATCTTGACCAATCTCTCTATCCTCTGTGCCACTGTTACCCTATTGAATTTCAGAGCATCAGCTATTTTGGTTACCCTGTCACGTCCGTTGTCCATGAGATAGTCTACAATTCGATTATCAATCTCGTCTAATTCCTTCATAATGTTAATTAAATGTCAAAGATATAATTATTTCTGCTCATTTCGTGAGTCTAAATGTAACTAAAGGTAATCCGAGTGAAATAACTTGGGGACACATGACTGAGGCCAGTCCTATCGATTATTTTTTCCGCCGTGACAGGGAAAAGATTGCAACTGGAACAAGAGTGAACACGATTATAAGGGGCGGCATGAAGAGATTTCTAGACGCAAGGGGGTTTCTGGAGATAAACCCCGTAATTATCTCTCCAATTTCGGACCCTCTGAATCATCCAGTGGATGATCCAACGGTCAGCTACTATGGACATCAATACAGGTTGACAAAATCGATGATATTTCACAAACAGCTCGCACTGGTCTACTTTGAACAAATCTACTCATTCTCCCCAAATATACGAATTGAACCTTTAGAGAGGAGGAATACGGGCAGGCATCTCGCTGAGTTCACGCAACTCGACCTGGAAGTCAGGGGTAAAGGAAGAGATTTCGTAATGAATCTTGCAGAGGGGATGATAAATGATTCGATAGCAAAGGTGCGATCATCTGTAGAGTCCGACAAACTGAATCCACACATAAGGGAGTATCAAATGCCCTTCAGGAGGGTAAAGTTTGTCGATGTATTGAGCAAGCACGGCAAGAATTTTGAGTCAATCTTGAGTTCAGAATCAAACGAGCCATTCTGGATTATAGACATTCCACTTGAGGAAAGGGAATTCTACGACAGAGAGAATGAAAATGAGAAGGGGATTCTGATGGATATGGATCTAATATATCCATACGGTTATGGGGAGGCGATCAGTGGAGGGGAGCGGGAATATGTATACGAAAGAATACTGTCTCGCATAGAGAAGAAGGGGCAGAGAAGGCAGGACTTTGATCTGCTCCTTGAGGCATCTAAGAGGGGCATTCCACCATCCGCAGGTTTTGGAATAGGGATAGAAAGATTTGTTAGATTTTTGACAGGTTCAAAATCTATCTCAGACGTCGTGCTTTTCCCAAAGGAAATCGGCGAGTTTGTATTATGATTCCAAAGTGGAAGATACGGGCTAAACAACAGTCGGTTCATTATCCATTTATCCTAACACCAGATAGTGGAATAGGTTCCCTATTGTCGAACAACGGTGTGATTGAGATAGGTAGTTCATGGGAGGTATATAAGAGAAATTTGGTCTCTGACTCGCTTTGGGAGAGATTCTTGGATACCGAGTGATAACTATGCTGGGA
>CAYMEF010000092.1:0-2678 GCA_964389625.1 uncultured Thermoplasmatales archaeon
GGTCGACTGTGGATGGACACACTTAGCCCGGAGGAAAGGACTCGTTTCATTCTCAGTTCTGCCCAAAAAACTACGGAATCCCTGGAGGAGAATCTTAAGGGAATCAGGGTGGGTCTAAGCAGCCCAAGGGAGTATGAGGTGTTTCTTATGACCTACGAACTGGAACTCGAGAAGGCGCTAAAGATCCTCAAGGATGCCAGAAAGGAAATTATCGAAAGTCAAGAGGTGAAATGAGTTGACCGGAACGATGATAGAAACGAAGAATCTGTCGAAAGTATACAACGGAAAAGTCAAAGCCGTCTCGGACCTAAATCTTGAAATAAAGGAAGGGGAGATATATGGCTTGGCAGGTCCCAATGGAGCAGGGAAAACGACCACAATAAACATGCTGATTACTAGAATTGCCCCCACGGGAGGGACCGCAACGGTAGGAGGATTTGATATTGCAAAGAACTCCCTCGCAGTCAGGAAGCTCATAGGAGTAGTCCCGCAGGATTTCACTGCAGACGAAGATTTGACTGGTAGAGAGAACCTGACGATGGTATCGCGGTTCTACGATGTTCCTAGAGCAAAGGCTCAGGAGAATATCAAGGCGCTTCTACATTTGGTTGACCTGGAAGAAGCCTCGGACAGGTACGTAAGGACTTACTCTGGCGGCATGAGGAAGAGACTGGAACTCATCATAGGACTCGTTCACGAACCAAGGATACTGTTCTTGGATGAACCCACACTAGGACTCGACGTACAAACTAGAACTCAGATGTGGAATTATGTCAAGGAGATACAGGGGAGACTCAATGTGACGATCATACTCACGTCCCACTACCTAGAGGAGATAGATGAACTTGCAGGACGAGTCTCGATAATAGATCACGGAAAGATCCTGATCACCGGCACACCTGCCGAGTTAAAGGCTTCCCTGAAGGGGGACATAATAACCATTACACTAACCGATCAGAAGAGCGCAGATCTTATGAAGACAGTCCCCGACGTCATCGAGGTAACAGATGCCGGGCAAAATACGGTGAAGATGAAAGTCGTTAATGCAGATGAATCCCTACCAAGAATTATAAATTTCATTTCAAAGCACGAACTTTCAACGGTAAGGTTGACGGTTCAAAAGCCAACGCTCGATGAAGTTTTCTTGGAATATACTGGAAGGTCTATAAGGGAAGAAGAAGGAGGTATTGACAGGATGAAAGTAGCAATGAACATGAGGAGGACGAGATTATGAGCGGACTGGGACCTTTGACCGTCAGGGAACTGAAGAAGTGGGTCAGAAACCCGATATTCCTTGTCACCAACCTGATACAACCAATATTTTGGATAGCACTGTTCGGCAGTGCCTTCGATATCACAAGATTCTTTCCAGGAGCAAGTCAGTATGTACTGGGGGGAGCTCCCAATTACATTACATACATAGTTGGTGGAGTACTGACGACAATGGGGCTCTTCACGGCAATGTTTGCAGGTACCCAGATCATATTCGACAGGAGACTCGGACCAATGGGGCGATTTCTGTCTTCACCCATCAGGCGAAGCTCGATCGTCTTTTCCAAGATAATCTCGTCTGTCGTTAGAATAATGCCACAGGTGGTCATCCTAATAGTCGCTGCCTACCTCATCCCCAACGGTCTGAAGTTTGTGCATGGTTTCACAATTCTGGACGTACTAGTGCTTGCCACTGCAATAATACTTGTAGCATTCATATTCTCATCAATATTCAGCGTGATCGCAACCAGAATGACGAACATGAACTCTATTTTCGGTATCGTAAACTTGGTGAACCTGCCACTTACGTTCGTGAGCTATGCAATGTTTTCACCAGCCATGATGGCGCCATGGCTAGCGAACGTTGCCAAGTACAATCCGGTATCATGGTCTGCCGAAGCAATAAGAATGGTGATCATAAACGGAAGCCTTACTGCCTCTCAGTGGACTCAAATTGGGCAATGGCTGGGAGCACTATCTTTACTTGCGGCAGGTTTGCTCGCACTGACGGCATATCTCGCCGAAAAGGAGATAAGAGATTAGAGAAGGGAGGGGCAGTGAGTCCGACTGCCCTTCTATATTATTATGATCTTCTATCCTAGACTCATTTTCTGGTCAACTCTAAGGTCTTAGTCAAATCTTGTAAGATTACTGCAAGCCATTCTACTTCCAAAAGTGGCTTTGTTGTGATGAATTCCCTGAATAGAATTATCTTGTCATCCTTGAAACGGAACATAGAACCCCTCTGCATGTTATGAATCTCTCTCAGACCAATAGATGCTTGAAACACCTATTCGATGAACCCTATGTCTCCATCAACAAGAGTCTGAGAGATATCCCATCTCAAGATTTTCCATCCTCTGTATATCCAAGCGATGCGTTTTTCAACATCTCTGGGGATCCTCTCCGCCCCTCGGAATACCTGCCCGTCTGACTCAATCGGTACACATTCTGAATCCAGAGTCCTTCCTATTTTGATCGGATTTCTTTACCTCCAGACGTTTAAGTATTCCTTAATGAGTCTTTCTTTGAGAGATTGTTTCTTGTCAAAAGGCCTAAAGGCCAGAAGTCAAATTTCCCATTATAATGTAGCTCAACATATCAGAATGCTCAAATCACAAGATCACGATAAAGAGAGTGTTGCTCCCGGAGTCTCTTCCCAATTTCTACAACGGAGCCTGGAGCAA
>CAYMEF010000093.1:0-2650 GCA_964389625.1 uncultured Thermoplasmatales archaeon
TGAGGTACTCCTTGCTACCTTTCCACGATGGCTGTACCTGGTCGAAAACGTCCCGGGCGGCCTCAAATATCAATCTTTGTTTCCTCAAACTGGTTAGCAGTTTCTCAACCTGATTGTTCGATAGGTCGATTACCTTCAGTTTCCTCGTTACATCAGGTTTCCCTTCGATTATCTGCGCCAATTCTGCTTTCAACGGGGTGTCTTCCGGGTTGAGCTGTAATTCCTGGACCTTAGTGAGGTCGATTTTTAATTTAGGTGTATAGGTATGATTGATTCTCAGTACGTTTGGCCATGAAACCTCAAATTCTTTCTTCTCATCATCAACGTGGACCCTTGTCTTTGGTATAGGCGGCGGGGGAGGAACACCACCTTCTGGCCCAACACCCTCTCCTTCGTGTGGAAGGAATGTGAACGGTACACCAAATACGTTGACATATTCAGGCTCAAAAAGCCCGGTCTCCTTGTTCACATCATACGATGTGCGTCTAAGCCCCCTTCCCACGACCTGTTCACAAAGCAACTGACTTGTGAAGGCTCTAAGACCCATTATGTGCGTGACTGTTTTTGCATCCCAACCTTCAGAGAGCATTCCCACTGAAATCACATTCTGAATCTTTTCGCCAGGTTGTTCCCGTTGTCCAACTGTGTAAACTTTTTCACGAAGTTCTTCTGCCATTGTCTTCTTTGAGGTTCCACCGTTTCCATTAAGTCCAGATTCGGCTTCGTTGAGCACTCTTGTATCTATCTGAAGAGTGGCTTCAGGGTTTTGCAGCTCTGTTATTCTAATCTTTCCTTTATCTAGTGAAAATTTAACTCGTGCCGCTGTTTCAGTCCTGTTACATACTGAGATCATAACTGGGGGAGTTTCTGCTCTATTCTCCCATAGTTTCAGCGTTTCGGCCCAATCAAGACCTAGGAAGTAATATGCCTTGGTTACAAGGTCCGGTAAGGCAACTTCTTTCTCTACTGCACGGTTCAAATCTGATTTTACATCCGGGTCAGCATAAATGTGATAGAATTTGGATCTCATTGTCCTGGCATCGGGCGTACCGTCGTCTCTTACAACAACCCTGGGAGTTTTGACAAGACCGGATTCTATTGCCTCATTCAGTCCGAAATCGCTCACAATCCAACCAAATAATGATTCTTCGCTTGCTTTCTTGCCTGATGGGAAGAATGGGGTGGCGGTAAAATCAAAGCATCGCATGATGTTTCTTACCTTATTGATCTTGTCAAGGCCCCCTACCCATACGGTACTTTCAATGGCGCTATCTTTTAGGTCCCTCTGCCTCACATATTTTCCAAGAGCTTCTGGATTTATTCTCCATGCGTGGTGAGCCTCGTCGTTTATGACTACAATATTCTTGGCATCTTTTAGTTCACCAAGAACTTCTCGGGCATATGCCTCATCGCTTTTTACACCGCGTTTATCGACGCTTTTCTTCCTTTTGACCTGGTCTTCTGTTTCCCATTCGAGAAGATGCCAGTTGATAATTTTGACCCGACCACCCCGGAGCTTATCATACATTCCAGATGGAATCAGGTCGAATTCCAGATAGTAGTTGCTTCCTTCAGGGGCCGAAGGATTCAGGACCTGAAGTCGGTTTCTCACCGTAAGCCCTGGGGATACTACAAGGATGTCCTTGGAAAATCTTGTGTCTTGCCGGTATGTTACTTTATTGATAACCTGCCAGGCTATGAGCATGCCCATAACTACTGTCTTTCCGGTACCAGTAGCCATTTTTGAGCATAGACGCTCTATATCTCCACTGTCACCTTCAAGTTTTATACCCTGTTTCTCAGTTTCCTGTGTCTCTATGAACCAAATTAGGGTCTCAATTGCTTCGAGTTGGCAGAAAAAGAGTTTTCTGTCCCTGTCTGGTCTCTTCCAGTAATCAAGTAATTCCTTGGTAACCTTCGTAACACCCAGATATCCTGATTCTCTCCATTCATCGACCCTCTCCCTGATCTTGTTGACTTCCGGCAGCTCGACAAAGAATCCGGGATCGTCAAACTTTTCTGAATGTTCTGACGCTATAGTATACCCAGCGGGACGTCTTCCCTCAACCAGTTCGAATTTCCGTTCATCCCGATTATATTTGAGGTGTTTTTCTGGCTTCTCGTATGGGCTGTTGATTATTAGGTGTTGTATTTTCTTATCATCAGCCATTAATCCACCTTGAGAACTCTAAGAGATTCAATGCCGCGATCATCTATGATCTTTACAGCAATCTGTTTGTTCTTGCCTGCTTTGAATGGCAAGGATTTATTACCACTATAATTGGATATTAGGTCTTCATCGATGTAAGCCTGAAGTGCTTTAGCAAGTCTGCCCCAGCCACCGTTTTCACTCTCAAGAGGGAAGAATACCTGTCGGGGGTAAAGGCTCCTGCCATTGTAGTCGGTATCAAGTTCCCACATCGCAATATTGGAAGAGTTACCGGACTTTATCTCGCCATTCCGGGTATCGTAATAATCGAAGCCATTTACGGTTAATATATACTTCTCTCCTTCCTTTGCCAGTTCAATGTCCGGCTGTCCAATCAGCCAGAATGAGGACTCCTCGTTTGCTTTCTTCTTCTTGAGGTCCTCAGTCAAGAGGTCTGTGTTCATCTGACATTTAATCACGGTTACGCCAGGCCACTTTAAT
>CAYMEF010000094.1:0-2642 GCA_964389625.1 uncultured Thermoplasmatales archaeon
TAAGGTTCTCCTCCTTTAGGATCCTGAAATCCCTCTCGCCTATGTCGGAGTAGAGAATGTCCCCCTCCTTCAGTTGCCTGCCGATCGTGATACCGTCCATCGCAATCGCTACCTCGTCTCCCTGGTTCGCCTCTTGGAGAGACTGTTCACCTGTCCTGATGCTCTTGACCGGTCCCACGTTGGTGCCATCGATCTTCATGAGCTGCGTCTTCACCCTCAGCTTCCCACCCAGTACCCTCACACCGAATATTGCAGGCTTGGAGATCCTGAAAACGTTTCCTTCAAGAATGAGAAGCTTGCACGGGAATGTCACGGCCTTCCGCTTCGCCTCAAGCTCTCTCTTCTTGATCTCTTCCCTTGCCTTCATGAGGTCGTCCTTGATCGAATAGATTATCTTGTTTTCTATGACCTTTATGCCTGCCTGTTCTTCGGCCTCGACTGGGACATTGAACGCTATTACTATCTTGTTCTCCGGGTCGGAATTCGTGCTTGCCTCTGTTAAGTCCCTCTTGGAGACGGGTCCGACTTCCGCCTTCTTGATGGGGACGTTTATCCTGCCTAGCTCATAGACGAGCGCCTCGAGTCCACCGACCGTATCCGCCTTTGCAACTATTCCCTCCGTCGCTGGTTTGAACGACCCCTTGATCGCGTCCTCTATGGATTCCTTCAGAGATATGAGATCTCCCGTTGCCTCCTTGAATGGACTGCCCGGTATGACTCCCCCCTCACCCTGAAAGAGAATCCTTATTCCGGATGCGGCCCTGACTTCAGAGACTGGCAGGAAACGGTCCCTCGGGTCCCTTATCTCGTCCAGAGGTTTCGGTTTGAATATGCCCTTTACCCTCAACGCCTTGATACCGCTTACCGTACCAGTGAGTACAGTCTCCCCTCTCTTTATGACCCCGCTGTAGAGTATGGCATCTGAGACCTCCCCCATGCCCTTTTCCTCTCGAACCTCAAGTATCGTTCCCTCGGCCGTCTCGTCCTCATTCTCCAGCTGTGCCTCTAGAAAGGTCTGCGCAAGACCTGACAGAACCATCAGCATATCTGGAACGCCATATCCCGACTTTGCGGAGAGTGGAACTATCGCGACGTTCCTTGTGAAATCTGCAATCCTGTCGTATCTGTCTGCGCTGAACCCTTCCCTGTAGAGCTGAGACGAAAGCTGGAATAGCTTGTTGTCGAGTTCCTCCATCCTCGACTGCGCCATATTCTTGATTGATGGCATGAATGCCCCTTTCATACCCGAGAACCCCTCTATGAGGTCCACCTTGTTGGCTGCCACAATGAACGGTGTCTTGAACTTCTTCAGAACCTCAAGCGACTCCCTCGTCTGGGGCATGATGCCCTCCCGGACGTCTATTACCAAGATGGCAATGTCTGCTATCGAGCCGCCTCTTATCCTGAGACTGGAAAATGATTCGTGACCGGGCGTGTCTATGAAAAGCAGCCCCGGTATCTTGAAGGTCCTGTTCCCTAGAATGTCTCTGCATATCCTGACTATCTCCTGTATAGGTACCTCGGTGGCTCCGATGTGTTGTGTAATTCCGCCCGCTTCGCGGGCGGCAACAACACCCCCTCTTATGTTATCGAGAAGGGAAGTCTTACCATGGTCCACATGGCCCAAGACTCCAACGATCGGTTGCCTTACCCACATCAACGATCACAGCCAATCTCTATCTGCCCTCTCGTAAGTGAGTATCTCTCTATCTTCAAAGAATATTGGAATCTCGTACCGTGCGGATTCTTCAGAATCGCTGCCATGTATGAGATTGAAGTCGATTCCCACAGCGAAGTCCCCCCTTATCGTGCCGGGTTCGGCCTTCGCGCCGTTGGTCGCACCCATCAGCTTCCTGACTATCTCTATGCAGTTGTTTCCCTCGATCACCATTGCGACAATCGGGCTAGATGTTATGTACTTCAGTAGCGAGTCGTAGAATGGCTTCCCCTTGTGGACTGCGTAGTGTTTCTCCGCACTAGCCCTGTCGAGCACCATCAACTTCAAGGCAACTACCTTCAGTCCCTTGTCCTCGAACCTCGAGATTATGGCTCCAACTTTGGACCTAACCACACCATCCGGTTTGATCAAAACGAGCGTTCGCAAGAGATCACCTCAACTGCTTTCTTTTGGAGGTTCTATCGTCTGCTTCGTTTCGATGGGCTCAGGTGCCTTGGGTTTCTGAGAGATGTCCTTGGAGAACTTGATCCTCTTGGCCTTCTCCTCCCTGCCCTCTTCGGTCCACCTCACCCTTCTCGGCTCCCTGTGAAGCTTAAGGAAATTCTTTTCGCACTTTGAATTGTCAAAATACAGGATGGAACCGTCCCTCTTTATGAACATCTTGCCAGTTCCAAACTCTAACTTGGATCCGCAGAATGAACAGTACCTGGTTTCCGTTTGAATCACCTCACCGAGAGTTTCCTTGCTTCCCTGGCCGTTTCCTTCAACATCAGGATGTCGCCGATCCTGACCGGCCCCATCACGTTTCGCGTTAGGACCCTTCCCTGGTCTCCGCCGGCGAGTACCTTTATCTTGACCTGAGTGGCTTCGCCTGCCATTCCCGTCCTACCAACAAGCTCCACGACCTCGCATGGAATGGCGTCGTTCTCTGGCATTTTTGATCACTCTTTATTTCTTGATTTCC
>CAYMEF010000095.1:0-2550 GCA_964389625.1 uncultured Thermoplasmatales archaeon
GTCACATCGTTCAGCGGTTTTCCAGATGTCTCGATTGGCTCCATCACGTAGTTCTTCTTTCCGTAGTCCGGAACTAGTCTCTGTAGCTTCTGGTCATATGTCTCGGTCTGGTACTCAATGAAAACACCCATAGGTATCCTGTCTCCCCATTCCAGTGACTTTGCGACTGCCTGAGGTACCTTCTGCTTGTACTCGTTCTCGTTTGCTGCAACTGGATTCCATCCTTCCTTCTCTATGTCGTAGAGCCTTGGATCGTAGAATTCTTTCGTGTTTATGTTGTTGTATGTGACGCATGGCTGCATGATATCGACCATAGCCAGGCCCTTGTGTTTCATCGCCCTGATCAGTGTTTCTTTAAGGTGCTTGATATTGTACGAGTAACTCCTGGCCACGAAAGTGAATCCGGACGCAAGTCCAAGGAACAGGGGATTAACAGGGAATTTCAGGTTCTCCGTCTCTAGACTCTTTGGCATCTCCCCGTATGGCAGAGTCGGTGATGCTTGCCCCTTTGTGAGACCGTAAACGCCATTGTCGAACAGCATATACGTCATATCGACGTTCCTTCTTCCGGCAGCGACTATGTGCGCTGCGCCTATTCCGAGTCCATCTCCGTCACCAGAAGCAGATATGACTTCCAGCCGGGGGTTTGCTATCTTGACTGCCTGGGCCTGTGCCAGCGATCTTCCGTGAAGAGTGTGGAACGTATTGACGTTTACATAGTGCGGGATCTTTGAACTGCACCCTATTCCTCCTGTCAGAACTACGTTCTCGTTCGGTATCTTCAGTTCCTGCAATGCAAGCACTAGCGAATTCAATATACCAAAGTCACCGCATCCTGGGCACCAGTCTATCTCCACGTTCGTCTTGTAGTTCTGGGGTTTGGGCGGTGGTGTAACAGTGTTAAGCATACGTCAACACCTCCCTCTCAGCGAGTTTCCGTTTGCTGAGAACTTCAACCATCTCTTCAAATGCAACTGGTCTTCCATTAAACTTCAATATCCTCGATTCCGCTTCGAGCCCCGTCTTCTCCCTCAGGAGATCCGCTAGCTGACCGCTATAGTTCTGCTCCACGGCTATTATCTTCTTCCCCCTCAGGAACCTCACTACCTCTTCTACGGGGAAAGGTTCCATCATCCTTATCTGAAGCAGCGAAACGTCCTTTACCTGCTCCATCGCGTCGAGTATCGGTCCCTTCAGAGACCCCCATGAAACTATGACCTTCTCGTTCGCTGGATTTCCGTAGAACTTCACCTTGGTATCGGATGGTACTTCAGCGTGCACCAGGTCCATCTTGTGCATCCTCTTGTCCATCATCCTGATCCTGTTGTCCGCATCCTCTGTGAAAATATGCCCGTCCTCCTCGTGCTCATCTCCAGCTATTGTTACGAGACCTCCCTTAACTCCTGGTACTGACCTCGGCGAAATTCCGTCCTCAGTCAGCCTGTACCTCAGGTAGTCCTTGGTCTCACTGAGGAGCAGCTTTCCCCTGTCTATCCTGATCTTGCTCAGGTCGAATGGATCGACAGTATAGTTGCTCATTGCCATCGCCTTGTCCAGGAGCACAATGACGGGAAGCTGATACCTTTCCGCAATGTTGAATGCGTCGATCGTATCATAGAATGCTTCCTTGTGATCCCCCGGAGCTATGACGACCCTGGGGAACTCTCCATGTCCTGCATTCAGAGCGAATCTAAGGTCCCCCTGTTCGTGTCTCGTCGGCATTCCCGTTGAGGGGCCTGCTCTCTGGTAATAGAAGATTACGACTGGAGTTTCGGTCATACCTGCATACGAAAGTGCCTCGACCATCAGAGAGAATCCGGGACCGGAAGTGCTCGTTGCTGACCTCAGGCCTGTGTTCGCCGCTGCGATCGCCATGTTCATTGCAGCTATCTCGTCCTCGGTCTGCTCTACGACGAAATCGTATTTTTCCATCACAGTCTCGAGATAATTTGACTCGTCGCTCGCAGGCGTGATGGGGTAGTATGACTGGAACTTCAGGCCCGACTCCACCTTTGCCATACCTACGGCGTGGGTGGCGTTTATCAACATCCTCTTCTTGTATGTGGTGGGTTCGATTTCGAACGTGTGAGCAGGAGTGAATTCTCCATAGACTTCGTCGACAACGGAATTGTTCATATCTGCTATTTTCGGTTTGGACGCGAAATTCTCAGAAATGACATTCTTCAGCTTCTCCTTGTCCAACCCGATCATCTTCGCTGCTCCCGCGAGAGCAACGGTGTTCTTCATAACGTTCAGTTCTGCCAGGCTCTTACCATATTTCGTAGCCACGGTCTGCAGTATTTCCCTATAGGGTATGGATGCGTGTCTGGGATCGTTGAGGTTCTCCTCCGAAATGATCACGCCGTCGTGAGAGAGCTCCTTTGTGTGTAGGATCACACTCTTCGCGTCGAGAGGTATCAGTATGTCTATCCTCTTCGAATAGCTCCCGATCATGTCCTTGCATACTCTCACCCTGAAATAGGAGTGGTCTCCCTTTATAGTGGAGAAGAGTTCTGCGTTGGTAAAGACGTGATAACCCTCCCTTGTCAT
>CAYMEF010000096.1:0-2487 GCA_964389625.1 uncultured Thermoplasmatales archaeon
TGGGTTTATAGAGAATGCCTCCAGTTTGGTATCCAACCAGAAGGGGGCAGATGATGATTCAGGAAATGGTACAAGGAAAATCTCAATAGAGAACCTGAAGAAAGGGATCAACGCGAAATTTCCTGATTCTGACGTAGCGAGACTGGTCAATAGTGAACCAGATCTCTTAACCACGGAGGAGTTTCTTGCGAAGGCTCCGCTGTGGGTTTTAATTTCATCGATTGAAGGGAGGAGAAGAAAATGAGCAAGGATTTTAACTGGGGTAAGAAGATTTCATTGAAAGAGATAGCTCAATTCTACGAAGAAAGGATTAGCGAGCTAGATGGAAAGTATTTCTGGTTGACGAGGGAAGTGCCAAAACTGACAGAGAAGTTTAAGGCGAGACTTGACAGCCTGGAACAACGAGCAAATGATTTGGAGAACATGATGAGAGAAACGAAGATATCGTTATCAGAAAAAGAGTCTGAACTTCACGAAACTTTCAAAAATCAACGAGCTTTTGCTCTTGAACTACATAACTGTACTCTCAACTCAGCAGATGAACTAGCGAATGCCTACGGAGATATTATAGCCGCTCTACAAGAGCAGAATGATCACTTTGTGAAAGTAGTTGCCACTCTCAAGACGGAGTATATGATATTCGTTGCAGCCAATGAATATGCTACCAAAAAAGGGATAAGTATTCGCCAGGTGGACACAAGTTCGCAAGAGTTCCAACAAGAGCTATCTATGCTCATTGAATGGTTGGGAGGCATCCATACGTCGGAACTCCTCGAAAGCTCTCTGAAAAATACGTTCCTGTTGGAGTATCAAGATATCATAGAATCGCATCCGCAACTTCTCAGGAATCCCTTTAGAATTGCATCTTTAAAAATTAAAGATGAATTTGAACGCTTAATGGGCAGCACAAAAGCAGAAGGCGATCAGGAATGACGGACCGCAATATTTTCACTCTCAGAAGAGAATACGGGGAATACGGTATAGTTGGAAGTCATAACCTCCGGTTTCTAAGATATCTCAAATCCGCCAAGGAAGTTGCAAGAATTGCCAGACCCGTACTGTTTCTGTTTCCGGTCCCCGAACTGGATGCCAAGAACAAAGCTACCATGGATACCTTCTACTCCAAAGCGATAACATCACTTGCCGCCCTGCACAGTAAGGTATACGGTTTCGGAATTGCCTACATGATAACAAATGTGGGAACGGTAAATTACCTAACATTCCCCGATTCGAATTTCGGTCTCAATAAAGCAAAGGAGTATGTTTCGACACTCGGAAACACCGGATTCCTAAAATCCCTTGGGATAAGGGGGAGCGGAGATGCGCTGTTGGGCGTAGATCCATTCATTGCTTATCCCGGAGACTTGACAACTGGTAAAGTCCTGGTGAAGGGAAACCCCTTTGACTACAGAATCGGCCATAAGTTCTCGTCGTGGGTCTCAAGAAAGATCTCGAAGGGCTATTACGAGGATTCCGATATCTGGCCTTTGTATCAGCCCTCTCCTGAGGACAACTTCTTCAGTTCCATTCTGGAATCGGCGGCTTCTGTGCAGTCTGAAATAGCGTCGGGCCTCGACGGAAGACTTCATCTAGTTTTCAACTTCAGGCCCCTGACCATGAGGATACGCAAGGGAGTCGGTGAGATAGAAATGGCACTCTCAACCAGGAATCTGCAGAGAAAGAAGGGGGGATATCCCCCGCCCAACGATACCGACAGGACTCTAAGCAAATTAGTCGAAAAGCAGTTCTGGACGGATAGAGCACGGAATGCCTACCAGGTTGAGGTTCAGATCTTCGCTGTCTACCCGGAACACGAATCTACCGGTGAATGGGAGCGATTCGTAGACATCATTGCGGAGAAGGGTTCAAAGTTCTATGAGAACGGAGTGCCCTTCGACAACAACTTTGCAATACCTCATCCAGTTTTCAAGAAAGTAGAAGTTCCGGTGTCAAAGAAGGACTTCAGGGATTCCACGTACTTCTACGTCAAGAGGGAGTTCTTCAAGGCAAAACAGAACAAAAAGGGAGTCAGTAAGATGAGACCAAACGGTGCCCTAAGTATTCAGGAAACAGTTAGGATGCTCGATGTTCCCTCACAGGAAATGATCTCTGATCTGAGAATTATAAGGGACAGGGGGAGAGTCAACACTCTCCCTGCCCTTGAGTGGTTGCACAAGAGTGTATTTGGAAAGGAACCGGATCCTGAAACTATGGTCGACGGATACGGGGATAGGGACAACGGTGAAGATCCACGGGAGGAATAAGAACATGAGTGAACCCCCAGATGGCTTAAAACCAGCCGAACCGAAAGGAGGGCTCCACAATGGAGCCCTCTACCCTTTTTTTTCAAACAGGGAGAGGTCAGTAGATGAGATGCTGTCATCTCTGAGCATACCTATCATACCATTTAGCCCTGAAAGGATAAAAGAGATAGCAGGAAAGGTTTCGAGAGCAAAACTGAATGCCAGAACCGATTTCTTCACCCAG
>CAYMEF010000097.1:0-2401 GCA_964389625.1 uncultured Thermoplasmatales archaeon
TTGTCTGTGGCTGGGTCGTTAATCACAACCACGTCGGGTTCGATGTATCCCGAAACAGTAGGGTTCGTAAACGACCCCGGGATGAACCTTTCCGTCATGAACCTGGCCCCGAGAGCGGCAGCAGAAGCCTTCACTGGCTTCTTGGCATACTCTCTCGATGCGACGAAGACTATTCCATTTGGCTCGAATTTGGATAGGAATTTTGCTGCTATCTTTATCCTCTCGTCTATCTTCTTGATATCTAGTATGTTAAGTCCTTCCTTGTTAACGTAAGCAGTGAACTTCTTCATGTCCGCGCTTCTTATCTTCGTTCCGATGTGAATTGCGGAATTCCTGTACGTATCTTCCGGGGCTAAGAGATCACTCATTCATTTGCACCTAGCTCTTCCTGAATTCTTACGAGTTCATTTAATTTTGCTATCCTTTCTCCACCGACCGTGCCTGTTTTCAAGTAGTCGGCTCCTATCGCCACAGCAAGGTGGGAGATGAAAAAGTCCGTTGTCTCTCCGGACCTGTGGGAAACAACTGTGCTCATTCCGTTGTCCTTGGCGAGCCGCCATGTCTTGAGTAGCCGTGATAGGGTACCGACCTGGTTGGGCTTCAACAGTATGGCGTTGCTCGCTTTCTTGTTTATCCCTTCCTGGAGCCTCCCATAACTGGTGGTGTAGATGTCGTCACCTATTATTGTTGCCCTGTCGCCTACCCTCTTGGTCAGCTCTGCGAAACTTTCAAAGTCGTTTTCATCGAAAGGGTCTTCGATGATCGTATACCCCCTATCCTTCACGATTCCCTCAACAAAATCGACCTGTTCCTCCCTCGTAAGTTTAGCATTTCTGTAAACGTAGCGCCCATTTTCGAAGAAGTTGGTCGCAGCCAGATCCATACCGTTCTCTATGGTGAATCCCGTTTTGTCAGAAACTTCTTCCGCGACCTCCTTGACCAGTGCAATGACCCTCTCATCATCGAACGGAAGGACCCATGCCTTTTCGTCTCCCATTCCAATGGGAATATCGAGTTCCTTCGACGCCCTTTCCTTTATTCGTCTGTGAACCATCGAGTTTGTCCTGATTGCGTCGTAAACCCTGTCAGCGTGAGATGCGATGAGAAACTCCTGGATTGTCGTCCCGTTCACTGCATGTTTACCTCCACCAACGACGTTCCCGAGCGGAACTGTCATCCTTGAGCTCAGCCCGCCAAGGTACCTGAATAGTGGAACTCCCTGTTCGTCTGCAGATGCGAAAGCGTTCGCCAACGAGAGTGCAACAGCGAGATTTCCTCCTATATTCGAAAAATTTTCCGTACCGTCAATGTCCTCGAGGAAACTGTCGAACCCTTCCTGGTCGCTAGATTCAATGCCGACAATTTTCCTGGATATGTCTGACGCAAAGAGCTTGACCGACTGGTCTATCCCCCCGTCTGGGTAATCCTTGACTTCGGTCGCTCCCTTGGATGCTCCGCTCGGGGCTGCCGATATCCCATGACCATATCTGGTGAATATCTCCACTTCTACCGTCTCGTTCCCCCTCGAATCGAGAATCTTTCTGATCTTGGAATCGACTATTTCTGACATTTATTCTGCGCCTCCACCCTGGGAATTGGCCTGTGCAGCCGCAAGAATCGCGATTGGGACCCTGTATGGCGACGCAGATACGTATTTGAGACCAATCGCGTGACAGAATTTCACTGAGGCAGGATCTCCGCCATGCTCTCCACATATCCCCACCTCGATATCTGGTCTTGCCTTCACCCCTCTATCGAAGCACATCTTCATTAGTTCTCCCACTCCGCTCCTGTCGAGTGACTCAAATGGATTGACATTGAAAATCCCATACTCCAGATACTTGGGAAGGAAAGTTGCCTCCACATCGTCCCTGGAAAATCCAAAAGTCATTTGGGTCAGGTCGTTGGTTCCGAAACTGAAGAATTCCGCCACTTCAGCAATCTCCCCGGCGGTGAGTGCACCCCTCGGCGTCTCTATCATCGTACCGAACTTATACTTCAGGTCCTTCCCCTTCAACTCATCGTCGATGACTTTCTGGAGTCTGTCGTGGACGAGCTTCAGTTCCCTGACTTCAATGGTGAGCGGTATCATAATCTCTGGAATTACGGTCTTCCCCTCTTCCTTTACCTTTAGGGCTGCCCTTATGATTGCTCTTGTCTGCATCTCGTATATTTCGGGGTAGACTATTCCCACCCTTATCCCTCTGAACCCTATCATTGGATTGAACTCGCTGAGAGAGTTGACTTTCCTGAGTATCTCTTCATCCTCTTTCAGTTTCCTATCCTTCTCCTCACTCTTCTTTTTGTGCTTCGTTTCCACGATGTCAACCATCAACTCCTCCTTCTTCGGCAGGAATTCGTGGAGAGGGGGATCCAGTAGTCTTATTATGACTGGATACCC
>CAYMEF010000098.1:0-2388 GCA_964389625.1 uncultured Thermoplasmatales archaeon
GGATTTAAGGCGAGTGAACTACAAGGGAACAAAAGCGCTTGACATACTGCTCTTCATCGCAATGTCATCATCTTGGGCCCTAAATTACCCGTTCCTCAAGTTCGCACTCGCCTACGAACCTCCAATGGCCACACTCTTCTTCCGTATCCTCTTTGGTGCCATATTCTCGATACCCTTCTCCTATTCCGTCCTCCGGCTCGCGAGAAGGATCGGTGTTGGAAAACTATTTTTGATGAGCCTCCTCAACGTTACTGTCTTCATGGGGCTGTGGTTCATAGGCGAGAGAACCGAAAGCGCCTCTATCTCTTCTATCTTAATCTACACCAATCCTTTCGTTGCAGTATTCTTCTCATGGCTGTTCCTGCACGAGAAACTCTCCACGGCAAAGGTGCTAGGCATAGTCGTAGGTTTTGCAGGAGTGGTCGTGATATTCCTAGACGAATTGTCCCTGAGTTTCAATGTGGGCATTTTCCTGCTTATCGGGTCAGCCGTATCCTGGGCGGTCGGGACCATCTACTACAAGAAGTACCTGGGCGAAGCCGATCTAGGCACGGTAAATACGTTTCAGTTCTTGTTTGCAGTTCCCGTTGTCCTCGTCATTTCCATCCTCTATGGGGGGTTTAGACCAATAACCATCAACTTCCTCCTCATCACAATTTACATGGGAGCGATCGGATCTTCGGCGGCCTATTTCATATACTGGGGGCTCGTGAAAAAGTACAAAGTCTCCCACGTCTCACCTTACCTGTTTACTGTTCCGGCCCTCTCCATTCTGTTCAGCGCTATTCTCACTGGGGAGACACTGAGCATAAACAATCTCGCCGGGTTCGCGCTGGTAGCAGTTGGGATCTTTATCAGTGCAAGGTAGACCCGGCTATATTTGTCAAATTCATCATATGATTCAATCCGGACGAACACTCAATTTGCAGTCTTGTTCCTCCTCTCTACCGGGTACACTACAAAGGCTAGATATAGGGTTGCCAGGAACGTTGCGAGCATGAGAATCAGGACGAGCATCCCTGTCAGTGGAAGGACGTCAGGTATATCGAACATCGGGTTTATGAGTGAACTTGCAGTTATCCCGGTGGAGCCTGTTACCACCAGGTAAGGATACCGTGCGGTATTTGCTGCTATTTCGAAGAACATGAAGAGGGCGTAGGATAATGCTGCTCCAGTAGGAGCAGCGTATCTGCCAAAGTCTTCCGATAGGGAAACGAAAGAGAATATCATAAGGACTACGGCGAGTGCGATCGATGCGATGACAAACCCCTTTTCGGCCATCTGCGTGTAGACATACTGCGAATAGTTGTGCAGTTCCAGGAGAGTCCATAAAGTGGATAGCAGGCTCAGTGTTGAGAATATCACGGTGAGGGCCCTTGATGTCCTGACCGTTTTCTGGAAATCATCGGTGAAGTCCATCCTCGATCTCAGGATCGCAAATGTGAGTACGACGAAAGAAGCCAGGGCTATGGACACGAACCAGGAAAACAGTGTCAGCGGAAGGAAAATCGGGTTGACAAGTGGATTCAACCCGTTGGATCCGAAGAATGTAAGACCAAGGGCGGACGAGACTTTCACCCCATAGGGGTAGAACATAAGCGCCAGTATACTGTTCATCCCGAATGCAACCATCAAGGCCCCGGAGGCCATGAAGAGTCCAACAATGATGTGCGTCACTCTCTTCATCTCCTCCCAGGTATACCAATACAGTGCCGTACTCACTATGGCGATCATAATGCCTGCAACCGCAAGGGAGATGGGGTAAAAGAGCACGTTCGTGGCTATGTAAAGGAGTGAAGGCCAGTATGCAGCAAGGAAAACGGTGAGCCATGTTGCGAGGACTCCGGCGAAGAGATCCACCCTGATTAGGTAGGAAGTGAGCCTTCTGGAGAACCTGATGAAACCGTCACTCTTTGTGGCATAACCAATGATCTCAAATATCGGAATTATGACCGAAAGGCCCAGTACAACTGTCACGAAGAATATGTGCAGGAAGAAAGTGGTTCCGACGGTCGCTATCCCCAAATATACGTTACTCATAATGCACACCCCCCTTTTTCTTAACCTTGAGTTTCTTGAAGAATATCATGTAGATCCCCCAGATTCCAGCGAGCAAGACTCCTATCTCCAGGGCAATAATGCTCGCAGTAAACAGTGGAGTGATGACGTGTGCATTGGACAACATCGTTGTAGGTGATAAGCCCGTAAACCGTCCACGGATGCCTACCCATCTCTCTGGTAGCCCATCCTGCCACGCTGGCAATGATGGCAAGTGCCGCGCCAAGGAACGAACTATACAGAACAAAGGTCTCCACTTTAATTCGGAGCAGCCCCTGCACCAAGTTCCTGATTGTTCTGGAATATAGACCGAAATATCCTATCGCAAGA
>CAYMEF010000099.1:0-2272 GCA_964389625.1 uncultured Thermoplasmatales archaeon
AAACAGGACCAAGGAGGAAAAGGCCAGGATTGGCGCGCCGAGGAATACACATGACCAACCAATGTGAGTTTGGTATCGGAAAGTGTGATCACATCCGATTAGCTACGGACACCGTTATATCCGCGAGGATATGGCGGAAGCTGTCAGGATGCAAAGCCGCAGGCCGCAACGAAAGTGAACGCGTATCAGCACCGTTAGCTTTTATTTGGGAGGGCCGAGCAGGTTGTATGCTGGCGAAGGCAACACTGCAATTGGTTCTATAATAAAACCGATTAATCTGTCCCCTAAGGTCATAACCCATTTAGATATCTTTATATATGCTTTCCCCTTTTTAAAGAAGACACGGGTATTTGTTGCATATGCGGGAGGCGCAAATGTGGAAGAAAGAGTGAACGATATTGTCAGATCAGACGAACTTGTTATCAAGATACAACCATCGGTTACAGAGGACACGGGCATCAAGCTATGTTCTAAACTTTCATGCGTGTTGTCGGAAATAGCGGTAAACTCACCCGACTCGGAAGCCAAAAAAGTAAAGGTTACTGTACAGAATGGTGATGTAGACCCACACAGTACCTTCGTATCGATTCAGGAGCATTGACAATGCAATGAAACCGTGGGAGGAGGCAGTCCAATTAAACCATGGGAATCTACCAAGTGGGACTCCAACTATTGTTATCGGCGGTAGCAAATTGGAAGTGAGAAAGATGCGCGGTACTCTGTACCGGGAGCCAACTCAGAATACTACGCGCTTTGATGTCGCGTTTCAGATTCCAAACATTCTGATTGGAAAAGATCTCGAGGATTGGTCGTTCCGAGTGATATTTCAACCACAAGAACGTCTAGAGTCCAAGTCCGTTAAAATATTCAGAAACGAGGGAGATGATTACGGAAGCGATAAAGCACTAGAACACGAGTCTGAAGGAATTACTGGAATGAGGAGGAATGAGCGACAAAGTGAAAGCTTACAGGAAAGATGGAAGTATGTCATTGAACCCGATTAATATCATTCCAAGAGACATTCATGAGGTTCTGAAGGTACTGGGACTTGAAAGTATCGTCACCCCAGACTGCAAGTTTACGGAGGATTGCGACATTGAGCAGATGGACAAAATAAGAGGGCCCAGGTTGGAAGTGCGGGCAAATGATAATCGTAATACACCGTCCCTTATCCGCTGGGGGGACAACGGATTCGTCATAAAATGCTTCGAGAAACCAGAAACAGTCTTGTCAGGTGGGATAGAGCCCCGTGCTTTTGCTCTCAAACTGCCTCGCTTGAAACCACTCTACCAACGCAGGGAGGGTCCCATGGTCCACGATGAAGGGGCAAAAGCATTCATCAAGTCTCTGGCAGAAGCGCAAACTGAGCAATCGCTAGAGATTGTAACAAGCGCATCCCTTCACCATATCAACGTCGTGGCTCTTGTTGCCTATGGGAGCATCAATTTTCCGCTAAAGTTGACAGATACGGAGTCACTTAATATCCTACTGCCGTTCATGCTTCTGGAGTGGATTGATGAAGCGCTTCCCATCCACCGATACGTGGCAAAAGCTGCCCAGCAAGGGAGCATGGGCTTCCAGGAGTTTCTTGAGCTTATTCAGCAGGTTGTTGATGGCCTTTCTTATATTCATTCAAAGAAACTAATACACTGGGATTTCAAAGGCGACAATTGTCTTGTAACGAAGGATGGAAAGGTTAAGATAAGCGATTTTGGAAGCGCTAACTTTGTAGCGGTAGGCCCATCTACCGTTAGATCCAGCCAGATTCGAAAGACCACGTCCTGGAACCTTCCTAAGAAAGGTTTTACTGTAGATAGTGATAGTTCCTTGTCTGGTGCTGTCCACATCATAGTTCCAGAGGGCTTCTCAATTGATTCTCCGTGGTGGGACTTGTATTGCCTTGGTCGGATGATAGGCAGAATCCTTGCGTTCGAACAGACGAAAGATAAATCCTATGACGACATCGACTGGAATAAAATAGCGGTTAAACTATTTTCCAAAGGGCCCGAAAAAGGGAGATTTGAAAGGAGCTTTATGCTCAGAATTTGGTCCCGCTTAGTCAGAGAACCTGGTTCTTTAGAACTGATTCCAGAGATGTACTATCAAGATGCACTTCATCTCAAGCGTGACTTGGCGAAGATTGAATATAGATTCGGTGATGCTAATGGAATCGAAGATTTGTTCGCCTTCCCTCAGCATGTTTTGAGGATTCCCCTCGATGGCAGCGTTAATCTCTCAAGCGAACTGAAAGGACTCTTGAAGTTAGGACTCC
>CAYMEF010000100.1:0-2268 GCA_964389625.1 uncultured Thermoplasmatales archaeon
GGATATTTCCCTCGCTCTCTCCGCCGACCTGTTGCTGACCGAAAAATGAATTCCCTGCCTCGAAAGGAAACTGGAAACCTGAGTACCTAGATCCCCTGCACCGACTACTAGAACTTTCTGACCGGGCATTATAGCAATCTCGTCCAGAGCTTCGCCCGCGACGCTTCTGACTCGTTGACCGTTTCCGTTGCCGTTTTCTCGTCTTGCCTTCCTGCCTACTTCTAGCGACTTCTTGACCAGTTCGTTCAGGTTGGTACCGGAGAATCTCTTCTGTTTTGAGATTTCCCACGCCTCCTTGACCTGCCCGAGGATTTCGTTTTCACCTATCACCATCGAATCCAGTCCGGCTACTACTAGGAACAGATGCTTTATTGCGTCAAGACCGTGGGCCACGCTGTGCTTTAGGGATTTGCTGTTGACGTAATCTTCAATGAATTCAACCGTTTCTCTGTCTCCGGGATAAAAGTAAATCTCAAACCTGTTGCAAGTCCATAAAACGAGAGCCTCTTGAATCCGTTCGTTCTTCTTTATGTAATCGTAGACTTCGTCGAGCTGAAAGTCCTTTATGCTCGAAAAATAAAGGGAGCCCAAGTCGCCATACGTGACCTTGATGAGGAATATACCGCCCTTCTCCAATTTATCGCACCTAAATCCGAAATGTGGACGGCGTATTTACCTTTTCGTGGCCAAACTCATCAATATCGACCTGATGTCTGGTGTTCTGAAGCACTCCTCAGCGCTGTAGCCGAGTGAGTTGATAGTGGCCTCGGTCGGCTGGCCTATCGCATACAGTTCCCTACCTTTCAGGAATCTCTCCGCATTCCTGTAGAGAATCTCAAATGACCTTGATGATCCGAACAGAATTCTGTCCACATCCTGCAACTGCTGGTAATCAGCTTCCCTGTTCTCCTCCGCCTTGTAAGCCACAACGTGATGGACTTCTATCCTGTTTGCCTCCATTTTGTCCAGGAACGTTTTCGATATCTGATCACTTGCTACGAGTGAGATCGCTGATTCAGCACCGATCAGAAGGTCAGCCAATCCCTCGGAGTTTTGAATCTTGGGCACCTTGCACTGCATGGAATACAGATTCGCCAGATAGTCTGAGGTTTGCGCACCAATGCAGTAGACCCTGTTGCTATCTATGGCGACGTTAGACTTTTTCATTGACAGTATCCCCCTCTTTGAAGTGAAGACCACTGCCCCTCCTATGCTCTTCATTCCAGACAGATCCTGATAAACTATCTCCAGAACTGGAATCTGCACGACACCCTTCGTTTCAAACTCAAGGGGTGCACCTACATAGGCTACCTTATGAGTCAACGATATCCCTCAATTTTCTGATGTTTGACTCTTCTATCTCCCCATTGAAGGAGAAATCGAATCTTCTTTCCTCGTTTGCGTAAGCAAATTTTACCACTTTATCGGAGTATACGGCCCTTATGCTGGTCGCGGTGCTGCAGCCCAGTTGCAGCTTTACCATCAGGTTTCTTTCCCTTGATGCCTCCCAGAGCGATTCCTGGTCCTGAATCTTCTTGAAAGTGTCTTCAATCTTGCTGCCTCGTCTCGTCACGACCGCGATAAACCCCTGGTTGGGATCCGGCGGACATATGGCCTCGCTGATTGCCTCACCCGGGGGAGATAGACCGAGACGATCGAGTGCCGCTTTTGCAACGACTATTGAGTCGAAATCTCCTTTCCCCCATTTCTCAATCCTTGTATCAACATTTCCCCGAATGTTCTCAAATCTCATGCCTCTGCTGTAAAGCCCGAGGAACACTTTCCTCCTCATGGAGCTTGTGCCAACGGTACCATTGAAATTATCGATTGGCACCCTGGAAACAAAATAGTCCCTCGGATCAGCTCTCCTGGAAAAATAACTGATGTTCAGGCTCGGATCTATTTCATTGGGGATGTCTTTGGCCGAGTGCACAGCTGCTTCCGCTCTCCTTTCTAGGACCTGATCGTTGAGTGCCCTGACAAAAACTCCCTGCTCTTTCATTTCATAGAGAGGTGATTTCGTGTCCCGTTCCCCGTAAGGCTTGACCACTACTGGTTCGCTCTTCACACCGTGAATTTCAAGTTCTTTGGATATTATTTCATATTGTATGAGGGCTAGTCTTGATCCCCTTGTTGCAATATTCAGGATGCCTTCCATATTTTTCTCGCTTCCTCTGAAATGAATTGGAATGCCTTTTCGACTTCTTCTCTGCTATGTGCAAAGCTGATAAAAATAGTTTCGTCGAAGGATGGTGCAATGTATATCCC
>CAYMEF010000101.1:0-2243 GCA_964389625.1 uncultured Thermoplasmatales archaeon
CGATTGAAGATCTCTACGGAATGCATGACACTCAGACATCGTATCTCTACAACTCCGTCGTGTTGAGCATCTGTTTACAAATGGCCAGACTGGACCGGAGCAAGAAGATGATGGAGAGTATCAACAGGCACTATGGTGATCCAGTGGAATTCGACGGAAAGACGATAACAGTTGAACCATCGGCAGAGAGGATAGCCTTGCTGGATGAGGGGAAGTTTGCTGAGAAGTGTAAGCTCGGATACAGGGCTAAGTATCTCGTAAGATCTGCGCAAGTAATATCCAATGGTTTTCCCACTTCGGAGGAGATACTTTCTATGTCGCCAACGGAAGCGAAGAAGAAGTTATTGGAACTTCCGGGCGTGGGAGACTATGCAGCGGACATAATCAACCCGCACGGTGGGTTTCCAATAGATGCATGGTCAGTTGATGTATTTGGTCTGCTATTTTTTGGAAAGGAACCGAAGAATGCTAGGGGGATGATAGAGAGGGTCAAGAGACAGGGAATAAGGAGATGGGGCAAGTGGGCATGGATGGGGTTCTTCTATGTTGCTCAGGACCTCGAGAATCTCTCGAACAGTCTTGGTATCAGGCTGAGGCAGATTTGATCGCCCAGACCATCATTACAGATTCATAAATCAAATAAACTTTAAATAATTCAAATTTATTTGAATCGAATGAACACAAAACTCATCGCATCTATTGTTGTCGCGGTTGTTATAGCTGCTTCAGTTTCGTATGCTTACGCAGAAACGCACAGGCCAAAAACGCAACAATCTTCCATCACCGTTACTGACGATCTTGGAAGAAACGTGACGATCTCACTACCGGTCAAAAGGATCGTGTCAATGGATCCATCAGACACCCAGATGTTGTATGCCATTGGTGCGGGCGGTCTTCTAGTCGCAGATACCGTTTTCGACTGGTGGCCCGCAAATTCTACCGATCTTCCACACGTAGCAATGGATAGTGGGGTCGCTTCAGTCGAACAGGTCGTGAACATGACCCCTGATCTGGTACTGGCAACAACCATCCAGACATCTCAGATCGTAGACCAGTTGAAGAATCTTTCAATTCCAGTCCTTGTATTCGAACCGCAGAACATTTCAAACATCTATACAGACATGCTGACGCTTGGCAATGTAACTGATCATACTTCAGGAGCAGTGACAGAAGTGAATCACATGAAATCAGTGATCGGTGGCGTCCAAGCAAAAATATCAAACTATTCCAAGGAATCCCTCCTCTATATGATGTGGCCCAATCCGATATATACGGCTGGCCCTACAAGTTTCATCGACAATGTGATCACAACGGCTGGAGGAGTGAATATTGCAGATAATCTTGGAGGTCCTTACCCGGTGATAAGCCTAGAACAGGTAGTTGAGGACAACCCGCAGGCCTTAATTGTGGACAACAACACTGGTGTTTCCAACATAACCTACTTCACCACGGGAAATCAGTCACAGATATGGAATAATATTTCAGCGATCAAGAATGACCGCCTTTTGATATTCAATGTAACGGAATCGAACTGGATGAACGAGCCCGGCCCCCTGACCATGTATGCCGTTCAGATGATTGCTCAATTCCTCTATCCTCAGGCATTTGAATGAGATTTTCGAACTACTTGTTCACTGTCTTCCTTATCCTCCTTACCATAGTCAATATTTTAGTCTCCCTCTCTATAGGACCAGTCCATATCCCTATTCAGGAAATCCTGAAGAACATCTATCTGTACTCTCTTAACAAGGGCACGGATTGGACAGTCACCACCATTCTGTTCTACATACGTCTTCCTAGGATCGTTCTAGCAGTCATAATCGGGATGATCCTTGGGGTCTCTGGGCTTGTCACCCAGACCATATTCAAGAATCCGCTTGGTGATCCTTATCTTACTGGAGTTTCAAGTGGGGCTGCTGTGGGCGCAGCCATTGGTTTTCTGGTTTCTCCCTTCCTCGTACCGGTTCTAGCGTTCGTGTTCGCGATGCTTGCGGTAGGGATATCATTCCTCATATCCAGATCTGACGGAGAAGTGAACACCGAGATGCTTATACTTGCAGGAGTCTCAGTAAGCTTCCTATTCTCAGCAGTGGCTTCCTACATAATCTACCTGAAGGTTGCAAACCTTAGGGGAGTAATATTCTGGCTCTTGGGTGGTCTCTATGGAGCTACATGGACGGATGATTTCTGGCTGTTCATAGCCCTTCTGGTCATATTCCCCCTGATGGTCTACTTCAGGAGGG
>CAYMEF010000102.1:0-2224 GCA_964389625.1 uncultured Thermoplasmatales archaeon
TGTTCCTCTTCCTCATATTCTCGATAGTCGGACTGATCATCGGATACCTTTTCGGTAACACAGTAGTGATGCTTGTCGTGTTTCTCGGATTCGCTGCAGTGATGAACTTCGTATCATATTTCTTCTCCTATAGATTAGTCATGTGGAGCTACCGGGCAAAGGAAGTCAGGGAGAATGAAGAGCCTAAACTGTTCGCTATGGTGAGGGATGTAGCTCAGAATGCCAACATTCCGATGCCGAGAATAGCGATAGCAGACATTCCTGTTCCCAACGCTTTCGCAACCGGAAGGAGCAAGAAGAAGGCATACATTGTATTCACTAGAGCGATACTGAGTATGCTCAACGAAAGGGAGCTGAGGGGAGTGATAGGTCACGAACTCGGCCACGTAAAGCACAACGATGTACTAGTTGTGACAGTGGCGGCAACGATCGCTTCCGCACTTATGATAGGGGCACGTATCTTCGGTTTCAATGCGCTCTTCGGCGGCAGGAGGAGCGGCCAGGACATGGTTGTCATGGCCATTCTATTGGTAGCTGCGGTCGGTGCACTAATGCTTCAGTTGTCCATATCAAGGCAGAGAGAACTGTACGCTGATGAGCATGGGGCGAGAGTCAACAACTCTTCGGAGGGGCTTATCAGCGCACTGATGAAGCTCGAGAACTCAAACACCAGGAACCCGATGCAAAACGCAAATCCTGCGACCTCGAGCCTGTTCATCGTAAACCCGCTGGGAGGAGCTCGGGTCAGAAAACTTTTCTCGACTCACCCGCCAATAGACGTGAGGATCGGGAAACTCAGAGAACTTGGGATCTGATCATTCGGTCGGCTTTGAGTCAAGCAACCTTTCTTCGGCCTCGACATATATTCTCTCAACGGAGGGGATAGACGACTTGATGGACATCTCTATCTCGTCTATCGCCCTCTCAATCTGACCGGTGCTTAGTCCGTCCTTGAAGTTGAGATCCATCGCAAGTAGGACTCTTTCTGGACCTTGATAGATTGCCTTGATGTCGAGTATCTTGTTAACTGAACTGTTGGACTTAAGTATCTCCTCTATCCTCTTTTGATCTCTTGCAGAGATGCCCTCCCCTATAAGGAGGTCTTTGCTCTTCTTTGATAGATATAATCCAGAAACCATCATGATGATGCCAATGACTATCGATGCTGACGCATCGTACACGTTGTTACCTGTGTACAGCGAAAGGAAGATCCCTAGGAAAGCTGTTGTAACTCCAGCCAGCGCGGCGGTGTCCTCCACAAGTGCAGTCAGGAGCACGGGATCCCTGAAATCCTTCATGAAAGAGAGTGCGTCCTTGTAGCCCTGTTTCTTATATCTCGAAACGAAAAATCTGGTAGAGATTAGGAGGACATATCCATCGACTGCGAAAGAGAATAACAGTACCAGGTAAGCGTACGCAGGATCTACAATTCTGTAGGAGGTAGTGAGTTTCAGTATACCCTCAACAAAAGTGATAACTCCGGAAATGCCGAAAACGAGAATCGCGACTACGAAGGACCAGAAGAACTGTTCCCTTCCTCTCCCAAACGGAAACTTAGATGCATCCTTCTTCGTGCTCAGATTGTAGCCGAGAAGTAGCAGGAACTGGTTGACGGTATCAGAGGTGGAGTGAATGGCCTCTGCCAACATGGCGGCACTCCCGCTAAAAATTGCCGCAACGTATTTTGTTACGGCTATGAGCATGTCTCCGAGCAGTGCCCTGATCACTACGCTTCTGGTCGTCCTCTTCTCTAAAGCCATCGCTAACTTCTGTTATTGACTATTAGAAATACGTCTATAAAAGGTGGAGGTCGTTCGTCTAGGAAATGAGAGATACTTCCTCTACTTCCACTTCGCCAACGTCCCGGAAAGAACGGATTCTCTGTTCGACGCTATCGACGAGCCCTCCCTCGTCGCTCATTATGACAATCAGTTTAAGGACCTTGATTCCGAACGCCAGTTCCTCTATCTTGCTGCTACCAAGGGCAAAGCTCTTGGAGAGATCACTCTTGAGTCCCGTCTCAATCACGGTTAGATCCCTGTTCTCATCGGAAGGCATAACCTTGAATGAAACTGCCACCTTTCCCAATACTAAGGCCCCCTAAATCCGCAGTGTGGACACACGTATTGAACTGACAGTTCACGACAGTTGTTGCATCTGCTTATCGTCTCCTGGCCACACGAGGGACACTTGAACGTAGTCGCTCCCCGCTCTTGTAGACCAG
>CAYMEF010000103.1:0-2168 GCA_964389625.1 uncultured Thermoplasmatales archaeon
ATGCGGATTTCAATGGGCAGGAGGGAGAGTACTACACCTGGACGGACAAGGAACTGGACGAAAAATTTGATGCAGAAACCCGGAAAAAAATTGACGAGAGTTACTACTTTGATAGGGATATGGAAAACAGAATAGTCTTCAGACGAAGGGAACTGTTCAACGTATCAAGGGAGAAGATAGCAGCGCTCAAGGAGCTGAACAAGGTGTTACTTGAAGTGCGAAACAAGAGGGGCACACCCAAGAAAGACGACAAGGCAATCCTATCGTGGAACTCGATGCTCCTCTCCTCAATGCTATCCTATTCAGTCTCTAACGGTAAAAAGGGTTTTGAAGATATAGTGGCGACGTCCAAGAAACTGATGGAAACATTTTCGAAGGGAGAATTCCTGTACAGAACCGTGAGAAATGGTATCAAGGGAGTGGAAGGACTGCTGGAGGATTACGCATACTACTCTTCCCTGATGATCGAACTTTTTGAGGCAACGGGAGAAAAGAAATTCCTTTCTGAAGCGTTGGAAAAAGTCAATACGATAAAGGACAAGTTTTTCGACGCAAAGGACGGAGGATTCTTTGCCAGTCAGGAAGGAATGATTAAGCCTATGGTAAGGAACAAGGACAGGCTGGATATCATCTATCCATCTGGAGAATCCGTTCTGTATGCCGTGCTGGAAAAGCTCTACCTTGTGACTGGTGCTGAGGAGTTCAGGGATTTCAGCGAATCAATACTGCACTCTAGAAGGAATGAGATGTTGAGAAACCCTCTCTCGTCAGTCTTCTTACTCTCTGCTATCCTGTTTAAGGGCAAGAATAAGAAGATAGAGATTCCTGCCCAGTTCAAGGAGGAATATCTCTCAGCATCCGGGAAGAAGTACTTACCTAACGTCGTATCTGTACCAGGAAATGAAGTCATCCAGATATGTGATGATAAGTCATGCCAGTTCACCGGCACCAAGCTGGGCGATGCAATGGAATTCATTTCACACAACACTTAGTGCGAGACTGGTGTGCATCTACGAAATGTCACTTCAATACGGCTTTCCTGCAACATTGTTGTTTGTCTAGGACTTAACTCATCGGTGGAATCTTCGTCCCGCAGTACGGACAAAACTTGAATATTTTAAAAGGCAGTTTCTTTCCGCACTCGGGACAGTATTTAATTGGTTCTTTTGGGGAAGGAGATATATTCGAAACTGACAGCGTTGAAGCACTGCGATCTCCAGATGCTTCTTCCCTCTTGGAGTCCGTACGGGCACCGCTAGGAGATGTGTCTGTTAATTTTGACCTACCACTTTGATTGCTGGCAAGTCTGGGTTTAGTTTTTAATTCAATGGCAGCTCCGCAATTATCGCAGAATTTTGATTTTGGATCGGAAAGTTTCATGCCGCACTCAGTGCAGAAGGCATCGTCATTGTTTTCACTCATGTTCTCTTCACTCTCCTCTTCGCTTTCTTCAACCTCGTCATCAACATCATCCTCATCATCGGCTTCCAAGCTCAGGATACTGGCTCCCGTTCTATCGGTATAATCAGGCACAACACCCATAGGATCTACATCCTCCACCAATACGTTGACTGGAGCCGCGTCTCCAGAATAACCCTGACTCTTCCCGCACCATATGCAACTCTTTGTGCCCAATGGCATCTCCGATTAGCCACATCTGATATCGGTAACAAACTTCGGAGTATTTTCTCTCCTGGTTCTTTCAAGGAGTTCGCTATACTTAGAGAGCTGTTCACTAAAGTGAGTTATGTGCTGCTGTTGTAGCTGGATTGAGTTCTGTAGGTTTACCGCTGTGTTTACCGCATTTTGGTCGACTACCTGTCTCTGGATTGGAAAGGCAAAGAAATAATTGGTGAACGCTCCAGTTTGCACACTGGGTGTCACCTGAGAATAAGCATTGCCTATGATGGGAGCAGGAGTCATTACAGTCCTTGTTGTATGTATTGTCGACAATCCCTGCTGAGCCAAGGCGATTGAGCCTCTTGCGAATTGAAGCTGTTCCCTCGAATATGTCACTATACCCCTTATAAGCTGACTCGGCCATTTGTCTACTGTTATCTGTCTCTTTGTGAGTTCATTCACTAGTTTGTAGTGCCTCTCACAGAGTGACAATCCTCCCTCAGTAACGTATTGAGTGTTCTCAGAATGAATCGCAGCAGGGAAAAACC
>CAYMEF010000104.1:0-2133 GCA_964389625.1 uncultured Thermoplasmatales archaeon
TGGATGCACCGTACCCCGATTTCTTCATCGGAGACCAGGGCATTTCTGATGGAATGGGCGCGTGATCGTTGATCCACACGGTTCCAAATCGTAGATCCCTCGCAGCCATCATTGCCATTCTCACGTTCTTCGTCCACACCGAAGAGGCGAGACCATATACAACATCATTTGCTTTCTCGATGACCTCCTGATAAGTCCTGAATTTCAGTAGTACTGAAACGGGCCCGAATATCTCTTCCTGGACGATTCTAGCCTTATTATTATCGGTCGATATTACCGCGGGTCTCAAAAAGAATCCAGATTTGAACCCCTTCGAGTCCCCCTCGTACAGAACGTCTCCTTCTTTCTTTCCGATTTCGATGTAATTTTTCACTTTCGTCTGTTGCTCTTTAGATATCATAGGACCAATGTCCGTTGTCGGTTCGGTTGGATTCCCAACTCTTATTCGCGCTATCTTCTCGATCAGTAGATTTTTGAATTTCTCAAATGCTCCTTCTTGAATGTAGATTCTGGTGGCGGCACCACAATCCTGACCGTTATTTATGAGGCCACCGATGACGGCTCCCTCGGTCGCTGCATCTATGTCAGCGTCGTCAAAAACTATGAATGGAGCCTTTCCTCCCAGTTCCAGGGAGAGTCTCTTGACGGAACTTGATGCTATGTTTGAAATTCTTCTACCAACTTCGTTAGAACCTGTAAATGCGACCATGTCAACCTTGTCACTCTTTGCGAGTTCTTCTCCGACCGCTGAACCGGAACCCGTTACAACATTGAACACTCCTTTAGGTAGTCCGACTTTCTTGATGGTATCTGCAAGTTCGAGAGCGGTGAGCGGGGTATAGCTCGCCGGTTTAACCACCACAGTGTTGCCTGCAGCCAGTGCAGAAATCGCTCTCCACCCGACCATCATAAGGGGGTAGTTCCATGGCGTGATTGCAGCAACAACTCCCACAGGCTCTCGCCTGAGCATACTTGTTCCATCGGGTACATATTCGTTGGCGGCAACTCCATCAATCAGTCTCGTTGCCCCCGCAAAAAACTTCAGATTATCAATCGTGTAGGCTATGTCATAGTCTAGAACCTGCTTTATGGGCTTACCGGTATTCTGTAGTTCGACTTCACCAAAATGTGCCATGTTCTCTTCAAGCATCCTTGCCAGTTTCATCACATATTCGGATCTGAATACAGGAGGGAGTTTCGGCCATTCGCCGGAATCAAAGGCGGTTCTGGCAGCATCGACTGCTGCCCTTGCGTCTTCTTGACCTCCCATTTGAATTGTAGCAATACTCTCTTCGGTTGCAGGGTTTATGACCTTTTGTTCCTGCTCCTTTTCTGATTTTACCCACTCGTTGTCGATAAATAGATCATAACTCTTCATGTAATCACACTGATAACAAAAGATCAAAGAATAAAATTTCTTTCGTGGGTTCTCACAATCTGCTATCAAGAGAAAAAAAATCCATTATCTTTAAGGTTCGAAGAACAATTTCCTCTGTTCCAAGGGATGAATTTCAACTCTTTTCTATCAATGTTAATCATTTCTCCATCTGATTGAGTACTCTCAAGAATGGTTAAATCATTGGCCGAGATTTCCAGCTATGAGTTTAGGAAGCAATTCCGGCTCTCAACAAGCAGGCAGGAAAGGAGCTGAAATTGCTAAATCTGATCTTTTTAAGTGTGATCTAAAGAAAGGAAATAAAGAGGGGTGTTGATAATTGGAGGAATCATTTGTTCCCCCCTCAATAGAACTGAAAGACATCTACAAGGACTATGGAGACGTTCATGCGCTAAAGGGGTTGAGTTTTAGACTTGAGCCAGGGGAGAGATGCGCTCTTCTGGGACCTAACGGAGCAGGAAAGACTACCACACTCAAAATACTTGTAGGGCTCCTGAGCCCTACGTCTGGAGAGGCGAGAATTGGAAACTTGGTTCCGTCGTCCGAGGATGCTCGCAGGATGATGGGCTACCTGCCGGACGATGCATCCCCCTATAGGTCTTTCAGTGTGAGAGAGAACATGGAATACATCGGTGCGTTGAGAGGTGTCGAAGATGTTTCAGATAAGGTTGATCAACTCCTCGACTCACTTAAGCTAAGAGAATACGAAAGGGCTAAAGTTGGACGCCTCTCAAGAG
>CAYMEF010000105.1:0-2028 GCA_964389625.1 uncultured Thermoplasmatales archaeon
CTCAAGAAGCTCACTAATGAAATGGTTAATGCTAGAAATCCCAAAAAAGCGACACGTAAGAAATAAACATTGCTTGCTTTTCTGCTCTGAGGTGTCCAACACAACGAGGATGAACGGGCCTGTTCGTGAGAACTATTCCAGGAGCAATTTTGATATTTGTCAAGAGAAAAGGTGCGCCAACTGGAAGACCACAGTACTCACAGGGCGGACCGTTTAAATCTAAGACATCTTCATTATCACTCATTCTCATCCACTTCGTCCATCGTAGTGACAGTCCAATCCTTCTTTTGATTTTCTTCTCTTTGGGCTTGTCTAAAACCAGTAGGTGGAAGTGGATAATGAGGCTGTTTACCCTGAAGAATGTCTTCGATAGTTACTATCTGTATTTTCTGCATCCTTTCTCCCCAAACGTCCTTCATAAAACCTGCAGAAAGGGCCTCCTCGATCATTCCTTGTGTTGGAGGGTACAGAGTGATCAGTACCCCGTAGTCTGCCTTATCCCTCTCCATCGTTCCTCTTAGGTCCCTGACAAATGAAGGTGCTAGACTCTCTCCTCCTTTAACTTGCACGTACCCCTTGAAAGAACCATGCCCTCTTTGAGAGCTTCTTATGATTCCGTCCCTTCCTTTGTCCGTTTCGACAGGTTGCGCCCAAACTAGCGATATAGCCCATGTTTCGAATTCCAGCTTGTTAGTTTTTGCTAATTCCTTTGCACCGCTCGTGTCCACAGGCTCGCCGATTATAGTAGGTTTGATTCCCGGAAATGCATCGTTTAGCCTTCTTTTAATGAGGTTTATTGCAAGGTGTGTTATGTCAATTCCTATCCACTCTCTCTTCAATTTCTCAGCAGCATGGATAGTAGTTCCACACCCACAAAATGGATCTAGGACTGTACCCTGCTCTGGGCAACTTACGCTTATGATTCTTTCGAGAAGTCCAACAGGTTTCTGGGTCGGATAACCCAGTCTCTCTTTGTCAGAGGCAGAAATCCACTTGACGTCTTCATCAATACCTATTTCGTCTTCTTCATAGACACAGCCTCGTGTCCCGGGCTGGTAAGCCCATATATCTTGATACGGTACGCCGGGAGCATCCTTTAGATAGAACTTGTACCTGGGAACATTATTGCCTTCTGCTCCCTTGTCTAGCATTCTCGCAGACTCCAATTTGTCTAGGCGGTCGATCAGAGGATACTTCGATAAATCGTCCCCCGTCAAAGCTCGATACTTGTCATAAACGTATGAAGCAGGCTGCCAGTGTCTTCCTACGCTCGTAGGATCATATCCGTTCCATGGCTTTCCGCTATCGCCCGCCCTAATGCCGGGACCTGTTAAAGCAACGGATTGGTAACGTCCTCTCTTATCGTGCCCCTTGAAGAAGCTTTCCACGTAGTCCTTAGTGTAGTAACCCTTCTGTGCACTGAAATACATGTCTTTAGATTTTCCGTAGAACAAAATTGATTGATGAATCGGGCCATATCGCCTTTCAGCCTTATTATACGCAGTCCTGCGCCAAATGATCTCGTTTTTAAAATTCTCTGGTCCAAAAATCTGGTCCATTACAACTTTAAGGTAATGAGATGCAACTGGATCACAATGCAAGTATATGGACCCCGTGGGTTTCAAGATTCTGTGAAGTTGCGCGAGCCTGTAGGTCATATTTACAAGATATGCCATCAGGTCGCTGTCTCCCAGCAGCTTGTACAAAGAATCTATTGCGTTTTTAACTTTCTCCTGAATCTTGTCGTCATTTCGAATATCATCTAGAGTTCTTGCAGAAGGAGCGTCCCATTTCCAGGTATCTTCGAATGCCATTATTTGGGATGCTGATTTCTCTCCTGTGTTCTCCTTAAACAGGATATTGTAATTCGCATCGGAGTTGAAGGGAGGGTCCAGATAAATCAGATCTACCCGAGTTCCACTTTTTTCTAGCTCTTCTAAAATTGTGCGATTATCTCCATAATAAAGAATTCCCATTCAGGAAATAATCTCATTGATATATTTAAGAATTCATTATTTTGACTATATC
>CAYMEF010000106.1:0-2017 GCA_964389625.1 uncultured Thermoplasmatales archaeon
ACGGTTCGTTGTAGGTATAGGATATGCCATCAGAACCGCTCCTTATGGCAAGTTTGACAACTTCCTCTGGTTCCATATAGTCCCCACCTATTTCCCTTCTCTGAGAGATATCGTAGTTTTGGCAAAATTTGCAATTCCATGAACATCCAAAAGTGGACATCGATAGAACCCTCCCTCCGGGTAAATAATGATAGAGAGGCTTCTTCTCTATGGGATCAACTGCTAAGGCAGCAACTCGCCCATACGACAGTAGGAAGAGTTTCCCACCGATATTCTTCCTTATACCGCAGAAGCCAGTCTGGCCTTCCCCCAGCAGGCAGTATCTGCTGCAGGCTGTACATCTCACCTTACTCTTCTCCTTGGAGTAAAGAAAAGCTTCCTTCATTGCGTTAGCATGGGAATTCAGGACTTATCGTTTTCGACTTCAATCCCACAGACACCAATCTTGGGGTATCGGAGTGACGGCATTCCATTCTAGATCGGCCAGAACACCTTGAGCAGCTCAATGACTACACCAAATATCACAGCTATGTAGAGGACTAGCTTTGGATCAAATATAGGTCCCAGGTCTTCCTCCTCATCGAAGTAACGAATAAGACCAGCAGCTGACTGGAATCCACCGCCCCGTTTCTCTTCAGGCAACTCTTCTGGATGTCAACACTCTGTTTAAATTTTTCTAGGTGGAAAAATGATCGATTCCTTCCTTCGTTAGTCATAGGGAAGGAACAAGAGGAGGTCTCCTTTCTCCACAAGAACGGGCATACAAAATTCAAAAATACAAAAAATAAACAAAATTTCGTCGATTGTTTGTTTTCCGATCTAAAGAGTCCAAACTGAACTGGTTACAGATTTAGAACGTCCTGGTTACACCAGATACCCTGTGCGTTGTCGGCGGATTTACCTTTCCGATTAATTCAGAGAGAGCTGATACGCTAGGCGCTTCCCAGTTGCAGATGGCTTTGTTCACTCCATTGAGGACCTGGATGCCCTTTAGAGAGAATCCCTGTGGAAGTTTTCCTCCCTTCTGCATCTCTATTATTCCTCCTACTACTTTCATGACGCTCTCGCCGTCTTCGCTTTTCCACTCATGTTCAACAATTGCTTCTACCATGTTTATCTATCCGTTATCCAGACAATGGTAATATATTTGATACCGTTCTACACCGGTACATGGAAGAGATTGAACTGGCACTGACCAACTCAACACCCTTTACCGCCCTATCCCGAGAGTTTCCAGACCTATTAATTTTCAGATGGTGCAGCTCGATTATTGATTATGTGGAAATGTATGGACCAGAAGACAGAATCCAGAAGGCCTCCATAAGGTTGAAGGAGGTTACGGAGAGCATACATAGCTTCGTCGTAACGGAGGATGTTCTTGAAGACCGTTCATCAACCGCCATCTCCTGCAGATGCAACCTCCTCAACTCCACGATAAGACTGGCAGAATCAATGAATCTGCTATGGGAGGCACCTGCGATCTATGAAAAGGGAGAAGAAAAACTCCGGCTGATTTCGTTCTCCAGCACAGAATTCGGGTCATTCTATGGAAAAGTCGCCTCCCAGGGTACTACGCGCATAATCAGAAAGAAGAAGATTGAGCCAGATTCCCTCAGGGACGTCTATAGTATTTCGTTGAAGGACATATTCGGTGATCTGTCGACTAAGCAGGCAAAATATCTGAAGGAAGCAATCGGAAAGGGAATGTTCTCCTCCCCAAGGAGATTGAGAGTAGAAGACATGGCAAGAAATAATGGTCTCTCGAAATCAACCATGCAGGAGCACCTGAGAAAGGCAGAAAACAAGCTCATCAGGTCGGTAGAGCCATACCTC
The DNA here is from genome assembly GCA_964389625.1 of uncultured Thermoplasmatales archaeon. Classification (GTDB taxonomy): domain Archaea; phylum Thermoplasmatota; class Thermoplasmata; order Thermoplasmatales. The sequence goes on from CAYMEF010000106.1 coordinate 1,834, forward strand.
GCGCTGTATCTCCATTCCACCAAATGAGGAATACAGGAATAATGTATGCAATGTCTCCGGAGATGGAATTTTTTACCAAGTCCACCCGCTGTAGTAGAAACGCCTGTGCATTGAAAGTACAAAACAAGAAATTTCTTGACTCTAATTTGGGCCCCATATTTGTGGTTTCGGAGAAATATATATA
>CAYMEF010000107.1:0-1959 GCA_964389625.1 uncultured Thermoplasmatales archaeon
ACATCTTCTCTAACGATACTGAAAGAGGAGGGAGACCAAACTACGACGAAATACTTATGGTGAAGATACTGTTCCTCCAATCGGTATACGGCATAGTTGACGAGACAATGGAGATGGATATATACAGCAACATCAGGTTCATCAACTTCCTCGATTACCCGGAGAGGGTACCTGACAGGAACACAATATGGCTGTTCAGGGAAAGATTGTCAACGACAGGCAAGGACAAGGCACTCTGGAAGGAGATATGGAATCAGTTTTCAGATAAGGGGATAACAGTCAAGAAGGGCACCATTCAGGATGCAACTTTCATAACTTCAGATCCCGGACACAAGAGGAAGGAGAAGCCATATATTGTCGACCCTGAACTACCACCTGTCCGGGTGGACAGGAATAAACCCGCCATAGAGAAAGAGGTGAAAGAATCGAAGAGACTCGCTGCACGACTGGAGAGGAAGGATGCTAGGACAAGAAGATCAAGGGATGGCAGTTGGACGAAGAAAAACAACAGGTCATACTTCGGATTCAAGCTCCACACAATCCAGGGTGCTGAGAACGATGTCTGGAATAAGGGAGGTGGTGTATTCAAACGGCTCCCATGCTCACGTAGAATACACAAAGGAGCAGAGGGGACTAGTGGAGAAACTGAAAATAGAGTTGTAGTAGCACGAACTGTCCGAGGTTGAGGGATTTGGTCAATGATGGGTTTGGACATAATGTCTAACGGAAAAAAATCAAAAGAATAAAGAGAGGAAGAATTCCAGTAATTACTTTCCAGTCATCTCTTTCTTCATCCCGTTGTATTCTTCCTGAGTTATAGAGCCGTTGGCGTATCTTCTGTTGAGAATTTCCATTGCGTCTCCATTGTGCCAGCCAAAATGCGTGTGTTCGTCATGATTTCTCGTGACTCCAACTATCCACAGTATGAACAGTACTAATAGAGCCAGTGGAATGAGCATCATGAGTGCTCCTAATCCCCAGAAGGGCCCAAAACCCCACCCATATCCCATCATGCCGTTGTAGGGATAGGAACCTGTAGGAGGGTAATATCTGGGCACGAATATTGCGTTGAGCACCACTGAGATCACTACCACTGCAGCTATTATTCCAATGAATATCCAGAAAAATCGCATCATATGATTTCTCATTTTTTCACCCTACAATCTTCAAGGTTGAAAAGGCTCTTAAATGTATGCTGAAATTGATTTCATATTACGGTGAAAGCTATTTTGAAACTTTTTTCAAGACGATCTTGTTTGTGGTTCCGTGCCTCATTCTTTCGACGACTCCCTTCGCTTCTAGCCTGTTCAGGATTCGAGTGATTATAGCCTTAGAGTAACCCTTAACACTCGTAATGTCCCGCTGTAGGAGGGTTCCTCCTGCATCGACCAGAATAGAGTAAATTTCACTTTCACCTCCATCTAGGTATCTTAACAACTCTTCCTCCTTTTCGCCGGTCTTGGTTCCTGTTCCTTCCTGCTGTGCGAGGTCGCTTTCTTTCGACTCAAGCGATATCGCTTCTATGTTTCTGAACAGGAAAATGAGTGATATCGCTAGAAGAGCTGCTGATGTCGCTATTCCACCCGCTATATAGTAAGAATAAGGTCTCACCGGAAGACTAACAAGAAATGTGCTGTCAGTCAGAAGAAAAAGCGTGAACGAAAGGAGGATCAATAGAATCACTGACGCAACGGCAAGAACTGACGAAATTATTGCGTTTATCAGCGTCTTGTTTAGTGGGCTAGCTTCCTCCCTTTTCTACATTGCACCTCTTATGCTCCACATTATAATAGCCGTTTAGCCTTTCAATCGTTTGATACTGTCAGGGTAGCATGCCCGGAGGTTGTCCACTCGCGAAGTGCTCACCCACCTCAAATATCTTGATGAAATATTCGAAAAGGCTGGGGACAAAAGATTTTCTTTCAATGCTCCGGCCCTGCTCTTCCGTAACTCCTTGTT
>CAYMEF010000108.1:0-1924 GCA_964389625.1 uncultured Thermoplasmatales archaeon
GCTCAGGTAGCAGGGATCGTGAATCGTTATCTTCCCGGATCTTCCCTCTTTGAACTCTATCTTACCTTCCTTCACGAGGTCGTTCAGGAATTCTGAGTAGTGTTTCACTTCGATCTTGAGTCCCCTGTCTCTGTAGTACTTCTCAAACATGTTCTGGCAGTGCGGAGAGAATGCAACGACTGTCTTCGCACCGGTCTTATCAAACATCGAAATGTTGTCCTTCACAAGATCGTCGAGGTAGTAGGCCTCACCCGCGTTCCTCACGGGTTCCCCGCAGCACATCTCCTTGTTCCCAAGCGTTCCGTAGTCTATTCCTGCCTTATTCAGGAGCTTTGCAAGGGAGCGAAGAGCTGGATGAAGATTCTTGTTGTAGGCCGCATCGCAACCAACGTACAGCAGGACTTCCGTCCCCTTCTCTGCATCCTTGACTTCTAGTCCCTCGGCCCACTTCGACCTGTCGCCCTTCTTTCCACCCCATGGATTTCCGTTCTCGTAAATGTCCCAGAGCATGGCGACTATCTTGTCCGGTGCTTTCCTCTCCTCGAACTCTAATTGCCTCAGACCTCTTATCACGTTTACTATGTTGACCTGCCTCGGGCAGCTCTCCTCACAGAGTTTGCATGTTGAACAGTTCCAGATTCCGCTGGGTAACTCCAGGCCTATCTGAGCCCTTCGAATCAGGTTTCTGGTATCAATTGTCTCTTCCCCCATGTAGCCAAGGGGGCACGCTGCCGTACACACTCCACACTGATAACACTCGTTTCCGTCAAACCCCGTCAGATTGACAACCTTCTCCCATCTCGCGTCATCCACTACTAACGTCTTACCACCCCCTTCAGCTTTGTTTCCGTACTAGTTATCTCCCCTCTCGAAAGCGATTTGATCAGTGCGTCCATCTCCCTTATCTTTGATGCAAACCTGTTCCCCTCTGCAGCGCTGACCCACCACAGCTGAAGCCTTTCTGGGTTGACGTTCTTGGCTTCGAGGAAGTGCCGCCATCTTTCCATCCTCTTCTCCGTGTATTCGTTGGCGTCGATGTAGTGACAGTCATTTATGTGACACCCCGTTACAAGAACGGCACCTGGATTCTTGCTGAATGCATACATGACCAGTTTCTGGGATATCCTGCTAGAGCACATCGTCCTGATGACCCTCGCGCTTGCCGGATACTGAATCTTGGAGATTCCTGCCTGATCCGCACCTGCGTATGAACACCAGTTGCATGCGAAGACGACAAGTTTTTCTTCCGGTTTTTCAGCTGTCGCTGCATCTATCTGCGTCATTATCTGGGAATCTGTGAAATTGGGCATTGAGATCGCACCATCGATGTTGCACTCCGCAACACAGTTCCCGCACCCCATGCAGGCAGCCGGTACCAGTTCAATCCACTTCCCTCTCTCCCCCTTTATCGCGCCGTAGGGACAGACGTCTGCACACCTTAGACACTTCACGCACTTTTTCTGGTCTATCTGCGGAATTATCGGTTCCTTGCTAATCTTCCCCCTGAACAGGAGCTTAGCAGCCTTTGCTGCCGACGAATATCCCTGAGCTATGGACTCCTTCACTCCCTTCGGACCCTGAACCGTACCTGCGAGGAAGACTCCCTGCACCGCAGCCTCCACGGGCCCGAGTTTGGGATGAACTTCAAGCAGAAATCCCTCCATATCCCTGGAGAGCTTGAGCTGGGAAAATATCTCCTCGTCCTTCGGTTTGAGTCCGATGTTCAGTACTATGTGATCTGCGGGAGCCTTCATCCTGGTTGCCGAAAGCTCATCCACAAACGTCAAGGAAGATCCATCGAATTCAATCGCCTGATCGGCAGTTTTTAGGGGATCGTATCGGAAGAACTGCACCCCCAGCTCACCTGCTTTCTTGTAGAGATTTTCTGCATTCCTTTCGTACGCCCTGATGTCCTTGTAGAAAA
>CAYMEF010000109.1:0-1871 GCA_964389625.1 uncultured Thermoplasmatales archaeon
CATCGAGCGAGGGCTCGGTATAAGGATAGTAGCTGGGCTTGACCCATATGTCCTTCACGCCTAGTCTCTTGTAAAAAGTCTCCAGCGTATCTATGAGAACTCCAAACGTAACGCCCTTTCCGGAGATGACACCCTCCACCTGTGAAAATTCTGCAAGGTGCGAAGCGTCCACGTTCTCATTCCTGAATATCTTTTCGACGGAGAATATCTTGCACTCCTCGTCCGGGTGCTCCACCAGGTATCTTATCGTGTTTACGGTGGTATGAGTCCTGAGTAGGAGCTTGGATGCTTCTTCCCTCGACCACTTGTACCTCCAACCCTTCGATCCTGCTATTCCCTTCTCATGAACTCTCTTCACCTTTCTCGCAATTGCCGGATCGATTTCTCTGGTTCCCTTTACGTAGAGGGTGTCCTGCATATCCCTTGCAGGGTGGTTCTGTGGTATGAAAAGCATATCCATGTTCCAGAATGCGGTCTCGACGATTTGTCCTTTCAGTTCCTTGAACCCCATTTCCAGCATAACCTCCCTGACTTCTTCGATGAATTCTGAGAGTGGGTGGATCTTACCAGGTAGGAATCTTGGTGCATAGAGCGTTGGATCGTACGGCCTGAGATTCATGTTATCGTTGAATTTTTCGATTATCTCGGGCGTTATTTGGTTGATCTCGTTGCTATCCACGAGTGATTCTGGTGCAATCTGTTCACCTACTGCTGTGAGCTTGATCGTCCTTTCTATCCTGATCTTCTCGTTAACGAATCCTTTCCTAGGCCTGAGCAATTGAGCGTCTTGATCGCTCATTTTCCCATCCCTTGCAGACTTCAGGGCGTTCTTTGTACGAACTATCTGATCTCGAATCCTCAGATCACCGTCTATGACCAACTCTCCATTAACAACCCTTCCACCATTCTTGAACACCTGGGCGAGTCCGTATCTCAGATCGTCACCCATCTCCTTTTCCAGTTCCACCATTTTCCTCTTGCCTGAGGCATATAGTCCAAGGAGAGTCTCCTCTGGGAGCCCCTTGGAAAGGACCCTTTCTCCTTCCGATCCAATCGAAAAATATGTGACTGGTTTTTCCATCACATTGATTATCTTCTTCTCTCTGAGCCAAGAGATGGAACTCGTAACCTCATTTTTGTCAAATATCTTGAAGAGTTCTTCAATTCCAACGTAACCCTTCCCTCTCAGATATTTTATGAGTTTTCTCTCACCGTTAGTGAGTTCCATGCAACAACAATATTAGAGACTTGATAAAATCTTTACCTTCCGCACAATAGATGTGAAACCTCTTGTAATGTTTGAAGCCTTGACTTACAATATTACCAAACAACGTAGATAAACTTCTTGGAAAATCCTATGCCTGAAGTGGACCAAACCTTAAGATGACCCATCCCTAAGGGGTTGCTGTCTGGGTCTTTGAATACGCTGAACTCATATACTAAAAGTCGGTCATTTCCCAACTCACTTAAGAGGGCAGAGAAATTGTAAGTATTGAGAATAATGTCTGCTATATAGTAAACTGTTCACTACTTACCATAGGGTAGACCTGCAATTCTCATTTGCATTTCAATAAGTAAAGGCGAACTCTCATAGACTTGAGAGTTTATGAATAGGTCAACGATAGCGATAATTGCAGTTGTGGTTGTCGTAATTGTTGTTGTTGGAGCAGTTGCAGCAGTGGTTCTTTCTTCACATCCCAACACAAAAGCAGCAAAAGTAACTCTTTCCGAGTCTGGATCGAGTTTGTTGTATCCAGTGTTTAATTCGTGGGCTGGGAATTACAGCAACGCTACCATCACAACACTTTCAACTGGAAGCGGTACAGGTATATCTAGTGCTATTGCGGGAACGGTGGTGATCGGAGCGTCAG
>CAYMEF010000110.1:0-1802 GCA_964389625.1 uncultured Thermoplasmatales archaeon
ATATCGCCGCTCCTGGCGAACGTATACCTGAACGAGCTTTCCACAACTCTATGTGATTTACCGTCAGAAGAGGTGAGAGTATGTCCCCAGCATTCAAGACAAGAGCATCTGTGACCGGGTTCTCCTTGGCTATGCTCAGCACTCTTTCGGCATTCCTTTCTGGTGTAATCTCGTGTGTAGGAATATTTACGGTCTTCGAATCCAGTCTCTCTCCGTCCTTGATCTTCACGACGAGATGATTTCGCGATTTAGATGTCCTCTGATCTATCTTGCCAGGTTCAGATGTTGGAAGAATCACGATCCTTCAGAATTCCTTGAAGGCTCTATGTGGATAACTACATCTTTGACGCTAGACACATCATTCAGTACTCCCTTTTCAATAGAGTCGGCGACACCATGTGCCTCCTCAATCGTCAACTTGCTGTTCACCGTTAGTACTATTTCTACAAAGATGACAGGGCCTGCCCAGCGGACTTTTATCGACCTGACATCCGTTACCTGGTCGTTTCCCCTTGCAATCTCATCTATCTTTGGGACTACCTTCTTGTCCTTGGGGAGATCCATTATTCCTATGACACTATCCCTTCCTATCTTGATGGACGTGTAGAAGATTCCTATAGCTGCGATTCCAATTGCTATGTAATAGAAGAGACTGACATGGGTAAAGTAGCTCACCAGGAGTCCGATCCCTACTCCGATACCGACATAAACATCAGAATAGTTGTGATGACCATCAGAAACGAGTGAAGGGGAGTTCACTCTTCCGCCTCCAATTATCTTCACGAAGCCAGACAGAAACAGGGGAACCACTGAGACTAACTCGAGTATTCCCGACTGAAGGCTCAGTGCTGCGTTTTCGGATGGGAGAGTTATCAGGAGATCGATTGCCGTGAAGGCAATTATCGCTGCAATAGCCAGTGATACGAGATCCTCTATCTTGAATAGGCCATACGAGTACTTCTTGCTGTAATTGCTGTTGGAGAGGCGTATTGCAGCAAAGACTGTAGCAGTCACAAGGATGTCTGTCAATATGTGAAAACTTTCGAAGAGGAGGGCATAGCTTCCGTAAATGAACGTTCCTGCAAGTCTGATAAGGAGAACGCTAATCTGCAGTAACAACGCTATTGAGATATACCCATTTACCGTAAGTTTGCTCAGATTTTTATGCAGAACTGATTATTAGGCGGCGAGATAAAAGAACTGGCACACTTAAATTGAGCTAAAATCACTTTGCCAGTGTTAGAATGATGAGTCCTGCTTTGCGATTTATCGTCTTCTTCACGCCATCTATTTCTATACCGGTCCACTTCCCTACAATCACGATGCACATGTTCTTTTCGACACCTGGGAATTGTGAAAACAAGATTGGTTTTATCTATTAGAAGGAAATCTGTTCTGGCAGAGGAGCGGCCTGATGTCGTTAGAGGGCACAGCTGCGATAATTCACAGCATAGAAAATAGGCTGAGTAAATACTGGCATTATGGGTTCATAATTGCTATATCTGTCATAGTTCTTGCACTAACTGGAATACTGAATGGTTACTTCCATTTCTTTAACGTCTCTTCTTACACTTATTCGCATCAGAACATTCCATTCCCTCACCTGCTCGCAGGATACGTAGGAGTTTTCATTCTCCGTATACTCCCAATCCCGGATTTCATCACCCTTCCGCTATTTGGATATCTCAGTTCGGTAGGCCTCTTCAACCCCTTTATTGTGTACTTAATAGCCCTCACCGGAGCCGTTGTGCCCATTGAATATGTCGCGGGTAGATTTGCAGGTAGACCATTACTGTTGAAAT
>CAYMEF010000111.1:0-1631 GCA_964389625.1 uncultured Thermoplasmatales archaeon
GTTGGGGAAATACTCGCACTTGTACTTGGATTTTTCAGGCTAAAGCGCCACTTCAGCGGTTCCTCCTATGATACTGCAGGAATAATGTTCATTGTGGGAATTTTCTTCCCTCTTTTCACACTCATTGGCTCCGTACTTGTTTTAACCAGCACGAACTTCTTGATAAACAATGCTCCTCACTTTGTTTGAAGGAAAGGGTGATCTCCATAAGGAACGTCCTGAAACCGGAATTCATCAGGGTGCTCAATCTCACGGAAACATACAGGCCATGGAGCATGGGGGAATTTGATATGGTTAAACTCAGGTTCTAGGAAAAGAATCCCAACGTCGATGCCCTCTGGGACAGCATAAGAGAAACACGCTAGAGTCCCTTCCCCGACCATCCTGTTACGCGATATATGCAAACACATATATACCGTTGCCCTAATGGATATGGAGGTGGAAAGATGGGAAAGATAGGTGAAGAGAAGAGGGATGAGTTGAACGAGATTGCGTGGGAAAATGCTGTGAAGTGCTTCAGTCCAGAGATGAAGGGGAAGTACTTTGAGGCGTTCTCTGACGGGACGTGCGGAGGCCCTTCCAGGAAGCACGATGAACTATGAGAAAGGTCACTGCCGTCATTTTAATCGCTGTTGTTATTGCGGTTGTTCTTTTCAGCATTTACAGTGATACCTCTATACCCCCGACAACAATGACAGCCTTTTACCCAAGCCAGCTTATTCAGCAGGGCGAAATCAACCTGAACTTCGGCAACGTCTCCTTTTCCTATGCCGGACAGCATGCTGTTTTTTATATTGCCGGTTATACTCTGACGCAGAACTGGAGTTCGGACAGTTCATTCGGCACTATCATCATAACGGAGAAACTGTCCCAGAACCTGAGTTTCCCATTCACGAATGCTTCAGTGTGGTTGGGCCAAATAACAGTAACCGCAGATGGTGTGCCTGTTGGCTTGAACCTTGAGGGAACCTCGAAAATGTTCAATGACACCGCGTTATCCTACGATTTCACTTCCCTTCCAACAAACTCCTATATGGGTAGGATCAATATTGCCCTTGCCGCTCACTTTTACTTCATTCTCTACTCATCTATCTATCATTTTTCAGTTGATGAAGGAACAATGCAACTCTCCACAACATTGATTCTATCCTAACCAAAGTTGAACCATAGGTCACGGTATTAGCTAGATTTGGAGCACCTTTTCTAGCCCTTGTATTCGTAGCTACCCTGACATCCAATCCTTAATCAGTTTTAAACAAATTAGCCTGAGGAACTACAATACTAACCAATCTAGGATTCATTGATTGTGAATTCGAATGTCCATTTGTCGCTTTATTCAAAATTCTGTCGTTTTATTCGGTATTAAAGGACAAACCCGGGTAAGAGTCGTAGATATAGACTATCAAGGAGTGCAAAAGAATTAATTGAAGGGAAGCTAAAGTGGTTGAGAAAGACGATTCCAATAGTACAATACATTCACAACGGCAAAACCGCAGGGGCTCAGCTCGTGTCATCCGGGGTCTCGTAATTGATTCCTCTCCTAGTGATAACTGAGTCTAAACTTTATCCTATTTTTGAGAATGTCAACTATAAGTTGAATCTGTAGTGTTCAATCGATTTTGAACATTACC
>CAYMEF010000112.1:0-1508 GCA_964389625.1 uncultured Thermoplasmatales archaeon
TAGATGCCTTCTTCTCTAGGTTTATTCTACTTCACGGTAAATATCAGGAGGAATGTCATCCGTGATAAATTCGTCAGCCTTGTCTACTTTCGACAGTATGCCATCCAGGTTCCCTTCATCGAACTGTGCGTATTTTATCCTGCCAACAGACATCCTGTAAGATCCAGGACACATCATCCCTTCCTTTACTGCAACCGCATCTGGCTGAAGTTTCAGTACGGCTGCCATTGTTATTTCCTTGCCTCCAGGAACTTTTTCATAACCTGGATTCTGATACTGGCTGATCTTTTTCTCGTCCGTATCAACTATGCTGATAAGTTCTGCAAGATCCAGTGGAACAAGTTCATTCTCTTTACTATGGACTACTGCAATTTTCATTACCCTGATTTAAGAAACTTGAATTTAAGTTTAATGTTCGATGGCTCGCTAAATGATAAATGGCGTTTTAATCAAAAACGTGAAGACAAAAGGATATTATTCTTGATTTAGAAATACTACGATTATGACCTGGCACAAGACAATTTCTGCAAGGGCCCTCAAAATGGCGGGAGGATCAAGCGTCAAAGTTGGAGACGACGTCGTCTATATAGCGAGCGTAAATGATAAACTCTATGCAATTAACGGGGTGTGCTCCCATGCAAAATGCATACTCGGAAGCCTGGAACCTGAGACGTTGAAGGTGAAGTGCTTCTGCCATCACGCAGAATTCAATTTGACCGACGGCAAAATGGTGGCTCCTCCGTTCGTTGCCCCGGACATACTCATGGATAAGCTTTCGTTGAAGACATACTCTGTCAGGGAAGAAAACGGGTTCATCGAATTGGACATCTAGCGATTCGCTTTATTAGAGAAAGAGGCCTTATGATCTCGCCTGCCAGATACGCATAAATATTATAACGAAAAGCTATCAAGCAGAGTGCAAGTTCTCCTCGGTGGTACTTTCAGTATTCTTCATAGGGCCCACAGGGAAATGATAAGCAGGGGCCTAAAGCTGGGAGAGCTTACGATAGGTCTCACTTCCGACAAATTCAGGTTCAACAAGAGGTACGTGGTTCCTCCCTATGAAACAAGGAAGGCAAATCTAGAGAATTATCTTAAAAGCAAAGGGGCACATGCTAGAATACTGGAGTTGCTAGATCCTTACGGTTCCACTCTCTCCCCAGAATATGACGCAATAGTATCATCCAACGAGACGCTCGAATTCATTTCCACGATTAATTTCATAAGGAAGTCCAAAGGCATCGCACCTCTTCTAGTCGAAAACGTGGGAGAAATCCTGGCAGATGATCTAATGCCGATCAAATCGGAGAGGATCTTAAAAGGGGAAGTAGATGAGAATGGGAAGCGGAAGACTCCCGTCAGGATAGTCCTAGTAACAAAGAATCCAGAAAAAATAGAGGGGGCTAATGCCGTCCTTTCAAAGTTATTCAGGGACTACAGACTTGAAACGGTTGAGCAAACGAATGGATTTCACCCACAACCCATGAACCATGAAACCTTCATCGGTG